>DAIUCA010000059.1:0-1846 GCA_036846405.1 Candidatus Competibacteraceae bacterium
GGATCAAGCCCAGGCCAAGCGCCAGGAAACCGAGATCAAACAAGCGGCGCTGGCGGCGTTGCGGGAACGGTTTTGGACGTTGGAACAGCAGGCCCTAGAGCGCCGAGGCCAGCTGCTCAACCAGCGCATCGGCGAACTGTCGGCGTATTTAGGGGAAGCCAAGCGGTTTGTGACCGTGGTGAACGCCAACGACCAGCGGTATTTGGCGGCCCAACGGCGGGCGTTAGAAGGCAACCGTGCGGCCAAAACGGCGCTCACGGCGGCGTTTCAGGAGCGGGTGACCAGTTACGAGCGCCTGCGCAGAGAACGGCTCACGCCGGAAGAATCGCTCCTCGAACAGCAACGCCGCTACGAAGACAGCGTGTTGGAGCTGCGCAATGTGGAGTTGCAGATTCAGGAAATGGAGTTAAAGCAGGTGCAGGCGGCGGAGGCGCTCCTCGATGCCCAGATCACCATCAGCAATCGAGAAAACGAGTTAACCCAGCTCAATTTGCAGCGCCGCGAGTTGGATAACCGCCTGGCCCAGCTCCAAAAAGAGCGGGGCGAAACCGCGTTTCAAGAGCGCACCGAGTTAGCGGATTTAACCCGTCAAATCGAGCGCATCGGCGAACAGCTTGGGCGCCATCGGCAGATCAAAAGCCCGTTTAGCGGCCAGGTTTTAGAACTCACCGTGGCGGAAGGCGCGGTGGTCACGGCGGGGGATCGCCTCGCCCAGCTCGACGCCCGCAAACCCGCGGATCCCTTGGTGGTGCTGGCGTATTTTCAAGACGCCCTTGGCAAAAAATTGCAGCCCGGCATGGCGGTGCGGGTGTCGCCATCCACCGCGTCCCAAAAGCGGTACGGCAGCATTCGCGGGCGGATCACCGCCGTGTCGCCGTTTCCGATTACCCCCGAAGGCGCGGTGAATTACGTGGGCAATCGGGAGGTGGCAACCCAGCTCACCGCCAACAACCACCAAATCGAAGTGTTTATTGCCCTAGACCCGGCGCCGACGGCGTCGGGTTACCAGTGGACCTCATTGAATGGCCCCAACCTCACCCTGTCGGCGGGCACGACAGCCGACGTGTGGGTCACGTCGGAGCGGCGTCCCCCCCTGTCCTATGTGCCGCCCATTCTGCGGCGCTGGTTGGGCCTGTAAATTTCTCAATGCGTGGAGAACGTTATGGCTCGCGTTAAAACGCCCCTGTTGCTCCAACTCGAAGCCGTGGAATGCGGCGCGGCTTGCTTGGGCATGGTGTTGGAGTACTACGGCAAGGTGGTGCCCCTCACGGAGCTGCGCCAGGAATGCGGCGTGTCGCGGGACGGGGTGAAGGCGTCGAACTTGATTAAGGCCGCCCGCAAGTACGGCTTGGAAGCCAAGGGCCTCAAACAGGACGTGAATACGGCCATGACCCAGACCTGTCCCTTCGTGGTGTTCTGGAATTTCAACCACTTTTTGGTGGTGGAAGGCTTCGATACCCACGGCAAGCGGGTGTTTTTGAACGACCCGGCCCACGGCCATCGGGTGGTGTCGTTCAGCGAGTTCGACGAGAGCTTTACCGGCGTCGCCCTCACCTTTAAGCCGGGGCCAAAGTTTGAAAAGGGGGGCCACAAGCCCCAGCTGTGGACGGCGTTGCGCCAGCGGTTTCAACACACCGGACTCACCGTGCCGTTCCTCGTGGGCTTGGGCCTGTTGTTGACGATTCCCGGCCTAATCATCCCAGCGTTTACGCAAATCTACTTAGACGAGGTGCTGGGCGAGGCGCGGGAAGATTGGCTGCGCCCGCTCATGTTGGTGATTGCCCTCACGGTGATTTTTAAGCTCCTGGTGGAGCTGGTGAAGATTCTGTGTTTGCGCCGCCTGCGG
>DAIUCA010000059.1:1856-12741 GCA_036846405.1 Candidatus Competibacteraceae bacterium
TTCACCTGGCCGTGTCGAGTGCCAGCCGCTTTTTCTGGCATCTGCTGCGGCTGCCCCTGGGGTTTTACGCCCAGCGCTACAGCGGGGAAATCGCGCTGCGCCAAAAGCTCAACGACAGCGTCGCCAACACCCTGTCCGGCAAGCTCGCCGACACGGCCTTGAGCGTGATGATGATGGGGTTTTATGCGGTGCTCATGGCCTATTACCACCTGTCGTTGACCCTCGTGGGCATTGGCTTTGCCGCCTTGAGCTTTGTGGCGCTGCGGGCCTTGGGCCATCGGCGGGTCGATGCCAACATTCGCCTGCGCCAGGACTTTGGGAAGGTGGCCGGCGACACCATCGCCGCGCTCCACGCCATGGAAACCCTCAAGGCTGGCGGTCAAGAAGCCGCGTTCTTTTCCAAATGGGGCGGCCGGTACGCCAAGGCCGTAAACAGTCTGCAAGACCTACAAATCGCCACCCAAACCCTCACGGTGATGCCGATTCTGTTTAACGCCTTGAACACCATGGTGATTTATCTCCTGGGCGGTCAGGCGGTGATTGCTGGCGAAATGTCGGTAGGTACCCTCATCGCCTTCACCGCCCTAATGAGCAACTTTCAGGAACCCATTAAGGATTTGGTGGATTTGGGCAGCGAGTTGCAGGAGTTGGATGGCGACTTGAAGCGCTTGGACGATGTGCTCGGCGCCCAGGCGGACGAGCTGTCGGTGGACGCCTCCGGCCTACAACAGTCCACCGACGACCGCACGTTGATGACCTGGCCGCTGCAATTGCGCGGTCATGTGGCCATTCGCAACCTCACGTTTGGCTACAGCCCCCTGGATCCGCCCCTGTTCAACGACATCAACATCGACATTCCCCCGGGCAAGCGGGTGGCGTTTGTCGGCGCGAGCGGTTCGGGGAAATCCACCCTCGCCCAGCTCATCTGCGGGCTGTACAAACCGTGGCAGGGGGGTGTGTATTTCGATAATCACCCCCGGGCGCAAATTCCCCGCTCCGTCATGAGCGCCTCGTTTGGCCTTGTGACCCAGGAAATCTTCCTGTTTGAGGGCACGGTGCGGGACAACTTGACCCTGTGGGACCAGACCATCCCCGACAAAACCCTGTATCGCGCCTTGAGCGATGCGGCGATTTTGGACGTGGTGTTGGCGTTGCCTCGGGGCTTGGACAGTCTCCTGCTGGAAGGCGGCGCGAATCTCTCCGGCGGCCAGCGCCAGCGCATCGAAATCGCCCGCGCCCTCGTACAAAACCCCACGATTTTGCTGCTCGACGAGGCCACCAGCGCCTTGGATGGCGAAACCGAACGGCTCATCGACGAGCGGCTCCGCCTGCGGGGCTGCACCTGCATTTTGATCGCCCACCGTCTCAGCACCATCCGCGATTGCGATGAAATCATCGTGTTAGAACACGGGAAAATCATCGAGCGCGGCGATCACGCCCAGCTGTGGGCGCGGGATGGGCTGTACGCCGAACTGCTCCGCGCCGGCGGCGAACTCACCGAGGAGGCCAGCCCATGACATCGTCTACCGATAGCGCATCCGATTCCCCAAAAATTGCCCGCGACCCCACCGTATCCTTGCCGACGGTGGCCATGGCCGACACGCCGACCGATGCGCCGCCGTTAAATCTCGACGGCACCGACACGGATACCGCTGCCACGGAAGAAGTCCTGGCCCACATCGACTTTGAGCAGCCAGCCGTGGGCACGACGACCCTGGTGGGTCGGGTGATGACGGCGGTGGATTTCGACCAGCCCGCTCCAGAGAGCGCTCCCCTGGAACTCGCCGACGATTCGGCCCAGGCCGTCGAGCAGGCGATTGATTTCAAAAAGGGCTTTGACGCCGATTCCACCATGGTGGGGCGGGTGCTGAAGGCGATCGACGCGGCGGAACGCACCGGATTTCAGCGGGTGGCGTTCGACAGTACGGGTCGCCAGCGGGTGGCCTTCGACGGTTCCGGGCGTTATCGCGCCTTGCCCGACAGCACGGGCCGTTACCGCGCCATGGTGCTAGAGCAGACCGACAGCCAAGCGGGTGTCACCGACACGGGCACCGACGCGGTGTCGGGCCTGAAAAGCCGCATCCATCGCCTGAAAAATCACCAAACGTTGCTCCTCGACCAACCCAACGTGTTTTGGATGGTGGCCCAGGGATCGTTGGATTTGTTGAGTACCAAGGTGCGGTATGGCGCCCCGGTGGGCATGCGCCGCCACCTGTTTCGCCTGCCCACCCGGGGGGCGGTGGTGGGCTGTGCGGCTAACGAGGCCGGCCAGTTCATGAGTTTTATGGCCGTCGCCGTGGGCGAGACCACCGTCATCGAGCTGCGGTTTGAACCCCATGTGGAACAGGTGCGCCGCCTGGCCGAGCCGGATCGCCTGGCCCTCGAGGGTTGGATGAGCGCGTTGGGTCGCCATTTGGTGGTGGATTTAGAAAAACCGCCGGCCATGACCTGCGTGGATTGCCAAACCGAGCCGTTTTTCCTCGGCAAAGGCGACGTGATCGGCCTCAATCCGGAAAACTTCGCGTGGCTCGAGGTGCAGCGGGGCGAATTGCAGCTGTTTGGCCAGCCCGAACTCAGTTGGCAACCGACGTTGGGTGGCGTGTTGATTAGCGCCGAACTCTGGTGGCGGGCGACCCAGGACACCGAGGTGGTACTTCGGCCCTTCGACGATGCCCTCACCCTGTGGAACACGATCATCGGGTTGGGCGGGCTGCATCGGCTGTTTAACCGCCGTCTCAATCAGCTCCACGAGGTGGAGCGACGGGCAGAAGTCGAGCGGCGCATGGCGAGTCGCTATCAACAGCGCAGTGCGCTCACCGACGCCTACGAAACCCTTTCCGATGTGCTCGATCCCCAGGAACGCTTTAAGCGTCGCGATACGGAATTGCTCACGGCGGTGCAGGCCCTGGGCCAGCAGCTGGGTGTCGAGATTCGCCCGCCCCTGGCGTCGGAGGATTTAAGCCGCGTGGAAGACCCCATCGAGGCCATCGCCCGCGCCTCCAAGCTGCGGCACCGCAAAATCATCCTCAATCCCGACTGGTGGCAGCACGACGGCGGCCCGTTACTGGCCTATTTGGGGGAAGAACGGCGCCCCATCGCGTTACTGCCCACGTCCGAGGGCTACCACGTGGTGGATCCGGCCACCCGCGAGCGCCAACCGCTCACCGCCACGATGCGCGAGGCGGTGCAGCTCGAAGCCACCATGCTGTATCGCCCGCTGCCGAGCACCGCCCGGCGGTTCACCGACCTGCTGCGCTTCACCACCCGTGGGCGCGTGGGCGATCTGACTTACGTCCTGCTCTGCGGCATCGCCATTGCGCTGCTGGGCATGGTGGCGCCGCGGGTGACCGGCGCCCTGGTGGATAACGCGATTCCCAACGCCGACGGTCGCCTGTTGTGGGAATTCGCTGCGCTACTCACGGCCACCGCCCTGGGGACGGCGCTGTTTACCTACGCCCAGGCCATGGCCTCCGTGCGCACCGGCACCCTGGCCGACATCACCGCCCAATCCGCCATGTGGGATCGCCTGTTGAAGTTCAAACCGGACTTTTTCCGGCGCTACGCGAGTGGCGAATTGCAAACCCGCGTGAACGCCGTGGGGGAAGTCGTCCAAGAAATGAGCAGTAGCACCGTGCGCCCGCTGATTTCTGGGGTGCTGGCGCTGCTGAATTTCTTGCTGCTTTGGTATTACAGCTGGGATCTCGCCAAAATTGCCCTGTGGATTGGCGCCGCCACGTTGGTGATGACGGCCATCGCGGCGGTCGTGGTGCGCCGCCACGCCCTGCGGCTCCACGACCTGGAGGGCGAGTTCAACGGCTTGATGATTCAAATGATCGCCGCCGTGGGGAAACTGCGGGTGGCGGGGGCGGAGTACCGCGCGTTTAACCATTGGGTCGTGAAATACACCGAACAGCTGGTCACCACGTTGCGCATCCAGCGGGCTAAAGACACGGTGGATGCGATTAACCGCGTGGTGCCGCCCATCGCGTCGGCGCTGATCTTTTGGCACGCCACCGACCTCACCATCGGGCTGTCTGCCACGGACCCCAAGGCCATTTCCATTGGCGATTTCATCGCGTTTAACACGGCGTTCATCCTGTATCTCACCGGCTGGGCCGACGTGAGCAATACCCTGTTGGATGTGCAATCGACCCTCGTAAAAACCCGTCGGATCAAGCCCCTGTTGGAAGGCCAGGTGGAGGTGGCGGACGACGCCTCCGACCCCGGGCGCTTGAGCGGCAGCATTCGCTTTGAAAACGTGTCGTTTCGCTACCACGAGGACGGCCCGATCATCCTGCGGGAGGTGTCGTTTGAGATTGCGCCGGGCGAGTTTGTGGCGTTTGTCGGCCCCAGCGGCTCGGGGAAATCCACGATTTTGCGGCTGATGCTCGGCTTTGAACGGCCTACCGAGGGGCGGATTTTGTTCGATGGCCAGGATTTGGCGGGCTTAGACATCCTCGCCGTGCGCCGCCAAATGGGGTCGGTGCTGCAAAACGGGCGGTTGAGCGCGGGCAACATCATGGAAAACATCGCCAACAACACAAAGCTCAGCCATGCGGAGATTTGGGACGCCATCGCCGATGCCGGTTTGAGCGACGACGTGGAACGGTTGCCCATGGGGCTGCACAGCATGGTGGCCGAGGGGGGCAGCAACTTTTCCGGCGGCCAACGCCAGCGGCTGCTCATCGCCCGCGCCCTCGCCGCCCGCCCACGGATCGTGTTGTTTGACGAAGCGACCAGCGCCCTCGACAACAAAACCCAAGCCATCGTGAGCGAGGCCCTGGACCGTCGGCGCGTGACCCGCCTGAGCATCGCCCACCGCCTGAGCACCATCCGCAAGGCCGACCGTATTTACGTGTTGCAAAGCGGCCAAGTGGTGCAGGCGGGGAACTTCGACACGCTCAGCAAACAGCCCGGCCTGTTCCAAGACCTCATGTCGCGACAAATGGCCTGAGTATTCCCATGACCTCCGCTAATCCCCCCCGCACGTCCTGGTTCCGCCGGGCAAAACCCCAGGCGCAAGAGCTGACGCCCGAAGAAATCCATCGGGCGCTGCCGGTGCTGCAAGCCCAAAGCGGCCTGTGGCTACTGCTGTTCACCACCATCGCCCTGTTTACCGTGGCGTTTTTGGTGTTTGGCCAGATTCCCATCACCGCCACCGGCAACGGTTTGTTGCTTACGCGCAACACCTTGGTGACGTTTCAGTCCACGGCGAGCGGCCAATTGAGCGCTTGGCGGGTGCGCGTGGGCGATTTTGTCGAAGCCGGCCAAGTCGTCGCCGAGTTGCAGCAGCCGGACACGGAACGGCAACTGCTGCAAACCCGCCAACAGCTCGCCGATGTGCAGGAAAAAAACGCGGTGATTGCCTCGTTGACCCTGCGGTATCTCGATTTGGAGCGGGATATTTTGGCCCGACGCCGCGACATCTTCGCCACGCGCATCGCGCTCCAACAGGAACAGGTGAATCGCAGTGGCGAGCTGGCGAAACGCAACCATCAACAGCGTCTGCGCCACCTGGAACAGCAGCGCGACAACGTGGCGGCGGTGGTTGCCCTTGAAAATGAGCGGCGCGCCTCGCTGCACACCACGCAAAAACGCCTGGAAGAACTGCGCCGCCAGCAACTGCGCTCGGCGGATCAGGTGTTGTTGGCGCGGCAACAGACCAGTCAACAGGGGATTCGCGTGGCGGAAAGCGAGTTGCAGCTGTTGCAGCTGGATTTTGACCGCATTCGCGCCGAGCAAACCTACCTGGACGCGCTCAATCGCCTGGCTGAGCGCCAGGACGCGGTGCTGGATTTAACCCTCGACCAGGAGGAACTCGCCAAAAACCTGGCCGATCTCGACAAGCGCCAGGCGGAATTGCGGTTTTTGATGGAGCACGAGGAAGCCGAATTGCAACGGACCATCAACCGCCTCGCCGAACAGCTTGCGGAAAGCCGCGATCTGCAGGTGGAAACGAGCGGTCGGGTGGTGGAATTGACCCAAGCGCCCGGCGCGCTCATCGGTCGCGGCACGCGGTTGGGCACCCTCGACACCCGTCGGGGCGAGGAACGACTCGAAGCCGTGGCGTATTTCAAACTCGACGACGGCAAGCGCATTCAACCGGGGATGACCCTGCGGCTTACGCCCGCCCCGGTGGAACGGGAACGCTTTGGCAGCGTGCTGGCGCAGGTGACCGCCGTGTCGTCCTTCGCCGTGACCCCCGAGGCCGCCAGTCTGGTGGTGGGCAACACCGAGGTGGCCCGCCAGCTCACCCGCGATAACCACCAAATCGAAGTGTTTGCCGAACTGCTCATCGACCCGCGAGACCCCCAGCGCTATCGCTGGGATTTGAGCCGTGGCCCCGCCTTGACCCTCACCGCTGGCACCCTCGCCACCGCCTGGATTCATTTGGAAGAAAAGTCGCCCCTCGCCCTCATCATTCCCATCTTTGGGGTCGCTACACCATGAGATTTGTCGCCGTTTTGCCGTGGTTTTCCTTGTTCGGTGCCGTGTTCCTTACTGGCTGTGCGATTCCCGTGAATTTTGGCGATACCCGCCGTTTACAGGAAAGCACCGCGTTTACGCCGCCGGATTTCTTGACCGCACCGGTGCAAACCCTGGACGGCCAGCCGACGGAGCTGGCCTCTGTGGTGGTGGATCAGGCTCGGGTGGCCGTCGCCGAGGGGAAGGAACCGTCGCCGTCGGCCCAATCTTTGGCCTTGCCCGACGCGCTCAGCAGCGCCCTCACCCACAACTTAGGTTTGCAAGCCGAGGTGTTTAGCCTGCCCCAGGCGGAACAACGGCTGTTGGCGGAACAGGCCAAGTTTGAGGCGGTGTTGTCGACGGGGGCCACCATCGACGGGCGCCGCGACACCACCAACGCCGCCACCGACGGCTGGTCGTTGACGCCAGCGTTGCGTTTGCCCCTGACCACCGGCGGTCAGGTGAGCGTGGAACTGCCTTTCAGCTACAGCGACAGCGACGAGCGGAGCATCAGCTTTGATCCCACCCAACCGGGGCTGCGCCTTGGCGAAACCGTCAGCACGGGCCTCAACGTGGGTCTGTCCCAGCCCCTGTTGCGCAACGCCGGCGTGCAGGTGAACACCGCGAGCATCCAAATCGCGGGACTGTCCGCCCAGCAGGCCGCCGCGCGTACCAAGCTGTTTGCTGTGCGGCTGTTGGCCAATACCGAACAGGCCTACTGGCGCTACTACGCGGCGCGGGAGCTGCTGCGGATTCAGTTGCGCCAGTACGATTTGTCTCTGGAACAGGTGCGCAACACCCAACGGCAGGTGGAAGAGGGCGTGCGGGTCAAGGTGGACATTTCTCGGGCCCAAGCCGCTGCTGCGCGCAATTTCGATAGCGTGATTCGCGCCGAACTCAACCGCCGGCGGGCCGAACGCACCCTCAAACGGCTGATGAATCGCGCGGATCTGCCGGTGAGCGGCACCACGGTGCTCGTGCCCACCACGGCGCCCCAGGCGGTGGGGCTGTTTTTCGACCGTCCGCGGGTGGCGCAACTGGCCCAAGTCAACCGCATGGAGCTGTTCGAGAACGAATTGCAGGCCCAAATCGACGCGCTGAACTACACCGTGGCCGACAACGCCACGTTGCCCGACCTGCGGTTTACCTTTCGCTACAACTTCGCCGGGTCCCAAGCCACCGCCGGCGATGCGTTTGAGCAGCTGTTTGAACAGTCGCTCAACAGTTACCAGGCGGGCTTGGTGCTGGAGCTGCCTTTGGAAGGCGACCAGGCCGCCCGGGCCCGTCGGCGGGAGGCGCTGTTGCGGGCTTGGCAAACCCGGGCGTTTGAAACGGATTTGCGTCAAAGCGTCCGCTTGGAAGTGGAAAACGCCATCGACACGGTGGAGGAAAATTGGCAGCGCATTTTGACCAATCGGATTTCCATTGCGCGGGCGGAAGAGGCCTATCAAGACGAGTTGATCCAATTTCAAGCCGGTTTCAATACCAGTAATGACGTGTTGAATGCGTTGACCGAATTGACCGACGCCCAATCGAGCCAAGTCCAGGCGCTCACCGATTTACAAACCGCGTTGGTGGATTTGGCCTTTGCTACGGGCACCGCCCTGGGCAAAAGCGGCGTGATTTGGGCGCCCGCCCCCACGCCCGCCGCGTTGCCGTCACCCGCCGCCACTGCTAACGAGGAAACCGTCGCCCCATGACCGAGCCACTATTAACGGTGTCCGCCGCCCACAAGCGGTTTGGATCGACCGCCGCGCTACAAGGGGCCAGCCTCGTGCTCCACCCGGGGGAAATCCTTGGGCTGTTGGGGCCAAACGGCGCCGGCAAATCCACCCTCATTCGGGCGATTGCCGGGCGCGTCGTCCTGGACCGCGGGGCGATTGAACGCCAAACCACCGCCCGACTGGGCGTCGTTCCCCAAGAAATCGCCGTGTACGAGGCGCTCACCGCGCGGGAAAACCTCGGGGCGTTTGCGGCATTCCACGGCATTGCCCCGTCGGAACAGGCGGCCACGGTGGCTTGGGCCTTGGATTGGACTGGGCTTACCGACCGCGCCGATGAACCGGTGACGAACTTTTCCGGCGGCATGCGGCGCCGGCTGAATTTGGCCTGCGGCGTGTTGCATCGGCCCCAGATCGTGTTGTTGGACGAACCCACCGTGGGGGTCGATCCGCAAAGCCGCGCCCGCATCAACGACATGCTGTTGACCCTGCGGGCCCAGGGAACTGCGCTGCTGCTCACCACCCACCAGCTGGACGAGGCCGAACAGCTGTGCGACCGCCTTACCCTCATCGACGGCGGCCAAACCATCGCCGACGGCACCTTGGCGGGGCTGTTGCGCACCCATTTGGGGGCCACGCGCCTGGTGGTGACGGTGCCAACGGCGACCACCATGCCGACAGACTGGCGACCCTGCTGCACAGCCACCCATTCCACTGCTGCCACCGACACGGCCTGCGATTGGGAATGCGCGTTGGACGACGGGGCGGTGGCGATGACCCTTTCCCAGCGGCTCACGGCCCTGTTGGCCCAGTTGCAACCGCAAAATGTGGCGGTTGCCGATGTGCGCTTGTGGCGGCCCACGCTGCAAGACCTGTTTCTCCACCTCACCGGACGGGCGTTGCGCGATGAATAACCCCCCTCAATCCAGCCTGTGGACCCTGTTGACGCCCTTGTTGATGGTGCATTGGCACCGTTTGCGCCGTGACACCGCCGCCCTCGTGCTCACATTCATCCTGCCCCTGGGCTTTTTCTCGATTTTCGCGGGGATTTTTGGCGCCATGAGCGACGGTTCGCCGTCGGCCCTGCGCATTGGCCTGGTGGATGAGGATCAATCGGCGCTCAGTCGACGGTTTACGACCGCATTGGGCGGACTTGAACTGCTGAATGTGGTGGTGTTGCCCACCCGCGCGGCGGCGGTGTCGGCGGTACGGCAGGGGGATTTCGGGGCCGCCCTCGTATTGCAGTCGGGGTTTGCGGCGAATTACGGCAATTTTGACCCGCAACAGGCGCGCACCGAGCTGTTGTTTGACGCCGCCAACCCCGCCCTGCGCTACGGCGTGCGCGGCATCGTTCAAGGCATTGCCCTGGGGGTGGCGCCGGATGTGTTGTTGGCGCGGGTGACCGCCTATCTCGCCACCCAAAACGCGCCCATCACCGCCGAACAAGCGCGGGTGTTTACCGAATGGCTGCCCTACCTGCGGGGCGAACGGTCGTGGCATGCCCATGTTGAGGGTGCTGTGACCCCCGATGCGGACGTATTGCCCATGATCCTGCGCGACGTGCGGGCTGCGGATGCCCCCAGCGCCGCCAACGACGCGAGCAACGTGAGTCCGGTGGCCTATTACGCGGCCGGCATCGGCGTGATGTTTCTGCTGTTTTCCATGGCGGGCGCGAGCAGTTTGCTCCTAGAAGATCGGGAAAACGGCACGGTGGAACGGCTACTCAACGCCGGCGTCACCCTCAACGTGCAGCTCATCGGCCATGCGCTGTTCTTCACGCTCCTGGGCACGGCCCAGGTGTGGCTCATGTTCGCCTGGGGGGCGCTGGTGTTTGGCCTCGACTTAAGCGACGTGCGCACCCTGGCGGGGGTGCTGCTGTTCACGCCGCTCACGGCGGCGGCGGCCTGCGCGTTTGCCATGGCCCTCGCCACCAGCTGTACCACCCGCACCCAGCTCAACGGCCTGTCGTCCATCGTGATTTTGCTCATGTCCGCCCTGGGCGGCAGCATGGTGCCGCGCTTCCTCATGCCGCCCTGGATGGAACCGGTCGCCCTGTTCACCTTTAACGGCTGGGCCTTGGACGGTTTCCTGAAAATTTTCTGGTTTACCGACCCAGACCTGTCGCTGATCGCTTTCCTTACCCGCCTTACTCCCCAGGTGGCCATGCTGATCGCCATGATGATCGGCTTTTTGGGGTTAGCACGGACATTGGCTCGGCGCTGGATGGTCTAATCGGGCCGTTTTCCTTCCACGAGACCGCAAGTAATGACTGATACTGCCGTCGCTGCCGATCGCCTAGCACGGGGCAATCTCCACGGATTTTTAGCGTTTCGCGTGCTGTTTAACGCCCGTTTTTACTATCCGGTGATTGCGGTGCTGTTCCTGGATTTGGGGCTGACCGCCGCCGAGTACACGCTTTTGAATTTTCTGTGGGCGCTGGTGATTGTGGGGTTTGAAGTGCCCTCGGGGGTGTTGGCGGATCGGGTGGGTCGGCGCCCGCTCATCGTCGCGGCGGCGGTGCTCATGGTCCTGGAGATGGTCATTTTGTGCCTCGCGCCCCAAAACGGCGGCGGTTGGCTGCTGCTGTTTTGCCTGGTGAACCGCGTGTTTAGCGGCCTGGCCGAGGCCCTCGCCAGCGGCGCAGACGAATCCCTCGCCTACGACAGCCTGGTGGCGGCGCGGCGGGAGACGGAATGGGC
>DAIUCA010000060.1:0-10817 GCA_036846405.1 Candidatus Competibacteraceae bacterium
TAGTAATGCGATAGTTGCGTTTTGCAAATTAATCAAAATCAAGGACTTAGCGCTTTGGCAGGGGGTCGCATTTTAGTCGCATGGAGAATCGTCCATGTTTCAGGGCGCGTTTGGGCGGGGTCGGGCGCATCGAAGCGCCCCCGTTAGAAAAGCAACCCGCAGCGTATTCTCCAGAGAAAGGTTAAAAACCGTTCTAAGGCCTCTAGGATGCTCTAGGAGTGCAGATCGCCTCTGGGGGAATAGTAGGGCAGAGCCCCCACCTTCAAGAGCGCCCTGGAGGGCCTGGTTGTAGATGGCTTAGTTAACGGGGGGGAGCGCCATGTTATGAGAGCATTATTCAAGGCGGCTCTGGAGCCATCCGTCCCCGCTTTACCAGATGGTGTCTGGTAAACTCAAAAGTGCCAAGAAGCTAGGCGCTGTCTAGCTTCTCAAGGGTTTGGCTCATTTCGTCATCTGGTAACCGTCTGGTAAACCAGACGAACCCTTTCGCGTTTCAAACGCGGTCTATGCGTCAACTTATGCACAAAGGAAACAACGGGCACAGCTTCGACGCAGCCAATTCACCCGTGGAATCGTAGAACGCCATGCGTCCGCTTTCACCCTCCATGCGACACAACCACACTTCCTGTGCCCCGCGCTCGAAATAAAGCGCCTTTTTATTCTGCAGCTCAGAGCCGCGATTACTTGGGGATATAACCTCAACGACGATTTCAGGGCTTTGAGGCAGTGGCGTGACAAGCCCATGTTTCGCAAGGAACGCATCCGAAACCCACACAGCATCAGCAACCTTCACATTGTTTTGCGTTTCGATGCTGCATTCAGTGAATGCCTTCCCGTTAGGCAAGAGGCGCTGCAATTCAAAAGCAATGCGGGTTTGGAGTAAGCAATGCAGATTACTTGCAGGACTCATTTCAATGCACCCGTGGGAATTGAGTTCAATTTTGAACGGCAAGTCATGCAAAGAAGGGTGTTCAAGCACTTCATTCCAATTCATAGCGCACCTTATCAATGGCGTTTTTGAGTCGTGCCATGTTGACCCCATGGGTATAACGCGCGGTGACATTGGTTCTCGAATGCCCCAAAAGCGTTGAAATATCACTCTCCTCAACACCTGCTTCAGATAAACGCGTCGCGACGGTATGTCTGAAACTGTGAGTCACCTTGCCAGTGCAGTCCTTCAACACGCGTTTAATGTGCTTGTTAAGCCAATTCCCGATGGTGTCGCTGTTCTGTCCTTCAAAGCCTTTGAAGCTCTTCAACACGGGCAAAAGTTGCGGATGCACAGGAACAAGGCGTTTAGAACTTTCCGTTTTCAACGCCCCGTCTTCACCACTACCTTTGTTGATGCTTAAACACTTCACACCTTGGTGCTCAACAATGTCATGGGGCGTAAGCGCCGCTATCTCGCCAGACCGCGCCCCTGTGTAAGCCAACAACATCACAATGTCACGGCGCTCACCTTCAAGGCCGTTCAGAATCTGTGAAATGTCCTCATTGCTGAAAGGTTGGCGGTCGTCGTTCACGCGCTGTTCTGCCTTCTTAGTCATTTCCACAAGCGCCGAATAGTCCTTATCAGCGCTCCCCTCAAGGTGCAGCCATTCGAGGAACTTCTTTGTGCGCCAAAAGTGTTTGTAGATGGTTTCTCGCTTGATTTTGGGGGCGTCTGTCTCCATAGCTTGGCGCAGTGTCTTGTTAGGAAACTTCTTACGCCAATTTGAGGGGATTGCTTCCACAGCGTCGCGATACGCCAACACACCATCACGCGTGATGGCTGTGAGCAACTCTGGCGTTGTGGTTAACCAATTGTCCCAATCCGTCTGGTTCTTCGTCTTAAATCCGCCTTCTTTTTGCTTGGTGAAGGCGTAGAACTCGGAAAGCTGTTGCGCCACGGGGGTTGCGGGGTTTGGCTTGGTCAGATTTGAAATCGCTGTGGGGGGCAGGGGAGCTACAGGGGTAGACGCACAGTCGCGAAACGGCTCAAAAGGCTTTGTGTTGGGAAACTCGTAAAATCTTGGGTGTTCGCCTTGAAAACGACCCGCATCGTCGCCCTGATAAAACGCAACGGCGTCGGGCTTTGCGGCCTTGAGCGCTTCATAGGCTTCAGGGTGAGCGCGTTGAGCTTGTAGAAACAGTTTGTAGATGTGCCCGAAAGCCAAGTCCTTAACACACTGTGGATCACTGAGGTTTGCGCTGGGCACGCATTCGGCGAGTTGTTCCACTGTTGATTGCTTGGGCGGGGGTGTAAGGACTTCATCGCGAATAACGCGCATCTGTGCCAGACACTCTTTGTTCGATAAGCCGCTATCCACCATGAGGTTGCGAATCTCGTTGAGCCATTGCTTACGGTTGGGCGACTCCATCACGGCTTTGATTCTATGGGCTAAGAACTGGCAGAACAGCCGCGCTTTGCGCAGAGACTGCTCTGGAAGTTTCTTGACGATTTCCCGTTTACCAACAATTGCAGCCTGTTCATTGTTGAGTCTTAGCCTGAAATAAAGCCCGCTTGGCCTTTGCTGTAGGAATGTACCTGGCAGCTTAGTCCATAGTGTACCTGTAGCACATCGTGGCTTGCGGTTATCGCTAAGTGACTGATGCTGTTCACTTTTTTCGGGCAAAAGTGGAGACGAGGGGAATCGAACCCCTGACCTCGACAGTGCGATTGTCGCGCTCTCCCAACTGAGCTACGTCCCCGAAATGAGGCGGCGAAACATACTCAAGCCGCCGGGGTTTGCCAAGCCCCCAGGGAAATCGGATGAATACGGAGAAAGTTCTGGTTGACTCATCACCGGCGTGAGTGCCATGGAATGCGCTCCCATTGTGCGAAGCCCCCATGTCATCATCAGAATCGATCGCCTCGTATGACCTGTTTGTGACCCTCGACGACCCGCGCCAGCAGAGCAAGATGAAACACGACTTGGCTGAAGTTCTGCGCGGCGTCCCGTCTCACAACACCAGGGGCTGTCTCTTAAGTCTGATTGATCCCCCTGCTTTTTCTGAAGTCTTCCGACGCGGGGCGACCGCCTGATTTTCCCCATTTGGCTGGCGTGGTCGCCAGGGATGGGAAGGCGAGTCGGCGGGCGCTGCCGCAATTGCACAGGGTCAGCGCGTTGAAGAACCTCGGTTACCAGGGAACCGGAGGGAAAATCGCCTAGAATCGCCGCCCGATTGACCCACCCTGGTAACGCTGCATTGCCCGATTTGCTTCCCATCGGCCTCTTAGGCGGCACATTCGATCCGATTCACTACGGTCACCTGCGCCCGGCTCTCGAACTGCTGGACGCCCTGCCCCTGGAACACATTCGCTTTCTGCCCAGTCGCCAGCCGCCCCATCGCGACGCGCCCCAAGCGACCTCCGAACAGCGCCGCCACATGGTGGCCCTCGCCATCGCCGACGAGCCGCGTTTTGTTTTGGACGACCGAGAGTTGCAGCGCCCCGGACCGTCCTACGCCGTGGACACGCTGCGCCTGCTGCGCCAGGAGTTTCCTCGACCCCTGTGCCTCATCGTGGGCGCCGACGCCTTCGCCCAGTTCCACCACTGGCGGGATTGGCGCGCGATTCTCGATTTAGCCCACCTCATCGTCATGACCCGCCCGGGCAGTTCCCTCGACGCCACGGCCTTGGGCACTGAACTCGGCGCACTGCTCCGAGAACGCCAGCGGCCATCGCTTGATTTTTCAGGGGTCGGCGGCATGTTCTGTCAACAGGTGACGGCGCTGCCGATTTCTGCTACCGCCATTCGCCACCACCGCCGCCAGGGGCGGTCGCCCCGTTTTCTATTACCGGACGCGGTGTTGCGTTATTTGCTGTCTCAACGACTCTACGAAGCGCCCTCGGCGTAACGTCCCTTTGCCACCCCACCCACCCCCCCAGGAGATGCCCATTTTGATCCGCAACGACCCCGCAACGCCCCCCGTTCCCCTCGATACCGAGGCCCTCAAGACCCTGGTGATCGACGCCCTCGAAGATGTGAAGGCCCTCGACATCGCCGTCCTCGACGTCCGCCAAACGGCGGGTTTTACCGATTACATGATCGTGGCCACGGGCAGTTCCCAACGCCAACTCAAGGCCCTGGCCCACCGGGTGATCGAGCGCTGTCAAGAACAGGGGGTGCGACCGCTGGGCATCGAGGGCGAACGCGACGCCGAATGGGTGTTGGTGGATTTGGCGGATGTGGTGGTCCACGTGATGTTGCCGACCACCCGCGCCTTTTACGGCATCGAAAAGCTGTGGTCCGTCGGCGCGGCGTCTAGCGCGTCCCGCCAGGTGGTCGGTTAGGGATTCGCCCCCAGGGCCGCCGCCTCGGTGACCTGCAACAGGAAGGTGACTGGACCGTCGTTCACCAGGTGTACCTGCATATCGGCGCCAAAACGGCCCGTTTCGACCCGCGCGGGATAGCGTTCCCGCGCAAATTCCACCGCTAACTCAAACAACCAGGCTGCGTATTTCGGCCGCGCCGCCGTGGAAAAGCTGGGGCGCAGCCCCTTGCGGGTGTCCGCCGCCAGGGTGAATTGGGGCACGAGCAGTACGCTGCCGTCGATTTGCTGGACATTGAGCCCCATGCGGTCACCCGCGTCGGCAAACACGCGGTAATTCAACACTTTCTCCATGAGCCGCTCGCCCACCACGGGAATATCCGTCGGCTCGACGGCCAAAAACACCAGCAATCCCCGGCCAATGGCGCCCACGGTGTGCGGGGCGCAGTCCGCCTCGGGGTGGGCCACGGTCACCCGCGCCTCGCTGACCCGCTGCAACAGGGCGATCATGGCGGATTACGGCTCGTCGCCACTCGCGGCCCGCGCGGCAATCCGCGTTAACGCCGCCGGCAGATCGGCCACCGTGTCGATGACCTCGTGGGCGCCGGCCGCAATCAGCCGCTGATAGGCCAAATCCCGCCGCGCCTGTTGTTCTGACGCCACCAGTTGTTGCCACTCGGATACCGTCAAGCCCACCTGGTTGCCCGACACGGCCACGCCCACGGTCCACATGCCGGCGTTGTGGCCCTCTTCGATGCCCACCACGGTGTCGTCCACCTTGACGCACTGCTGCACCGACGCCGCGCCCAGGGCAATCACGTTGGCAAGGGCCATCCACGGCCCCGGACGGCCGCCCGCCGCCAGGTCGTCACCGGCCACCACGTGCTGAGGCGCGATGCCCAACGCCGCCGCCGCCGGCATCAGTTGATCCATCACCACCCGGGGATAGCCGGTACAAGAGCCGGTGCGCAGACCCGCCCCGTGGAGCGCCGTCAACAGCTCGGCTGCGCCCGCGATGGGCTGGGAATAACGGCCCACCGAGGCCAGTTGCAGCGGCATGAAGCGGGCGTACAGCGCGTCCACGTCGGCGGCGGTGGGCGCGCGCCCGTGCTGGGCTTGCCATTGGGCGGTTACCGCCGGTAGCGCCACCATGGCGGCGATGTGCTCCCGCTTGGAATAGCCCATAAACGGTCGGGCCTCGGCAGCGGTCACCGCGATGTCGAGTTCCGCGAAGGCGTCGATGAGCACCTGAATGGGCGCAAACGACCCGAAATCCACCAGGGTGCCGGCCCAATCGAAAATCACCGCCTGCAACGGCGCATAAGTCGTCATAAAAACACTCCAGAAAGGTGAGAAATCGTCATAAAAATCGGGCTTAACCGCCGCGCGTCGCCAAAATTGTGACGATGAGATCGGCGGCGTGTTCGGCACGGCGGTAAAAATCGTGCCGTTCACCATAGGCCATGCCCTGTTGGCGCCAGTGTTCCCGATGGCGCGGCACGTCCACCAGCAGTTGTTCCAGGGCGCTCGTCAAATCGTCGACGCGAAACGGCGACGCCAATACCGCGCCCAGCTGGGCGGCGGTGACGTGGGGCGCAAAGCCGCAGTGGTCCACGGTGACCACCGGCAGTCCGGCCACCAGGGCTTCGAGAATCACGTTGCCGGTGTTCTCCCGCCGGGCCGGATGGATGAGCACATCGGCGGTGGCCATCCACGTGGAGACATCGTCCCGCACCCCCAGAAAATGGGCATCAACCCCGTAAAAGCGCGCCAATTGTCGATAAAACGCGGTTTTTCCCGCGCCGATGACCAGTAATGTCGGTAAGGAAGCTGCGCGGTTTGGGCGACGGCCTAGGATTCCCAAGGCGCGAATCGTCCGATCCAGACCCTTGGTGTGGAATCCGGAGCCGACGGCCAGGCACAGGGGCTGGCCCGCGGACACGCCCACCGCTTGTCGGTATTGGGCGCGGGTGGCGGCCGAGACCGGCACAAATCGCCGAATGCCCGGGGGAATTTCGTGGAAACGGTGGGCGGGCGTGCCGTAACCGCGTTGGAACGGCCCAGCGGCCCCCGGATGGAGCGTCAAAATCGCGGCGTTTCCTCGGGCGAACACGGCGGCTTCTCGCGCCACGCGGCAACGGTAACGCGGAGTCCAGCGGTACCACGGGCCATAACGTTCCTGGGCCTGCTGCTGGAAACAGACATCGGCGGCGTAAAACACATCCAATCCCGCCATGGGCATGAAGCCGATGACCCCGTCGAATGCCCGGAGCGTGGGTTGAATCGCGGCGGCGAGGGCGTCGTCCAGGGCGTATTTGGCCCAGGCGGTGACGGGAAACTGGCGCACGGTCACCTGGGGCCAGGGATCCCCGTCCCAGCGGCGGGTCAGCACGGTGACCTGATGGCCCCGCGCCACCAGGGCCTGGGCCAGGCGGCCTGCTTGGATTTGTAGGCCCCCGTGGGGAAAATAGCGATTCAGAACCAGGGCTAAGTGCATGAAAATTCTCCTGATTAAGCTGTCGTCGATGGGGGACGTGATCCACGCCCTGCCGGCGGTGACCGAGGCCCACCGACGCTGCCCGACGCTCCAACTGGATTGGGTGGTGGAGGCGGCCTTCGTGCCCCTGGTGACCCGTCATCCCCAGGTGCGGCACGTAATTCCCTTCCACGGTCGGCGCTGGCGACACCAGGTGTGGCGCCAACCGGCGCGGGTGCGTCAAGAACTCGGCGAATTTTGGCGACAGCTGCGGCGCGAACGCTACGATTGGGTGTTGGATACCCAAGGTTTGCTGAAAAGCGCCCTGATTGCCCTGATGGCCCGAGGGCCACGGGCGGGTTTTTCGCGCAATACCGCACGGGAATGGCTCGCGGCGACGGTTTATCGACGCGCTTTCCCCGTGGCCCGAGAACAGCACGCGATTCAGCGCCAACGACAGCTGTTCGCAGGCCTGTTGGGCGATGACGCGCCCGCCGACGGCGTCGTGGATTACGGCTGGCATCGGGATCATTTCGCGGGTGAAACCCACGACTTGTGGCTGCTCCACGGCACCACCTGGCCGAGCAAACAATGGCCCCTGGCCCAATGGCGGCGGTTGGCGACATTGGCGACGGCGGCCGGTTGGCGGGTGCGAATACCGGCGGCCAATGACGCCGAACAGACCACCGCTGAAGCCATCGCGGCGGGTTTGTCGGGGGTCACCGTGCTGCCGCGCGGCAATCTCGACGAATTATTGACGCAACTGGCCACCGCACGCGCCGTGGTGGGGGTGGATAGCGGGTTATTGCACGCGGCGGCGGCGTTGAATCGGCCCGCCGTGGGGCTGTATGGACCGACCGCGCCGGGCTTAACCGCCAGTGTGAGCGACCGCCACACCGCAATCAGCGCCGATTTTGCCTGTGCGCCCTGCCTGCGACGCCGGTGTCCCCTGGGGGAACCGCCGCCCTGTTGGGCCACCGTGTCGGCAGACGCCGTGTGGGCCACCCTCAACACCCGGCTGTGACCCGATTTCGCGACGACGACGCGGTTCACGGCGTACCGACAACCGGCCGCCGAACGAAGGTTTGGAAGGAAAAGCCAAATTCATGGCGCTCATCGGCGGGATGCGGCTGGTCGTCGATGCACTGCCACGCGGTGGGATCCCACGGGGGAAAATAGGCGTCTCCCTTGGGGGTGCCATGGACCCGCGTGAGATACAGCCGATCCACCAGCAGCAGGGCTTGGGCGTAAATCTGCGCCCCGCCGCCGATCAGGATTTCCGCCCCGTCGGTCCGTTGACGGGCCTGGTCGATGGCCGCCGCCAGGCTCGCCGCGTGGGCAACCTCGGGCCCGGCCATGGCCCGCGACGACACCACGATGAGTTGGCGGCCCGGCAGGGGCTTGCCCAGGGATTCGTAGGTTTTTCGCCCGAAAATCAACGGCTTATTCAAGGTGAGTCGCTTGAAATGCTGCAGGTCGGCGGGCAGTCGCCAGGGCAATTGGTTGTCGCGACCGATGACGCCGTTGTCGGCGACAGCGGCAATCAGCGCGATCGACGGCACCGCGCCGACCTGTGAATCATTGGCCACAGGAAACGCTCACGAAGGGCGCGTCGTCGGCGTCATCCACGCGGATCGCCGTGAGGGCGTTGCCCCACACGCAACCGGAATCCAGGGCCACCACATGGTGGCCGCGATAGGCGCCCAGACCGGCCCAATGGCCAAAGATCAGCCGAGTGTCGCGCGATCGCCGCGCGGGCATCTGAAACCAGGGGATGAGCGGCGCCGGCATCCCTGCCAGGGTGCTTTTGTAGCGAAAATCCATGACCCCCTCGGGGGTACAGCCGCGCACCCGCGTGAAGAAATTGACGATGACCCGCAGGCGTTCGCTGCCCACCAGATCGTCGCGCCAGGTATCCGCCCGATCGCCGAAGAGATCGGCAAAGAACTTCAAGTAATCGTCGCCCCGCAGCACCGCGTGAACCTCCTCGGCCAGGGCCAGGGCCTGGGCCACGGTCCAGGTGGGCGCCAGGCCCGCGTGAATCATCGCCGTGTTGCGGGCGGCGTCGTGGTGAATCAGCGGGCGGTGGCGCAGCCAATGGAGCAATTCGTCGCGATCCGGCGCGGCGAGCACGTGGTCAAGGGTGTCTTTCTTGTTGGCCCGCACCAGGCCCGCCCCCGCCAGCAACAGGGTGAAATCGTGGTTGCCGAGGACGGCGACCGCGCGGTCGCCCAGGTCGCGGATAAAGTGCAGGCAGCGCAGCGAATCCGGGCCGCGATTCACCAAATCCCCCACCAACCAGAGCTGATCGGCGGTCGGGTCGAACCGCAGCCGTTCCAGGAGCCGCTGGAACGGGTCGTAACAGCCCTGGAGATCGCCGATGGCATAGATGGCCATGGCTAGTGGAGCACTCGGGGCGGGCTGAGCACGAAGGCCGGAATGGCCACATCGAAGGCGGTGCCGTCGTCGGCGACCATCTGATAGCTGCCGGTCATGCTGCCCAGGGAGGTTTTCAGAATCGCGCCGCTCTGGTAGCGGAAGGTTTCGCCGGGCAGCAAATGGGGCTGTTCGCCCACCACGCCCTCCCCGCGGACCTCTTCGACCTGGCCATCGTCGTCGGTGATGATCCAGTGGCGGGACAGCAGCTTGGCGCCCAGGGTGCCCACATTGGTGAGGGTCACGGTGTAGGCGAACATAAACCGTTGATTTTGCTTATCGGATTCCTTGGCGCGGTATTCCGCGGTGACCTCGACGCGAATGGCATAGGGACTGGGAGTGGACATTTAGGGGGTCTCCTGGAGTGAGAAAATGGCGTTGCTCAAGGCGGCGAATTGGGCGGGCGACAGGGTTTCTGCCCGGGCGGTCGGGTCGATCTGGGCCCGATCGAACGCCTCCGGGGCGGCAAAGTCTCGGAGGGCGTTGCGCAGGGTTTTCCGTCGTTGACCAAAGGCGCGCGCCACGAGTTGGGCAAATTGGGCCGGGTCATAGACCACAAAGGGCGGCGTCGGATGGGGCGTGAGCCGCACGACGGCGGAATCCACCTGGGGCGGCGGGTCGAAGGCGGTGGGCGGCACGCCAAACAGCGCGTCCACCCGGCAGCGCCATTGCACCATGACCGACAGTCGCCCGTAGCTTTTGTGGTGGGGCACGGCGGCGAGGCGATCGACCACTTCCTTTTGCAGCATGAAATGCAGATCGCGAATCAGCGCCAGGTGGTCGAGCAGATGAAACAACAGGGGCGTGGAAATGTTGTAGGGCAGATTGCCCACCAGGCGCAGGTGCGGCGGGCGGTCTGCGGGGGGGGCGTTTGCCACAAAAGCCGCCACATCCCAGGCGAGGGCGTCGATTTGGTGGAGCTGCAACTGGCCGTATGGGGCCGCCCGCGCTTGGAGCGGCCCGATGAGATCGCGGTCGATTTCCAGAGCGACGAGCTGGTCCACGTGGGGCAACAGGGCAAAGGTGAGCGCCCCCTGGCCGGGGCCAATTTCCACGAGCCAGTCCCTGGGTTGGGGCGCAATCGCGCCCACGAGGCGCTGAATCACGGCGGTATCGCGTAAAAAATGCTGACCAAACTGCTTTTTAGGTCGGTTACTAATCACTCAACTCATCTAAATCAGGCGGGGTGGATGGCCCTGTATCTCACCACAGTTGGCGACACAATCCCTGCCCCCCGCGTTCGAGGAATTTCCATGGCTTTTGTGTCTCGTCGGATGGCCAGTCCCTTTGGCGATCTGCTGCTCGTGGCCCCAGCGGCTGCCCATGCGCCGCTTCATCGGGTCTATTTTGCGGATGCCGTGCCCCTGCCCGCCCCGCCCACCGCCCAGGGGCCGTCGGTTCTCGACA
The DNA here is from genome assembly GCA_036846405.1 of Candidatus Competibacteraceae bacterium. Taxonomy (GTDB): domain Bacteria; phylum Pseudomonadota; class Gammaproteobacteria; order Competibacterales; family Competibacteraceae; genus DAIUCA01. Next base: position 10,574 of record DAIUCA010000060.1, read on the forward strand.
CGGCGGCGGCCCAGCTCGCGGAATTTTTCGCCGGTCACCGCCGCACCTTTGCCTTGCCCTGGGCGACCGCCGGCACGGCGTTTCAACAGCAGGTGTGGTCGGCGTTGCAACAGATTCCCCCAGCCACGACCCGCGCCTACAGCGACCTAGCCCGCGATCTGAACCGCCCCCACGCCGCTCGGGCGGTAGGCGCGGCCACCGGCAAAAATCCCTTGGCGGTCATCGTGCCCTGTCATCGCCTGAT
>DAIUCA010000060.1:10827-12706 GCA_036846405.1 Candidatus Competibacteraceae bacterium
AAGGCGCACTGGTGGGCTACGCGGGGGGCCTCGACCGCAAACAGGCCCTGTTGGCCTGGGAACGGGCGGTGTTTTCGTAATGCGGCCTCGGGATGTGAACGATCTGGTGTGGTTGGCGGCCCTGTGGGGCGCGTCGTTCCTGCTCATGCGCCTCGCCGCGCCGGTCTTCGGGCCGATCGCCCTCATTACGGTGCGGGTGACCGTGGCGGCGTTGGTGCTCATGCCCCTCCTGTGGTGGTGGGGCGGCCTGTCGTCTCTGCGCGCCCATCTCGGGCCGATTTTGTTGGTGGGCGTGCTGAATTCCACCCTGCCGTTTGTCTGCTTGGCCTACGCCACCCTGCTGCTCACGGCGGGCTTTGCGTCGATCATCAACGCCACCACCCCCCTGTGGGGGGCACTCATCGCCTGGCTGTGGCTGGGCGAACGGCTCACCCGCTGGCAGGTACTGGGGCTAATGATCGGCTTAATCGGCGTGTTGCTGCTGGTGGGCGGGCGCACCCAATTCCAGTTTCTCGATACGCCGCAAGATGCCGCCGCCGCTCTGGGCATCGCCGCCGGGCTGTTGGCGACCCTGCTGTATGGCACATCGGCGAGCTACACCAAGCGCTACTTAACCGGGGTGAATCCCCTGGCCATCGCCGCCGGCAGTCAATTAGGCGCCACGTTGGTCATGTTGCCCTGGCTGCCCCTGGTGTGGCCCACGGTGCCGGTGAGCCTAGCCGCTTGGGGGGCGGCCCTGGCCCTGGGGGTGTTCTGCACGGCCCTAGCCTATGGCCTGTTTTTTCGGCTGTTGAGCCGCGTCGGCCCGCAAAAAGCCATCACGGTGACGTTCCTGGTGCCGGTGTTCGCCGTGCTCTGGGGGGGGCTATTTCTCGGCGAAATCGTGACCGCCACCATGATGCTCGGGGGCGGCGTCATCCTCTTGGGAACGTCGCTCGCCACCGGTTTTTGGCGACCTCGGGCGGTGGCTGTCGTTTAGCGACAATGCCGTGCTTTGCGGGCGACGAATTGGATCACAGACGCGAGGCCCGTGTGGCCATGGCCCTCCACCACATGGCGCTCGATTTCCCGCAGCAATAGCGGTTCGAGATGGGGAAATTCGCGCTGTAGCTTCTCGACGGTCATGAGCATGTCCACGTCCTTGGGGCCGCCGGTGGTGCGCGCGAGCTGGTTTTCAGCATACGCCTCCAGCACGAGGAGACCGTTGGGCAGCAAACTGGCTTCCAGACGGGGATACAACAGCTGGCGAATCGCGCTTGGCAGGTGGGCAAAAATCGAGACCACGGCGCCGTAACGGGCAGCGGGCGGCTGAAAAGTCGCCAAGTCGGCGACTTGGGTGTGAATGACGACGCCACGGGATTGGGCCAATTTTTGGGCCTTTGCCAGACCGACCGCGGAAGAATCGACGCCCAGCACCGCGAGTCCGAGGGCGGCGAGAAACACCGCATTGCGGCCCTCGCCCTCGGCAATCGAGAGCACCGGGCCGCCAAGTTGCGGGGCGTATTCGGCGAGAAAATCGTTGGGATCCGTGCCGTACAGATAGTCGTCGCCGGCGTAGCGGGTGTCCCAGAGGGAAAGGTCGGTCATAGAGCGTTCTTCTGAAGCAAAGCGGCTCTTCTATTGTTGCAGAACCCGCGTGGTGGTCGCGGGGATCGACGGGCGGTTGAGGCTTCGCGGTTTTTCCAGAGAGTTCGGCGCGTGCCATGGGGGGCTGGCCCGCCGGGTGATCGCCCACGAAAAAGGCAGCCCTATGCGGACAGCAAAAATGAGGTTCGATCTAGGCCAGAGCGATCTCGGCCCGCCTGGCCACCGCCGAGTTGTCGCCGACCCAGTCATGCGCCTGGGGCGCGGTTGTCGCTTGGGCCCAGGCGGCCACCTG
>DAIUCA010000061.1:0-12421 GCA_036846405.1 Candidatus Competibacteraceae bacterium
TAAACGCTTGGCGAATTTGTATTGAATCGCCAGGCAGAGAAGACGCATCTGCGTTGATCTGAAGCCGAGCCCAGATTCATCTGATGCTAAATCAAGCTGCTTTTCCACCACTTCACGAAATCAAACCGCGCGGGCGCGAGTTCGCGCGCGAACTTGCTCAGATTATCCTTGGATATTTTGCAATACGGAAAGGGCTTAACTGAAATGGCTATGAGTGGGATCGAACCACCGACCTCAGCATTATGAGTGCCGCGCTCTGACCAGCTGAGCTACATAGCCATAAAACTTTTGGGGCGAGAAGCGTCGCTTGGTTGAGCGACTGCCCCGGAAACTTGGCTCCCGAGGCCGGATTCGAACCAGCGACCAAGCGGTTAACAGCCGCTTGCTCTACCGCTGAGCTACTCGGGAACGGTGAAGGCCGCGAACCTTAGTGATCCGACTTTTGACTGTCAACCCATCTACACCGCCCGGCGGCGAGCGGCGTGATTTCTTTCGATAAAACGGCGCGTTACGCCAGGGCGTTGCCGATGCGCTCCATGGCCTTGTCGAGATTCGCCTGACTCGTCGCAAAGGAAATCCGCATACAGCCCTCCAGCCCAAAGGCCGACCCGGGCACCACCGCCACATTCGCGTTATCCAGCAGATGGGCCGCAAATTCTAAATCGGTTTTCATGCCGAGTTTCTCCATGGCGCCTAACACATTCGGGAACGTGTAGAACGTGCCGTCCGCGCTCACGGCCTCGACACCCGCCATCGCATTCAACTTGCCGAACACAAAATCGTGCCGTTCCTTAAAGGCTTTGAGCATGGGTTGGATGCAGCCCTGGTCGCCTTCGAGGGCCGCTTGGGCCGCCACCTGGGAAATCGACGTGGGGTTCGAGGTGCTTTGAGACTGAATGTCGGCCATGGCCGTGATGATCTTCGCCAGCCCCGCACAGTAGCCAATCCGCCAGCCCGTCATGGAATAGGCCTTCGAGACGCCGTTCATCACCATGGTGCGGTCGTACAGTTCCGGCGCCACGTTCAGCACATTACAGAACGGCTCGTCCACCCACAGAATGTGTTCGTACATGTCATCGGTGGCGATTAAGACGTGTTCGTGGCGCTTCAGAACCTCGGCCAGCGCAGTCAACTCGGCGCGGGTATACGCCACCCCCGTGGGGTTCGACGGGCTGTTGAGCACCACGATTTTGGTGTGCGGCGTGATAGCCGCGTCGAGCTGCTCTGCCGTGAGCTTGTACCGCTGGCTCGCCGGGGCCGCCACACACACTGGCGTGGCGCCGGCCAGAATCGCCATGTCCGGATAGGACACCCAGTAGGGCGCGGGAATGACGACTTCATCGCCGGGATTCAGCACCGCTTGGAACAGGTTGTAGAAACTCTGCTTGCCGCCCACCGACACCAGCACCTGATTCGGTTTGTAGTCTAAGCCGTTGTCCCGCTTGAATTTATTGACAATCGCATTTTTGAGCTGCGGCGTGCCGCCCACGGCGGTGTATTTGGTGAAGCCACTGTTGATCGCCGCAATCGCCGCCTGCTTGATGAACTCGGGGGTGTCGAAATCCGGTTCGCCCGCGCCTAAACCGACGACGTCGCGGCCCGCCGCCTTGAGTTCCGCCGCTTTCGTAGTAACGGCGATGGTCGGCGACGGCTTAATCTGCTGCACGCGGTCGGATAAAAATGTGGTCACAGTGGAAGCTCCCAGGGTGTTGTCGTCTGAAGGGGCGAATACTAGCCAAAATCCTTGCCGAGAATCAGTCCATGTCGTTCCAACTCCACGCCGATTACGCCCCCGCCGGCGATCAACCCGCCGCCATCCGCGCCCTCGTGGAGGGTCTACAGAGCGGTTTGAGCTTTCAGACCCTCCTCGGCGTCACCGGCAGCGGCAAAACCTTCACCCTCGCCAATGTCATCCAAGCCGTGCAGCGGCCCGCCCTCGTCCTCGCCCCCAACAAAACCCTCGCCGCCCAGCTTTACAGCGAGATGAAGGGCTTTTTTCCGAACAATGCCGTCGAGTACTTCGTCTCGTATTACGACTTCTATCAGCCCGAAGCCTACATTCCCTCGAAAGATGCCTACATCGAGAAGTCGGCGGCCATCAACGAGCACATCGAACAGCTGCGGCTCTCGGCCACCAAGGCCATTCTCGAGCGCCAAGACACGATTATCGTGGCGTCGGTGTCGTCGATTTACGGTCTGGGCGACCCGCAGACCTACATGGCGATGATGCTCCATCTGCAACGGGGCGACCGCATCAGCCAGCGGCAAATCCTCGCCCGCCTCACGGACATGCAGTACACCCGCAACGAGTTGGAATTTACCCGCGCCCAGTTTCGCGTGCGCGGCGATCTGATCGACGTGTTTCCCGCCGAATCCGACGGCGAGGCCGTGCGCATCGCCCTCTTCGACGACGAGGTGGAGTCGTTGAGCCATTTCGACCCGCTCACCGGACGGGTTCATCGCACGGTGCCGCGCCTGACCATCTATCCGAAAACCCATTACGTGACCCCTCGGGAGGTGCTCTTAAAGGCCATCAAGCAGATCGAAGGCGAACTCGCCGAGCGCCTCGCAGAATTCAGAACTGCCCAAAAACTGCTGGAAGAACAACGGATTGGCGAGCGCACCCGCTACGATCTGGAGATGTTGCAGGAGCTGGGCTATTGCAGCGGCATCGAGAACTACTCCCGCCATCTTTCCGGCCGCCGCGCCGGCGATCCACCGCCCACGCTTCTCGATTATCTGCCGCCCAACGCCCTGATTTTGGTGGATGAATCCCACGTGACCATCCCCCAGTTTGGCGGCATGTACCGCGGGGACGCGTCCCGCAAACAGACTCTCGTGGACTTCGGCTTTCGGCTGCCCTCTGCCCTGGACAATCGCCCGCTGAAGTTTGCCGAACTCGAAGAACGCTGGGGCCAGACCATTTTTGTCTCGGCGACCCCCGGACCCTACGAACTCGAGAAGTCGGCCCAGATCGTCGAACAGCTCGTGCGGCCCACCGGCCTGGTAGATCCACTCATCGAGGTGAAGCCAGCCCGCACCCAAGTGGATGATTTGCTTTCGGAAATTCACGCCCGCGTCGCCGTCGACGAGCGGGTGCTGGTGACCACGCTCACGAAACGCCTGGCGGAGGATTTGACGAATTATCTGTACGAACACGCCATCCGCGTCCGCTATCTCCATTCCGACATCGATACGGTGGAGCGGGTGGAGATCATCCGCGACCTGCGTTTGGGCCATTTCGATGTGCTCGTCGGCATCAACCTCCTGCGGGAGGGTCTCGATATGCCGGAAGTCTCCCTCGTGGCGATTCTGGATGCCGACAAAGAAGGCTTTCTCCGTTCGGAACGCAGTCTGATTCAGACGATTGGGCGGGCAGCGCGGCATCTCCACGGCAAGGCCATTTTGTACGCCGACCAGATCACCGGCTCCATGGAACGGGCCATGGGCGAAACGAATCGCCGCCGAGAAAAACAGTTGGCGTTCAATGCGTTACACGGGATTACGCCCCAATCCGTGAACAAGCCGGTGCAGGAGCTGATCGAGATTGGCCGTCGCGACGATGGGCCGACGCCGAAGAAAAAATCGGCGAAAGTGGCGGAAGCCGCCGCGGATATGGCGGCGCTGACCCCGGCGCTGCTGTCGCGGAAGATCAAAAATTTAGAACAGCAGATGTTTCGTCACGCCCAGCAGTTGGAGTTTGAGGCGGCGGCCCAGCTGCGGGATCAGATCAAGGCGTTACAGCAGCAGGCGTTGACATTGGGGCTGGCGGTGTAAGCCGTCGGGGCAACGCGACTGTCGGGGCATGAGTAGAAGCAGCAGACATAAAATTGGTGTCACGGATAACCGCAGAAACCGCGATTTTTCTCCGAAAAAGCGGCATTTTGTTACGAGACCGCTAACCCAGTCGGTGAATGAAGACGGCGTTAATCCTTGGGGAAATTTTCCAAATGAACCACAGCAGATTGTTGACGATGGTCGGGGGGATTGGGGTGTGGCTGGCGACGGCGGCCCAAGTCCTCGGCGAACCGCCCGCGCCCGCCGTCGCCGAGCCCGTTTCGCCCATCGTGACCCTGGCGAGCGGCGAGTGGCCGCCTTTTACCGGCCATCAATTGCCCCACCGGGGGTTCTGCGTCCACGTGGTGGCCGCCGCCTTTGCGGCCATGAATCATCAAGTGGTGATTCAACACTTTCCCTGGCGGCGGGCGTACAAGTATGTGGAGGAAGGCAGCTTCGACGCGACGCCCTGTTGGGCGCGCAATGACGAATTGGCGGCGGCATTTCACCTGTCGATGCCCCTAATGACGCAATCGGTGGTGTTCTTTCATCGACGTCACCGACCATTTGCATGGGACACCGTGGCGGATTTGGTTGGTGTGCCCGTGGGGATCGTCCAGGGGTACAGCTATGTGTCGCTCACCACGGCATCGGAACGGCTGCACCTCGAAGCGGCTAGCGATGAAGAAACCAATTTTCGCAAGCTCCTGCGGGGACGCATCGAGCTGTATCCGGTGGAAATCGCCGTGGGCTATCACCTGTTGCAGCAGAAATTCAGCGAAGACGAGCGTGGGCAGATTACCCATCATCCGAAGCCCTTGGAGTTACGGGATTATTTTCTGTTGATCTCGCGGCGGCTGCCGTCGGAACGGGGGCAGGTGTTGCAGACGCGGTTTAACGAAGGGATGGCACGGATCAGAGCGTCGGGACGGTATCAGCAGCTCGAAAACGATCTGTTGGCGGGTAAATACACCGTCGCTCAGCCAGCAGTTGCCCCCTAACCCGCCCTAGGGCGCGGCCAACTGGTCGGCGAGCCATTGGGCAAAATGTTCCGGGGTGAGGGCGGCGATGCTCATGCCTCGTTCGGCCAGAGACGCGGCCATTTTGCGGTCAAAACAGGCGTTTGCTTCCTGATCGAGGGCGGCAAGTCCCAACAGGGTCACGCCCCCCTCGTGGAGCCGTCTCACCGTCGCCAACATCTGCTGCACGCTGCCACCTTCCTCAAAATCGCTAATCAGCACCAGCACCGTGCGTCGGGGCTGGGTGAGCTGCGATTCGGCGTAGCGCAGCACCTGGGCGATGTCGGTGCCGCCGCCGAGCTGCACGCTTAACAACAGCTCTACCGGATCGTCTACTCGGCCGGTCGCGTCCACCACGGTGGTATCGAACAGAAATAAGCGCAGGGCGACCGAGGGCAGTTGCGCCAACACCCCCGCCAGCACGGCGCTGTGAATCACCGAATTGGCCATGCTGCCGCTCTGGTCGATGCAGAGCATCACGGTCCACGGGAGATGGCGTTTGCGACGGCTGCTAAAGCGCGGCTCGCGGATGAGGAGTTGGCGACGGTCGGCGTCGTAATGGCGCAGGTTGGCGCGGATGGTGGCTTTCGCGTCGAAATTGCGACTGCTGGCAAGCCAGCTCCGCTGGGGATGGCGCGGGCCGCTAAAGGCCTGATGCACCACGGGTTTTAAGCGTTCTAACAGGGCATCCACCACGCGGCGCACCACCTGGCGCACCGTGTGGAGTGCAGATTCGTGAATGTGGCCCCGCAGCAGCAGCAGCGACTTGAGGAGCTGTTCGTTGGGTTCGAGTTTAGCGAGCACGGCAGGATCGTTGAGCAGTTCAGCCAGGCCATAGCGTTGCAGCGCGTGGCGTTCGAGGGTTTCGCAGGCCGATTGGGGAAACAGCTCGCGCACCGCGTTAATCCATTGGGGAATGTCGAGTTGACTGGCTTCTAAACCGCCGCCCTGGCCCTCGCGGCGTTCGGCCGGATCGCCACGGACGCCCCGTTGGCGATATTCCCGTTGATAGAGCGCGTCGAGGGTCTGTTCGAGGCGGGCGTCTTGGCCAGCCAGGTCGGGCAGATGCTGTTTGGCGTAGCGGCCCAGGAGTAGTCGCCAGCGACGGGCGGCGATGGAGATTTCGTGAGACATGGTTCCGAATTCGCAAGCCGAGAAGACGGGAGTAAAGTGCGCTGGACACGCTTTCAGAAGCAATTTTCACGAGGTATCTCCCTATGGAATCTAAAGACCAGCGCCGCGAGCGCCGTTGGAATCTGCGCATTCACTTGCGCGTGTTCGATGAAGAACACGACCTGTTGTTGGGCCACGCGGTGGACATTGCCACCAAGGGGATGCAGGTGATTAGCGAAGAAGCCATCGCCATCGAGCGCACCTACAAGCTGTCGCTCGAAGTGATTTTGCCGTCGGGCGATTGGGAATTGGTGCCGATCCGCGCCTTAGGCGTATGGAGTCGTCGCAGTCCCACCGGGCTGTATCAGACCGGGTTTCACATTTTCCAGATGTCGCCCAAGGCGTTGGCGAATATCCAACAGCTCATCGACTCTTTACAGGTGTTTGAAGAAGGGCAAACCACGCCCCCCGCTTAAGCAATCAACGACGGTTGCCCATCCATCAGCGCACCATCGAAATTAAAAACACCACGAAGAGCACCACCACCACCAGCGGCACGACCACCGCTGGCCAATCGGCCTTCACCCGTTTGCTGCGCTCGATCATCGCGGTCACCCCCGGCCCAAACCAGATCAGGGTGACGGCGGCGAGGAGTCCTACCAGCAGGGCGGTCCAAATATCGCCCATGGCCTACGACTCCCCGACGAATCGGCGAAACAGCAGGGTGGCGTTGGTGCCGCCAAAGCCAAAGCTGTTGGACATGACGAGGGGCAAATCCAGCCCGGTTTGGCATTCCCGCACGATGGGCAGCCCCTCGGCGGCGGGATCGAGGCGGTCGATATTCGCCGACGCCGCGATAAACCCATGTTTTTGCATGAGTAAGGAATAAATCGCCTCTTGAACGCCGGCGGCGCCCAGGGAATGGCCGGTGAGGGATTTGGTGGCGCTAATGGGCGGGATGGCGTCGCCAAACACGGCGCGGATCGCTTCGATTTCCTTCGCATCGCCCACGGGGGTGCTGGTGGCGTGGGGGTTGAGATAGCTCACCGATTCGTCGATGCCCTCGAGGGCCTGGCGCATACAGCGGATGGCGCCTTCGCCGGAGGGCTGCACCATGTCGTAGCCGTCGGACGTGGCGCCGTACCCCACCAATTCGGCATAAATCGGCGCCTGGCGGGCGAGGGCATGGTCGAGGGCTTCTAACACCACCGCGCCGCCGCCGCCGGCAATCACAAAGCCGTCCCGATCCGCGTCATAGGGCCGCGAGGCGCGGGTGGGCTGGTCGTTGTATTTGGAGGACAGCGCCCCCATGGCGTCGAACAGCACCGAGGTACTCCAGTGAAGCTCGTCGCCGCCGCCCGCAAACACGATGTCTTGTTTGCCCCATTGGATGAGTTCGGCGCCGTGGCCGATGCAATGGGCGCTCGTGGCACAGGCCGAGCTCATGGAGTAATTCACGCCTTTAATGCCAAAGGGCGTCGCCAAGCAGGCGGCGACGGTGCTCGCCATGGTGCGGGTCACCATGTACGGCCCCACGCGCTTCACGCCTTTCTCCCGCAGCGTGTCGGCGGCGATGACGATGTTCTCCGGACTCGCGCCGCCGGTGCCCATGACTAGGCCCGTGCGCGGGTGCGACACGAGTTCGGGGGGCAATTGGGCGTCTTCGACGGCTTCCCGTAGCGACAGATACGCGTAGGCGGCGGCGTCGCCCATGAATCGCAGGATGCGGCGGTCGATGTGATCCGCAAGGGCGATGGGCACCGCCCCCTGGACATGGCTGCGAAAGCCCATTTTTTCGTAGATCTCGCTTTTGACGAAACCACTGCGGCCTGCCAGCAGACTGTCGCGCACTGCCGCTTGGCCGACGCCGATGCTGCTTGCAATGCCCAAACCGGTAACGACGACTCGGCGCATAAACGCAACTCCTAAAATTCGGTAGAGGTAAACAAGCCGACTTTTAAATCTTTGCCGGCATAGATTTCGCGGCCATCGGCTTCCATCGTGGCGTCAGCAACGCCGACGACGAGTTTGCGCAGCACGAGGCGCTTTAAGTGGATGTGATAGGTGAGCGAGCGGTGGCTTGGCAGCACTTGGCCGGTAAATTTCACCTCACCGCAGCCCAAGGCCCGTCCCCGCCCCGGTGCCCCGCGCCACGCCAAATAAAACCCCACGAGCTGCCACATGGCGTCCAATCCCAAGCAGCCCGGCATCACCGGATCGCCCTGGAAATGGCATTGGAAAAACCATTGTTCGGGGGAAATATCGAGTTCGGCGCGGATGTAACCCTTCTCGAAAAGACCGCCGTCCTCGTTGATCTCGGTGATGCGATCCACCATCAACATGGGCGGCAGCGGCAATTGGGCGTTGTTGGGGCCGAATAATTCGGCGCGGCCACAGGCGAGGAGTTGCTCGCGGGAATACTGGCTGAGTCGGGTCACGGTGATGGTTAACTTTTTGTTTTTACAGCGATTTTTACAAATCGCGCCGTCGAGACAGCGCGGGCGGGCGGCGAATGGTACACCGCTAATGGGCGAGTGCAGGCCTTGGGAATTTCCCCATCAGCAGGCGAAACGGCACGAGCAGCGTCATCGCCATGAGCCATTTCACCAGGAGATCGCCCACGGCCCAAGTCACCCACGGCAGGTCGTCGCCGGCAAAGGCCAGGCTAAAAAACAGCGCCGTATCCACCACCGACGCCAGCGCCGACGAAATCAACGGTGCCCGCCACCAGCTGGCCTGACGGAGCTGGTTAAACACGTGGACATCGAGAAGCTGTCCCAACAAAAACGCCGTGCCCGACGCTAAAGCAATCCGCCAGGGGGCCAGCCACAGCGAGAGCACCACGGCGAGCACGAAACCCACATACACCACGCGCTTCGCCGCCTGGGGCCCGAGACGGCGGTTGCTGATGTCGGTCACGAGGAACGCCAAGGGATAGCTAAACGCGCCGTAGGTCAGCCAATCCTCGAAGGGGGCGATGGGAAACTGCACCAGATAATTGGACGCAGCCACGACGCTCATCATGGCGAGGGTTGCTAGGAAAAATGTGAGTGAAAACAGAGACATAGCGAGTATTCCGCAGAAATAAAACGAACAACATCGGGTAGCGTCAAAGCGACACGCGACAGCAAAGGCGATTTATGACAGCAAAAGTGACTTTCACGTCCCCTGAAGCAGTGGAAGAGGCGTTTTACCGTGCCCTCGAAGGAAAAGATCGGGCGGCGCTGCGTTATGTGTGGGGGACAGACGCGATGAGCATCCAGCCCTACGGCCCGCCCCTGTTGGGCGAGGCGATTGACCGGCGATTTGTGCAGCTATTCGAGAGCGACGCGCCGCTTAAATTTCAACGCCAACTCGTGAAACAGTGGGGCGGTGCGGATTGGCGCATGCACCTGCTGTGCGTGCATTTGCTCATCGAGCCGCCGCCGACGCAGCCGCTGCTCGCGATTCATTTGTATCAGCGGGGCCGCCAGGGCTGGCGGTTGAGCCTGCAACAGGCCGCCGTGGGCCTCGCGCCCGAGTCGTGACGCCCTTTTAAGATGAGCGCTTGGGTTGTCTCGCGGGGACGATATGCTCCGACGGCCCACGGCCTGCGACCTTCTCGAGTTTCCCCTGTGTCTCTTTTCAAGGAGTTTCCTCCATGATTTTTCTCTTTGGTCCCGCCTGGCGCGACGCCCTACCCATTTGGGGGGCAAGTTTATTGGTCGGCTTATTGGGGTTGGGCGCGACGTTCTATTTTTTCGTCGATGCCCCCCCCGCCCAACGCTTCACCCTCGCCACCGGCAGCGAACAGGGCCAATACTTCGCCTTTGGTCAACGCTATGCCACTTGGCTGAAAACCCAGTTTGGCATGGAGGTTACCGTGCGGCCCACGGCGGGCACGGGCGAAAATCTCCAACTGCTCCTGGACGACAACAGCGGCGTACAAGCGGCCTTTGTCCAAGGGGGCGTGCCGATTCCCGCCACCACCGCCGATGCCACACCGCTACTCACCTTGGGCAGCGTCTATCGGGAACCGCTGTGGGTGTTTTATCGCCGGGGCGACGCGCCGAGCCGCTATTTGAGCGACTTCATCGACAAGCGCATCAGCGTCGGCCCCCGCAATTCCGGGACCTTTCCCATTGCCGCTGCACTTCTGGAAGCCAACGGCTTTGCCATTGGCGACCAACCCAACAGCGACGGCACGGCGAATGACCGGCAAAACCGCACCACCTACCACTTTCTTCCCAGCGCCACCGCCGCCGAAGCGCTCTTGAGCGGGCGCGTCGACGTGGCGTTCATGGTGGTGGGCGCGTCGGCGGGCTTTCTCCAACCCCTGTTCCGCGATCCCAACATCGACGTCATGAGCTTTGACCAATGGGCGTCTTACGCGCGGCGGTTTCCGTTTCTCTCGCCAGTCGTCATCACCAAAGGGCTGTTAGACCTGGGGCGGAATATCCCGGATCGGGATATTTATCTCCTCGCCCCCACGGCTACCCTCGTGGTGCGGGAAGATTTACACAGTTCCTTAGCGTCCTTACTGGTACAGGCAGCCCACGAAATGCACCGTAAAGGCGATATTTTGTCGGCTGCCGACGAATTTCCCACGCACAGCTTTACCGACTTACCGCTCCACCCGGCCGCCCAACTGTTCTACGACCAGGGCCCGCCCGTACTGCAACGTTGGGTGGGCTTTCACTGGGCCGTGTGGATTGATCGGGTCAAGATCATGCTCGTGCCCATTTTGATGCTGCTATTCCCGCTGATTCGAGCGACGCCGCCCCTGTGGCGCTGGCGCACCCGTTCCCGCATTTACCGTTGGTATAGCGTGATCCGCGAAGCCGACATCGCCGTGCGGCGCGGGGAATCGGTCACCGTGCTGCGCCAGCACCTCCACCGCATCCGCAAGGTCATGGCCGAAGTCGCCGACGTGGAGGTGCCGCTTTCCTACATGGAGGAGTTTTACAACATGCGTTTTCACCTATCCCTCGTGCAGGAACGCTTGCAGCAGGAAATCGAACTCACCAGCACCATGACCACGGCGCCGGCTTAAATCTTTGGAAAATCAATCACTTGGGTGACGATTAATCGGTCGTCTTGGGCGCAAAACGTCACATCGAAATCGCCAAAGCGGAAGTGAAAGGGCCGACGGTTGTGGCCGTCGTAGCCCGGGCGGGGATCGTGGCCCACCACCGTCGTTAACCACTGGCGCAGCAAAGGATATTGGGTCTGCTGTTCGATGAATTGTACGGCGGACGGGGTAAATTCCACCAAGTAAGGCGTGATCGGCGGGGCATAGCCGCCGGTGGCGTCCCAGCGGTCGGCGTAAGGCAGGTAAGGTTTAATGTCTAAAATCGGCGTGCCATCGAGCAAATCCGCCCCGCTAATGTGCAAGACGACGCCCTCATGGAACTCAATGCGTTCTAAACGCACCGCCGATAATCCGATAGGGTTAGGACGGTAAGGACTGCGACTCGCGAACACACCCACCCGCCGTTGGCCCCCGAGTTTGGGCGGTCGCACTTGCAATCGCGCCGTCGCAGCAGCGGTCGGCGGCAGTGCATGAAACCAAGGCAACAGCCATAAATGGGAAAACCGTTCGAGACCCGCCACGGCATCGGCGTGGTCAAAGGGCGGCAGTAACACCACCGTTGCCGGCATTTCCACCAGGGCGGCCTGGCGCGGAATCCCCAATTTGTCCGTAAACATCGACCGAATGACCGCCACCGGTCGCATCGCAGGAACTGTGTCCATGCCGTGCCTCACGCTGAGTACCTTTAATCTTTGTAATTTCGGCACGGATATGCCCCCCAGCCGACTGCGTCAACTCGCCCTCGCCCTCGCCCGCGACTTGGACGCCCCAGACCTCATCGCCGTGCAGGAAATGACCGCCCCCCACGATGGCCGCTTTGGCGGTCGCGTGCCCGCTGCAGAGGGTTTTCGCCAGTTGATCGACGCCATTCGCGCCGCCGACGGTCCCGAATACGACTATCGGGAGGTGCCGCCCCTGGCGAGCCGCGACGGCGGCATGGTGGGCGCCAATATCCGCGTGGGCTTTTTGTTTAATCCGGCGCGCATCGCCTTTGTGGATCGGGGCGATCCCAGCCCAGAAACCGCCACCGGCGTGCGTTACACCCCCCAAGGCCCCCAGCTTGTCCACAGCCCCGGGCGGATCGCGCCATTGCACCCAGCCTTCGAGGGCGACCAACGCCAAAATTGGCAGCCCAGCCGCAAGGCCCTGGCCGGCGAACTCTTGGTGGACGGTCAGCGGGTGTTCGTCATCGCGTGCCATCTCAAATCCATGCGGGCGCAAACCGGTCATGGGGAAATCTGCGCCCGTCGCCAACGCCACGCCCAAGCCGAGGTGATTCATCGCTTTGCGGCGGGCATTTTGGCCTGCGACCCCCAGGCGGCGGTGGTGATTTTGGGCGACATGAACGACCTGCCCCAGTCCCGCACCCTCGACACCCTCAAAGGCAAGCGTTTTCACAACGTGCTCGACCTGATTCCCGCCAAACAGCGGTTTACCCATC
>DAIUCA010000062.1:0-12108 GCA_036846405.1 Candidatus Competibacteraceae bacterium
TCACCAAAGCGGATGCATTCACCAAACAGCCATTCACCAGCAGGGCGTGGTCGGGAGAGACGCACAAATCGCGGTGGGGTAGCCCCTGGCCCAGGGCGCCGACGGCAATCCGAATCGGCAATTTGTCGTGGAACATGGCGAAGGCGGGATGAATCGTTTGACGACCGATCCACTTCACGGGAACGGGTTGCCCTTGGGCGTTGAGCACTAAGTCGCCGATGGCAAGAGTTTCCACGGCCCGTTCGCCGTCGGGGGTGGCGATGGCTGTACCGCGGGTGAAGCAAATGACAACGGAGGAAGTTGGTGTTGCAGAACCCGTCGTGAAAGCCAGATTGTCCTGGTCTGTCATGAGAAATTTATCATTAAGCGCGTTTTCGATGATGGGAAACCCGCCAATGGTGAAGCCTGTGTAGGTAGAGGGGCCAAAATTGGAATTGAGTGAACCGCCCGTGTTAACGAGACTATCGCCTGCGCCATCCAGATCATCAGTGGCTGTCGCGCCACTGTCTACGCGAGCCCCAAGCGAGTAACTGTCTGTAGAGCTGTTGAACGCACTGAGTGTGTAGTAGGTAGGTGTAGCTTTCGGTCAGGGACATGGGGTGGTCTCCAGATAGGGAATGGTTAGGGTACGACCAGACATTCGGTCAGCTTCGGGAAAAAGCGGGTTTTCACCTCAAAAATCAAGACGGATGCTTGTTTGAGACGCCCCGCAACCGCATGACCCCAGATCGAAACAGCCCACCCGTGGCTTTGGGCGAACTCCAATGGCGAGCATCCTGTTTGTAGCGACGGGGCAGGTGCATCGATAGCCACTGTTGCATCTCATACACCGTCCGCACCGCCACCCGCGCGGGACACCGTTGGGCAGCCAAGATCGCCGTTAGGGGAATGAGTGCAGATGATTTTGAAAGGAAATTTAACAGCGTTTTTTATCGGCGATTTTCTTCAAATGTTCCCGACGATCTCTAGCTGCTTGAATCGCTTCTTCCGTATTGGAGTAGGTCGCCAACAGAGCTGGCCAGAAAAACACCACTGCAGCCACATTTTTCCCGGTCACCGACCGTTCTTTTTGGGCCTTTTCCTCAAACCGTTCGGCCTCTTCGATTTCACTTTTTATCTGGCGACAGGAAAGCCGTTCATCGCCCACTTGACGGGTATCCACCACCGTGGGGGTTGCACAGCCTGCCGCTAGGGCGGTCAAAAATCCTACTGCGATTAAGTGCTTCATTGATTTCATCCTCAGCAATGGCCAGAGACATCGCTCCAATGGGTGATTCGGAGAATCGTGGTAAACGGTATGGATTTCTATTCCAGAACGGGATTTGAACGGAACTTATCGAGTTTTTCATAACTGCGATTCCTGCACAATAATCGCCCCAGAACCGTTGCGGATAGATTTTCCGATGACTTGAGCTGCAATCTAACCGCGCAATGGTCGATTGACTCAACAGCAGAAGTCCCTCCTGCGCGGCCATTACAGCTCAATCCACGGTATGGGGAGGATTTATCCATGGGCCTGCTGCCCGAACGCGATCATCGCCCGCCCTTGGGACGGTTTGCGCCGTCGCCCACCGGGCCGCTGCATTTCGGTTCCCTGGTGGCGGCGTTGGCGAGCTATCTCCAAGCGAAGTCTCGCGGGGGTCTTTGGCGACTGCGCATGGACGATCTGGACACGCCTCGCGTGGTGGTCGGCGCGGCGGCGCACATTCAGCAGCAACTCCTCGACCACGGCCTGGCGTGGGATGGCGACGTGGTCTATCAGAGCCAGCGCCACACCCACTACCACGCGGCCTTTCAGCAGCTCGCCGCGCGGGGCTGGGTTTATCCCTGCACCTGTTCGCGGCGCGAGATTGCCGCCGCTGGGGGGCTTGGCTTGGAGGGCGTCCGTTACCTCGGCACCTGTCGCGGGGGGCCGACTCATCGGGGGCGGCCCATGGCCTGGCGGTTGCGCACCGTAGAGGGCCTCGCGACGCAGGTAGCGGATCAGATTCAGGGCGGCGTGACCCAGGATGTGGGGGCAGCCGTGGGGGACTTTGTGCTGTGGCGGGCGGATGGGCTGTTTAGCTATCAACTGGCCACGGTGGTGGACGATGCCGCGTTGGGAGTGACCGAGGTGATTCGGGGCGCGGATTTGCTGGCGTCCACCCCGCGCCAGGTGCTGTTGCAGCAGCATTTGGGGCTGGCGACACCGATTTATGGCCATGTGCCCCTGGTGCTCGATCCGCAACAGCAGCAAAAACTCAGCAAACAAACCCACGCCCCGCCCCTCACCGCCAGCGCCGCGTCGTCGGCCCTGGGGGCGGCGTTGACTTTCTTAGGTCATCCGCCGCCCACCTCGCTTAAAGGGGCGACCGTGCGGACGGTTTTGGCTTGGGGACTCCAGCATTGGGAAATCCAGCGCGTGCCCTCTTGCCATGAAAATGTCGCACTTCCCACGGTTTGACTTGCCTCTGATGCCAGAGAACAATGACGCCAAAATAAATGAAACAAGTCGTGTTTTTGCGATTGCTTTTCCACAACCTGCCCGAGGAGAACCACAAAGATGTCTGACGAAAAAGTCTATGCCATCAAACCCGAGATTGCGGCCAACGCCTGGATCGATAGCGACAAATACGAGGCGATGTACGCCAGCTCAGTCAACGATCCGGAAGCCTTTTGGACCGAACAAGCAACCCGATTTGTGACCTGGTTTAAGCCCTTCGACAAGGTGTGGGAGTGGGATTACAGCAAGGCCCATATCCGTTGGTTTGAAGGTGGCAAGCTCAACTTGAGCTACAACTGCCTCGACCGCCATCTGGAAACCCGTGGCGATCAAATTGCCATCATTTGGGAAGGCGACAGCCCCACGGACGATCGGCAAATCACCTACAAACAGCTCCACGCGGAAGTGTGTCAGTTCGCGAACGCCCTCAAATCCATGGGCGTGGCGAAGGGCGACCGCGTCTGCATTTACCTGCCCATGGTGCCGGAAGCGGCGGTGGCCATGTTGGCCTGTGCGCGCATTGGCGCGGTGCATTCCATCGTGTTTGGCGGTTTCTCGCCCGACGCCCTGAAAGACCGCGTGATCGACGCCGAATGCAAAGTCGTCATCACTTCCGATTACAGCCTGCGGGGCAGCCGCGCCATTCCCCTCAAAACCAACGCAGATAAAGCCCTGGAAAGCTGCCCCACGGTGACCCACCTGGTGGTGGTGAAGCGCACGGGCGGCGAGGTGAAATGGGTCGAAGGGCGGGACGTGTGGTACCACGAAGCCGTTGCGGCGGCTTCCACCGACTGTCCGGCGGAGGAAGTGGATGCGGAAGACCCGTTGTTCATTCTCTACACCTCGGGTTCGACTGGTAAGCCCAAGGGCGTGCAGCACACCACAGGCGGTTACACGCTCTATGCGGCCATGACCCACAAGTACATTTTCGACTACCAGGACGGCGAAATTTACTGGTGTACCGCCGACGTGGGCTGGGTCACCGGCCACACCTAT
Organism: Candidatus Competibacteraceae bacterium; assembly: GCA_036846405.1. Classification (GTDB taxonomy): domain Bacteria; phylum Pseudomonadota; class Gammaproteobacteria; order Competibacterales; family Competibacteraceae; genus DAIUCA01. The sequence continues at coordinate 3,479 of DAIUCA010000062.1, forward strand.
ATCGTCTACGGTCCCCTGGCCAACGGCGCCACCACCCTCATGTTTGAAGGCGTGCCCAACTATCCGAGCATTTCCCGCTTCTGGGACGTGGTGGACAAGTGGAAGGTGAATATCTTCTACACGGCCCCCACGGCCATTCGCATGTTGATGCGCGACGGCGAAGAACCCGTCAAACGCACCAGCCGCGCGTCGTTGCGGGTGCTGGGGTCGGTGGGCGAACCCATCAATCCGGAAGCCTGGGAATGGTACTACCACGTGGTGGGCGATGGCCGTTGCCCGATTACCGACACCTGGTGGCAGACCGAAACCGGCGGCATTTTGATTGCGCCGCTGCCCGGGGCCACCGCTCTGAAGCCCGGGTCGGCGACCAAGCCATTTTTCGGCGTGGTGCCGGCGATTCTCGATGGCGATGGCAAGGAAATCGATGGGCCGGGCGAAGGCAGCTTGGTCATCAAACAGCCCTGGCCGGGCCAAATGCGCACGGTGTACGGCGACCCGCAGCGGTTCTACGACACCTACTTTTCCATGTATCCGGGCTATTACTTCACCGGCGACGGCGCGCGCCGCGATGCCGATGGCTATTACTGGATCACCGGGCGGGTGGACGACGTGATTAACGTCTCCGGCCACCGCATGGGCACCGCCGAGGTGGAATCGGCCCTGGTGCTCCACGACGCCGTGGCCGAGGCCGCCGTGGTGGGCTATCCCCACGAGCTGAAGGGCCAGGGCATCTATGCCTATGTGACCCTCATGGCCGGCATCGAGCCCACGGAAGAGCTGAAGAAGGCTCTGGTGGCCCATGTGCGCAAGGAAATCGGCCCGATTGCCACGCCGGACATTATTCAATGGTCGCCGGGGCTACCGAAAACCCGTTCGGGCAAAATCATGCGCCGCATTTTGCGCAAGATCGCGGCGAACGAAGTGGACGGCTTAGGCGATACCTCGACCCTCGCCGATCCAACGGTGGTGGAAGAGTTGGTCGAACACCGGGCCGTGAAGTCGTAAATCGCGTCGCCCACGCCGTTTAGGGTGAAAAGCCGCTGAATCAGCGGCTTTTTTGTTGAAGGAGACCTGGACTCGTGAATATCGATGAACCCGCTTGGGGCGGCTGGTGGCCCCAAGCCCGTTGGCTGCCGTCGCCCCATTGGGACGCCCGTCCCCCTGGGGTAGCCGTCGATTTGTTGGTGATTCACAACATCAGCTTGCCGCCGGGGCAGTTTGACGGCGACCACATTGGGGCCCTGTTTCTGGGACGCCTCGATCTCACCCAACATGCCTATTTCGCCACCCTGGCGGGCCTGCGGGTGTCGGCCCATTTTCTGATTCGCCGCGATGGCGCGGTGGTACAGTTTGTGGGCACCGACCGCCGGGCTTGGCACGCGGGCCAGTCCCACTGGGCGGGTCGCGACCGCTGTAACGATTTTTCTATCGGCATCGAGCTGGAAGGCACCGATCACATGCCTTACGAAGAGGCTCAATATTTAGCGTTAGTCTCCCTGGTGACTGCCCTGCGACGGCGCTATGGATTGCCTGTCGAACGCATCGTCGGCCATGAAGACATCGCGCCCCAGCGCAAAACCGACCCTGGCCCAGCGTTCGATTGGTCCCGTTTCCGCCACGCTCTGAAATAGTCGCCCTGGCCTGCCCTGGGGCGACACCTAGGAAATCGACGGATAGAGACGGGGATTATTTGAATCTATGCTGGCTTTTGCCTCGCCTTAGCGAACACGAGTAATCCTTTTTATGAAAATCACCATGAATGTCGAAGCCACCCCCCAGGAAATGCGCGATTTCCTCGGATTGCCCAATGTCCAGCCGCTCCAGGAGGAGATGATGAATCGACTGTTGGAGAACATGCAGCTCGGGGGAAATATCAACGGCGTCGATATGGCGACCTTGATGAAACCCCTGTTACCGGCCCATCTCCAGTCTATGGAGGTGATTCAGAAGGCCTTTTGGGACGCGTTCTTAAAGCAACAAAAAAACCCAGACCGCGACGCCTAAACACAAATTATGTCGCGGTTTAGCCACCTGAGGAGGTCATCGGCTTGAATACCAACACCACTCCATCGACACCCCCACCGCGCCGGCTCCATTCCTACGTGCTGGTGGTGGACGATGAACCCAATATCCTGCTGTCCCTGGAATTCATCATGAAACAGGCGGGTTATCGCGTGGATACCGCGCCCGACGGGGAAATTGCCCTGGAACGCTTTCGCTACGATTGCCCCGACCTGCTGCTTCTGGATGTGATGATGCCCCGCAAAACCGGCTATGAAGTGTGCGAAGCCGTGCGCGCTAATCCCGCCTGGCGTCACGTGAAAATCATCATGCTGACCGCCAAGGGCCGCGACGTGGAACGGGAAAAGGGCCTCGCCCTGGGGGCGGATGACTACATCACCAAGCCCTTTGCCATCCAGGAAGTGGTCGCTAAGGTCGCCGAACTCCTCGCCGAAGTGACCTAGCCATGCACCGGCTGTTTCCTTGGCTATTGATGTTGGGACCGCTTTTGTCCCTGGTGGGCTTGGGCGGTTGGATATTTACCCAGCTTCCCCTGTGGATTCCCGATGGGGCAATGCTTCAACAGGCGCAACACGGGTTGGTGAATACCCTGGTGGCCACGGTGGTCATGCTGTTTGTCGCCGCCGCCGCCTTAGAGAAGTTTTATTGGCTGCCCTTGGGTCGCCTCAAACAGGGCGCGCAGATCATCGCCCACGGCAATCCGGAACATGCGATTCACTTCGATGACTGGCACAGCCTGGGCGATCTGCCGGAAATTATCGAAAAGCTCGGCCAACACATCGCTAAGTTGCAGCGGGAAAGCGCCGGCGATGCGAAAGAACTCGCCGTCCAGAAGGTGCAACTCGAAACCGTGCTGCGGGAACTCTCGGAAGGCGTGTTCGTGTGCGATGCCGAACATCGGGTGATGCTCTACAACCCGGCCGCCGCCGAGTTGTTTGGGCCATCCCACGAACTCGGCTTGGGACGATCTCTTTTCGGGCTGCTCACCAAAGCGCCGGTGCTCACGACCCTCGGGCTGCTGCGAGACAATCCCAGTCGCAATGACGCCGAATTCACCTGTGCCCTGGTGGCAGACAGCGGGCTAGTCCACTGCCGCTTGGCGCTCCTGCCCAAAATCGGCGGTTTGAATGGGGCGTTTGTGCTGACTCTGCGCCACCTGGGCGTCGAACCCCATCTCCAAGACCGTCCCACCTTTAAGAACCGCACGGAGGATCTCCGGCGGCCCCTGGCGAATCTCCGCGCGGCAGCGGAAAACCTCAGCCGCTATCCCGAGATGGATGCCATCCAGCGGGAACGCTTTCAACAAATCGTCGCCGAGGAAAGCGTGGTGTTGAGCGAGAAATTTGAGGCCCTGTCCTTGGATTTACGGGCGATGATCGGCGCCCAATGGCCGCTCACCGACATGCTCTCTAGCGATCTCATCAACCAGCTCAATCGCCAGCGGGAAGGCCATCAACAGCCCCGAGTGACCCTCGTGGGCGAGCCCCTGTGGCTGTGCGTGGATGGCCATTCCCTGTTGCTGCTGCTGGATTACCTGCTCTATCGGCTCTATGGGGCGCTCCCGAACGGGGTGAGCTTTGAGGTGGAATGTCTCTTGGGCAATCGGCGGGTCTATCTGGATCTGATTTGGCCCGGTGAACCGTTACCCGTGCATCAGGTGGATCAATGGCTCGAACAGCCCCTGGACGATTTGGTGGCCGCTACCAACGGCCTTCAAGTGCTGCGCCGCCACAACGCCGAGCTGTGGAGTCAAGCCCATCGTCGGGCGGGTTACGCCATGTTGCGCTTGCCGTTGCCCGCGTCCCAACGCCAATGGCAGCCGCTCATCGCCCTCGCCGAACGGCCCGAGTTCTACGATTTTTCTCTGAACTTGGAGGCCGTTCCCAACGAGGATTGGCAACAGCGCAAGTTGAGCGAGATTCCTTTTGTGGTGTTCGACACAGAGACCACCGGGCTGCGTCCCTCGGAAGGCGATGAAATCATTCAAATCGGCGCTGTGCGGGTGCTGCGGGGCCGGGTGCTCCAGGGGGAAACCTTTGAACAGCTGGTGCATCCCGGTAAACCCATTCCCCTGGATTCGATTCGCTTCCACGGCATCACCGACGATCAGGTGAGCCAAGCCCCCCGTCTCTGTGCGGTGCTGCCGCATTTCCAGCGGTTTGTGGGCAACGATTCCGTGCTCGTGGCCCACAACGCGGCCTTTGATATGAAATTCCTGCGGCTGAAAGAAAAGGTGTGCGGCGTGCATTTCGCCAATCCCGTCCTGGATACCCTGCTGCTGTCGAGCTTTCTCCACGACTACACGGACCAGCATCATTTGGATGCCATCGCCGACCGTTTGGGGGTGGACATTAGCGGTCGCCACACGGCCTTGGGCGATGCCCTCGCCACCGCCGAGGTGTTTTTGCGGCTGGTGAAGCTCTTGGAAGCCCGTGGCATTGTCACCCTGGGCGATGCCTTCGCCGCCGAGGCCAAAATGGTCGCTGTGAAGCGCTTACAGGCGGTGTTTTAAATGCCCATGAACGAACGCCTGCTTGCCCTCGCCCTCCTGGCGTTTTGTCTGTTCCACTATCCCCTGCTGTCCCTGCCGACCACGCCCCTGGCCCAGGGGGCGTATCTCTTGGGGGCTTGGGGGTTGGTGATTGGGCTGGCCTATCGCATTACCCGCGCGGCCGCCCACGCAGCGTCTAAAGACGAATCGTCCTAATCCCTGGCTGCGGTGGCCTCGCCCTGTCATTTTTGAATAATAGCAACTTCCCCCACCGCAAAATCAGGGTTCCCCCATGAAAATCAGCCCCTTCGCGCTGTGTTTACTGAGCACCGTGGCTCTCGCCCAGCCCACCCTCGAAATGCGCGTCCTAGCACGAGAGCGTGCTCGACGAGGGCATTCGCCACCTGCGACAGACCGAGCAGCTGGCGGCGATTCTCAAGCGCTACGAGCTGACCGATTGGGCCAAGCCCGCCCCCTAAATGGCAGGGGCGTGGCCCAAACCTCTAGGTTTGGCGGCGATTAATCCATCGCCGAAATAGACCGGTGGCGGGGGGCGCGTCGGCGGCTAATCGCTCACCGCGCAGGGCTTCCGGATGGGCAATCGCTTCCATCATCAAGCTCACCCCGCCAAACACGGTGCAGAAAATCGCCAGCTCAAACACCAGGGTAGACGCCAAATGCAGCCCGGCCGGGGCGGTGATGCTGGTGATTTTGGTGATGGCGAAAAACTCCCGGCCCATGAGCAGCGGCGCAAGGGCGTTGGCTGCCGCGAGGACTAAACCCGCCGTGAGCCAGGTACCGGCCCGCAGCCATTGCAGTCGCTGACGCGCCGCGTCATAGCCCAACACCACATACCAAAGCGTCACGCCCAGTCCGGCAATCACCCCGGCGGCAAAGCCGTCGCCAGGGCCATTGCCGCCGTAGAGCACTTGGGTAATGGCGATTAACAACGCAAAGGGCAGCACCAGCACGGCCACCCCTCGGGTGAGCGGGTTCGACAGACGACTGTCGCCCCCGGTGGGCAAGGAGAATGTGGGCATTTCAACCCGTGGCCAGTCGGTGGGTTCGGGGGCTTTGTCCCCAGAGGGCGCCTTAGGTGGCACGGCGGTGAGGGGATGCTGCGCGCCGTCGTGGCGCTCGTGGGGCGGGAGCGTGAGCGACAACAGGGTCACCACGCCCAGGGCGGCCATGGCAAACACCGCAATTTCCAAGAAGGTATCGAGGGCGCGGAAATCCGCGAGGATCGCCGCCACCACGTCGGTAACTCCGGTGAGGGGATAGGCGTTGCTCAAGTGCCAATGGGCAATGGTGCGTTCCACACGGTCTTCGCGGCTGGTCACCGCGGCGAGGGCAAAGAGGGTCACGATGAGGGCCATGGCGGCGGCCAGCACTGCGCTGCCCAACAGGCTGGGCAGCGACTGTTTCCAGTTGTCTCGACCGGCCGCCTGGCGATAGTCGGTGTTGATGCGGGCCATCATCAAAATCATCAGCACGGTGCCGAGGGTTTCTACGAGAAATTGCACCAAAGCCACGTCCGGGCCGGGTTCCAGCAGGATGAGACCGCCCACCGCGTACCCGGTGACCCCCAAGGCGAGGGTGGCGGTGAGATGGTTGCTCACGATGACCGAGGCCACGGCGCCGCCAATGGCGAGGAGCACCAGGAGCACGCCGAGGGCGTCGGCGCTGCTGCCCAGGGTGAGCACAAAGGGTTCGATGCCGCTGCCGATCACGTCGGTGGCCAGCATCATCACCACGAATACCGCCAGGATGACGCTGAGATAGTCCCGCACCCGACCGCTTTGCAGCCGCAACAGGCGGTCGGCGAAGGCTTCCACCGCCCCCACGGCCCCTTGGTAACAGGTCATGCCCGTGGGCATGCCCCGAAATACCCCGCCCAGCGGCACTGTTCGTTGGAGCCAATCCCGCCCGCTAAAGGCGACGATGCCCAAGAGCACTGCGGCAACGCTCCAGGCAAAGGCGGCGCTGGTGAGGAAATCGGCTGGTAAGAGATAGCTCGGTGCCACGTCGGCCACGGCGCCCATGGCGGGGGCGGTGAGCGCCAGGGCGGCGCTGTTGGCAAATATCCCCAGCCCGGTACCCACGAGCACCAGCAGCAGGGGACCGGCCAGGAGCAGCGCCCCGGGAGGGTGCAGGGAATCGTGGGCGGTGGGGGTGGGCGGCGGCCCAAAAAACACCCGCACCCACACCAGGAGCGCCGCCACGGTGGTGAGCACGGCGCTCACCAGGAGCACCGCCAGCAGCCAGGGGGTGGTCATGAGGGCCACCAGGGCGATTTCCTTCGCCACAAAGCCCAGCCAGGGCCAGATCCCCATCATGGAAACCGCCGCCAACCCCACGATGGTCGCCGACAGGGGCAGTTTTTTGGCGAGACCGCCCAGGTGATCCAACTGGCGATGGTGCGTGGCGTGTTCGACGACGCCGGCCATGAGAAACAGCGGCGCTTTGTAGAGGGCATGGGCCAGGAGCACTACCAGGGCCGCCTTGACCCCCAGGCCGTCGGGCAGTCCCAACAGGGCCATCATCAAGCCCAGATAACTCACGGTGGTGTAAGCCAAAATGGCTTTGAGGTCCCGCTGCTGCACGGCCATCACCGCGCCCACCAGCAGCGTGGTCAGGCCCACCGTCACCAGGGAAACGCTCCACAGGGGGGCTTCGCCGAAGGTGGGCGACAGGCGCGCCACCAAATACACCCCGGCTTTCACCATGGTGGCCGAATGGAGAAAGGCGCTGGCGGGCGATGGGGCGGTCATGGAGGCCGGGAGCCAAAAGTGAAACGGCGCTTGGGCACTTTTGGTGAAGGCGGCCAGGAGTAGCAGGATCACCATGGCCGCGGCCCAGGGGTGATGGGCGAGGGAACCGGCGTCGAGGACCACGGCGAGTTCAAAGCCGCGAAAATCCGTGGGGCTAACCGCTAAGGCGAGCATCACCAGGCCCACCAGGAGGGCAAGGCCCCCCAGCCCGGTCACCACCAGAGCCGTGAGCGCCCCTTGGCGGGCGGCGGCGTGGCGATGGCCCTCAAAACCAATGAGCATGAAGGAGGTGAGACTGGTGAGTTCCCACGCGATAAACAGGGTGATGAGGTTGCCGGCGAGCACCAGGAACAACATGGCGCTTGCAAAGGCCAGGAGCCACAGGGTGAAGCGGCGAAAGACCGCGTCGTCCGCGAAATAGGCGCGGGTGTAGAGGAGCACGGCGCTGCCAATGCCGGTGATGAGGAGGGCAAACAGCAGAGACAGGCCGTCCAGGTAGAGGGATAGAGACAGGCCCAGGTCGGGCACCCAGGGGAGCGGCACCAGGTAGGCGGCGTGGCTTACCGTGGGGAGATAGCTCAGCAGCCAGGCCGCACTCGCCCCGTGGGCGAGAACCGCCAGCAGCCACAGCCCCGGGAGGGCGCGGCCTGGCGCGGTGGCGAACAGCAGGGATAGCCCCAGGGGTATCAGGCAAATCAGCAGTAAATCCATCGAAACCTCGAAGCAAAAAAAATCACAGCGCACCGACAGGGGATCGGGTTGTCGCGCACAATGGCGACAACCGCCGCGCCCCCGATTTCCCGAGGGAGCGGGCGAAGTAGAGGAATTCATCATGGGGCACATTCTACAAAGGCTGTTTCAGCAGCCCTACTTGTTGCTCGTGGTTCCACCGCTGTTGTGGGCGACGAATGCGGTGGTGGGCCGCATGTATCGGGACGACATCGACCCGATCTCGTTGGCCGTGTGGCGCTGGACCCTGGCTGCGGGACTGCTGTTGTGGGTGGCGCGACGGCAGATACGCCAGGACGCCACCGCCCTCTGGCACCGCTGGCCCATCGTGCTGCTGTGTGCGGTTACCGGCATTAGCGCCTTCAACACCCTGCTGTACCAGGGTTTGCAGACCACCACGGCCCTCAACGGCGCGCTGGTGCAGTCGGCGATTCCGGTGGTGATTGTGGGATTGGCTTATCTGGCCCTGGGCGATCGGCTCAGCCGCCGTCAGGCCGGGGGATTGGTGCTGTCGCTGGCGGGGGTGACCACCATCATTTGTCGCGGGGACCTGGGCGAGCTGTTGGAGCTGCGGCTCAACCGAGGCGATTTGTGGGTGCTGCTGGCGGTGGTGAGCT
>DAIUCA010000063.1:0-933 GCA_036846405.1 Candidatus Competibacteraceae bacterium
ATTCTGGCCATCGAGCTGCTGGGCTAATTCAAACTGCTCGCGGGCCTCGGGCAAACGGCCCAATTCCTCGTACAACACGCCTAATCCGTTACGGGCTTCCACCAGTCGATAGTTCTGCTCCAGCGCTTTTTTGAGCTTTTCTTCTGCTAAATCGAACCGTTGATTCTGAATGTAGCTCACCCCGAGTTGCAGATTAATTTGGGCGGCTTTTTCTAAATCGCCGTCCTCGGTGACGGGGGAAAAGGCCGTGCAGCCGCACAACAGTCCCCCGAGGCCGAGGCCGATCAACCCGCGCCCGTTCATGGATTCACGGAGGCGGTGGGCGAAGCGTCTAGCGCCGTCGCCAAGCGCCGCGCCAAGCGAATCGGCCGACGACTCACATCGGTCACTTGGCCGGCGAGTTGGCCACAGGCGGCGTCGATGTCGTCGCCGCGGGTTTTGCGCACAAACACCGCCAGGTCGTAGCCCATTAAAATCTGTTGAAACTGGGCAATGGCGGCGTCGCTGGAACGGCGATAGCCGCTGTTGGGAAACGGGTTAAACGGGATCAGATTGATTTTGGACGGAATCGCGCGGACGAGCTTGGCCAGCTGGTGGGCGTGTTCGGGATGGTCGTTGATGCCGTCGAGCATCACGTATTCCCAGGTGATGCGCCGATGGGGACGGTCGTGAAGGTAATGGCGACAGGCGTCGAGCAACGTCGCAATCGGATATTTCTGGTTAATCGGCACCAGTTGATCCCGCAGGGCATCGGTGGGTGCGTGGAGCGACACGGCCAAACTCACGTCGGTTTCCTCGTGGAGCTTGTACAGGGCGGGCACGACGCCCGAGGTGCTGATCGTCACCCGCCGCTTGGAAAAGCCAAACGCCAGGTCGTCTTGCAGCAGATCCAAAGCGGCGCTGACATTTTTTAGATTGAGGAGTGGCTCCCCC
>DAIUCA010000063.1:943-12100 GCA_036846405.1 Candidatus Competibacteraceae bacterium
CATGAACACTACATTGGTGAGCCGACGATTGCCGGCGTAACCGCCGCCGAGCAGCTGGTTCACCTGCCACACCTGGCCGACGATTTCAGCGGTGCTCAGATTGCGGTTAAAGCCTTGGCGGGCCGTCGCGCAGAAGGTGCAATCCAAACCGCAGCCCACTTGGCTCGAAATGCACACCGTGGCCCGTTCGGGTTCGGGAATGAACACCGCCTCGATGGCGTTGCCCGCGTCCATCCGCAACAGCCACTTGCGCGTGCCGTCGGCGGCGGGCTGTTCGGCAATCACCTCGGGGGGCCGAAACTCGGCCAATTCCGCCAATTTTTGCCGCAATTTCTTGCTCAAATTGGTCATGTGGGCGAAATCGGTCACGCCCTCGTGGTAGACCCATTTCATGAGTTGCGCCGCCCGAAAACGGGTTTCGCCCAGCTCAAGTAACCATTGTTCGAGTTGGGCGCGGGGTAAATCGAAGAGGTTTAAGCGGGTCTCAGCCATAAAATTCGCGTCGAGAGAAAAAGAAAGCCAGTTCGCGGGCGGCCGATTCTGGACTGTCGGAACCGTGCACCGCGTTCTCTCGACCATTTTTTGCAAATAAAGCTCTCAAGGTGTCCGGCGCTGCTTTCGCCGGATCGGTCGCGCCCATCAACTGACGGTAACGGCCAATCGCGCCTTCGCCCCGCAACGCCACCGCCATCAGCGGCCCCGAACACATAAACGCCACCAGCGGTTCGTAAAACGGCTTATCCGCGTGCTCGGCATAAAACGCTTGGGCTTCCGCCAGGGTGAGCTGCGTCAACCGCGCCGCCACCACGCGCAGTTGGGCGGCTTCGAGGCGCTGCAAAATGGCGCCTAAATGCCCGCTCGCCATGGCGTCGGGCTTAACGAGACAAAGTGTGTATTCATCGGACATGGAATTTCGTCTTAACCGTTGATTTATAAGAAAAATCTGAATTTATTGCTGTACAGCATAACAGTTAAGTCTTAACGACGGTCGTCGATGAGGCGATCCGGCGGCGCGAGGGTGCCCAGCGGCACGAGGGCGACTGTGATTCGCAGGGAAGACACTTCCCAAAAACTGCGGGCGATGGCTTGGGCTAACTCGGCGTCGCCCTGTTCGACTTCGCATTGCAACACGGCAGTGCCTTCTTTCTCCGTGGGATGAAGCACGAGACAGCCCCGCTGGATGGCTGAATGGCGCTGCAACACCTGCTGCACGTGGCTGGGATAGACGAGTTGGCCGTACACCGGCACCGCCTGATCGACCCGCCCCAACCAGCCTTTAAGCCGCAAATTGGTGCGACCACAGGCGCTTGCCCCTGGCAAAATCGCCGAAATATCGCCGGTGCCCAGGCGAATCAGTGGGTAATCCGGATTAAACGTGGTGACGACGATTTCCCCTTCCTCGCCCTCGTCACAGGGCTCGTCGGTGCCCGGGCGCACGGTTTCGACCAACACCCCCTCATCGACGATGAGGCCGTCCCGCGCACTCGATTCGTAAGCGACAAGGCCCAAATCCGCCGTGGTGTAGCACTGGTACACGTGGATGCCCCGATTGTGGCAGTCCTCGCGAAAGCGGGTGGACAGGGGTTCACCGGTCAACAGGGCCTTTTCGAGGCTGGAAATGTCGATGTGGCGCTCGTCGGCCTTCTGCATCAGCCCCTTGAGCTGGCTGGGCGTACCCGCAAAGCCGCTGGGTTTAAGGTCGGCGATGGCGGCGACTTGTCGTTCAAACGGCGCGTCGCCGGCAGGAAACAGACAGCACCCCAGTTCCTGGGCGCCGCTCTCGATCATGAAACCTCGGGGGCTGAAGTGGTACGAAAAGCCGTTGTGAATCAGATCGTTTTTGCGAAATCCGGCGGCGAATAGCGCCCGCGCCATCCGCCAAAAATCGCTGCGGCGCACCTCGAAGCTGTAGAGCACTCCGGGGGCCTGATATAGCCGCGCCACATCGCCTTTCACCATGACCGCCAAGCCGCCAAAGGGCGGGTTTTGGCGCTGGAGCTTGGCGATGTCGCTGCGCCGTAAAATCGGCAGTTGGCGCAGAGCTTCGCGGCTGTCGATGGTTTGCGGGTCGATGTGGGCGAGCAGCCGCGCATAGGCGGGGGACTTGCGCTTGGCATGTTCGATTTGCAGCGGCAACGCCTCTTGCAGCGTGGCGCGGCGGCTTTTCGGATCTTGAATTTCGAGACGATCAAAATGGCTCATGGGGTGCAGTCTCCCGCTTTATTTACGCCAGCTTAACGCGATTCTTAAAAACCAAGGCTGCCGCCGCCTTCGCTACCGTCCAAACGCGCGGTCGCCGTGAGCCGATGCCAATCACCCCCGCTACCAGCAGCGTTAATCCCAACCACGCCAGGCCAATCGGCCCAAAGAGCACGGGGGCCTTCATCATCGTGGTCATCAACGAGTCCTGGTAATAGAAAAACCATGGAATCTCGACGGAAAAGGCGAGGTGATGCCACCAATAGAACAACCGCGTCGGGCCTGCCATTGCGATGACGACACTCGCCGCCCCAAGACCCAGGCCGCCGCCATAAACCAAGGCATTCCACGGAATGGGCGCCGACAGGCGATGGCGCAAAACACTCGTGAGCAGCAGCAGTGGCAGCGCCGCGAGATGCAGCCACAACCCCCCGCGAATCAGCGCTGCTACCTCCAGGAGATGGGCAACCTCGGCGGCGTGGAGCAGCGGCTGGGCGGGCGCAGCGGGCGGCTGATAGCGAATCGCCGCCAACGCGGCGGCTACGCGGTCAGGCGGCTGATGCAGCGCCGCCACCAGCTGCGAAAACAACTCGTGAATGGCGGCGTCGTCGAGGGCGGCAAAGGCGGTGCGATGGCGGTTTTGCGGGCCAAAGTGGTCGATGTGACCGCGCAGGTCGAGCACCACAAACCACAGGGGATAACCGAAATCCACCGCCGCCAAACTGCGCCACGCGATGCCCGCGCTCGTCCCCAACATGGCGAGGGCAAACCCCAAGCCGAGCAGGCCCATAAACCATCGGGGCGGCTGTTTCGCGGGGGCGGTTGACGGCATGATTTATCTCCAAGTGATTCAAAACATTCAGATTTGAGGAGTAACTATGCAGCGAGAAACGATGGAATTTGATGTGCTCATCGTAGGGGCAGGCCCGGCGGGCTTGAGCTGCGCCATTCGCCTGAAACAGCAGGCCAACGCGGCCCAACGGCCCCTGTCGATCTGCGTGTTGGAGAAGGGCAGCGAGGTGGGGGCGCATATTTTGTCGGGGGCCGTCATCGAAACCCGGGCGTTGGCCGAACTGTTTCCCGATTGGCCCCAGATGGAGGCGCCGCTTACCTGTCCGGTGACCGAAGAGCAGGTGTATTTCCTCACAAAACGCCATCAATGGCGCTTGCCGACGCCGCCGGCCATGAAAAATCACGGCAATTACGCCATCAGCCTGGGGCAGTTTTGCCGCTGGCTGGCGAAGCAGGCCGAAGCCCTAGAAATCGACATTTTTGCGGGATACGCCGCCGCCGAGCTGCTGTTCGACGAAACGGGCCGCGTGGCGGGGGTGGCAACCGGCGACATGGGCCGCGATCGGCAAGGCCAGTCCAAAGCGCAATTCGCCTCCGGCGTGGAGATTCGCGCCCAGTACACGGTGCTCGCCGAGGGCTGTCGGGGGTCGCTCGCGGAAACCGCCATGAAAACCTTCGATTTGCGCCGCGCTTGCGACCCGCAAACCTACGGGCTGGGCCTAAAAGAACTGTGGGAAATCGACCCGCAACACCATCGCCAAGGCCGCGTGGTGCACACCATCGGGTGGCCGCTCAAGGGCGACTGTTACGGCGGCAGCTGGCTGTATTTTCTGGAGAATAATCTGCTGTCCATCGGCTTTGTGGTGGGTCTGGATTATCAGAATCCGTATTTCGACCCGTTTAACGAGTTTCAGCAGTTCAAAACCCACCCCCAGATTCGGCGGTTGCTCTCGGGGGGCAAGCGGGTTTCGTACGGGGCCCGCGCCCTCAACGAGGGGGGCTTCCAGTCGATTCCCAAGCTCACGTTTCCCGGCGGTCTGTTGATTGGCGACGCGGCGGGATTTCTGAATGTGGCCAAAATCAAGGGCACGCATACGGCGATGAAATCCGGACTAGTCGCCGCCGACGCCCTGGCCCAAGCGTTTGTGGCGAACGACTGTCCCCCCGAACTCGAAGGCTATCCCACGGCGCTGCAAGCTAGCTGGCTGTGGTCGGAACTCAAAACCGTGCGAAATTTGCGACCTGCCTTTCATTACGGCCAGCTCTTTGGGCTGATGTACGCCGGCTTGGATGCGTATGTATTCCGCGGGCGCACCCCCTGGACCTTCCACCACCAAGCCGACCACCTGCGCACCCGTCCGGCAGCAAATTATCGCCCGCTGGACTATCCCAAACCCGACAACGTGGTGTCGTTTGACCGCCTGTCGTCTGTCTATCTGTCCAACACCTGGCACGAGGAGAATCAGCCTTGTCATCTCCAGCTTCAGAAACCCGAGTTAGCGATCCAACACAATTGGGCCGTGTTTCGGTCGCCGGAACAGCGCTACTGCCCGGCGGGCGTGTATGAAATCGTTGAAAAGCCCGACGCCGAACCACATCTGCAAATCAACGCGCAAAACTGTGTCCACTGCAAAACCTGCGACATCAAAGATCCCCTGCAGAACATTCGCTGGGTGGTTCCCGAGGGCGGCAACGGTCCCAACTACAGCACCATGTGAGTCGTTTTTAAGTCGCTTTTGAGTGAAATGTCGGTTATTCCGCGAATGTCTTACCCGTCAGCTCTGTCTAGTCAACCCGTCATCCATCCATCCCCATTTATCCAGGAGTGTGAAATGTCTTTATTCGATAAATCGCCCAGCGTCCGGCCCGCCGCGCCCACGAACTACAACCCCTCGGTCGGCTACGGCGCGGACCGCCAAACGGGCATGTCGGCTCAGGCAGCCAATGTCCTGCGCAACACCTACATGCTGCTTTCCATGACCCTGCTGTTTAGCGGCGGCGTGGCGTATTTCGCCATGGTGTCCGGCGCTCCCAGCCTGGGTCTGTTCTCCCTGGTGATTTATTTCGGCCTGCTGTTTGGCACCCAGGCCCTGCGCAACAGCGCTTGGGGCATCTTGATGGTGTTCGCCCTCACCGGCTTTTTGGGCTACACCCTCGGGCCGCTGTTGAGTGCCGTGTTGAAGTTTCCCCAAGGCCCCCAAGTCATCGCCACCGCCCTCACCGGCACCGGCGTGATCTTCGTCGGCTTATCCGCCTACGCCCTCACCACCAAAAAAGACTTCAGCTTCATGGGTGGCTTCTTGGCCGTGGGCATCATGGTGGCGTTCCTCGCGGGCCTCGCGAACATCTTCTTCCAACTGCCCATTCTGTCCCTGGTGCTTTCGGCGGTGATGGTGCTGTTGATGTCTGGCCTCATCCTCTACCAAACCAGCGAGATCATTCACGGCGGCGAAGACAACTACATCATGGCGACGGTCACGCTGTATGTGTCGATCTACAACCTGTTCATCAGCCTCATCCAACTGCTCATGGCCTTTAGCGGCGGCGACGACTGATTCGCAATAACCCAAACAGCCCTAAGCCCCGTAAACCCGCTTCACGGCGGGTTTTTTTGCGTCCGCACATTTTGCAACTTCCCTTGTTCACCTTTCCCCACTCCATTACGCTGCACCGCGCAAAATCCGCGTTTGCCCGCCCAATTCGTCGCAATAACCCGGGCAAACCGCAGCTTCTGACCGATTCATTCAACGCGAAGTGGAGCAAGTCCCCCATGGCTAAAAACGACAACGGCGCCGGTATTGGCACTATGCCGTCCCTCGAAACCGCTAAAGAGTTCTATCCCGTGCTGATGCAGCATTGGGCCGCCTACTGCAACGACGCTTTTCAACGCCAAATCCTGGTGCTCGACGTGCTGCGCCAGCGGGGCAACATCAGTCTCGAGCACAAAAAGCAAGGCCGTCCGCCCGTGCTGGTGTACGACTTCGAGACGATTGTCGAAGGCAAATCCCTGCCGCGACCGGTGAATTATTCCCTCGTGCGCATCATTCCCGATGACCCGAACATCCAGATCGACGACACCAAGCGGCCCTACGTGGTGGTGGATCCGCGGGCGGGTCACGGCCCGGGCATTGGCGGCTCCAAAAAGGATTCCCAAATCGGCGTTTCCCTGCGGGGCGGTCATCCCACCTACTTCGTGATGTTTCACCCGACCCCGGAGCCGGGCCAAACCCTGGTGGATGTGACCCGCGCCGAGGCGGCGTTTATGGCCGAAGTGGCGAAACGCCATCCAAACGCGCCCAAACCCTGCGTGGTGGGCAACTGTCAAGCCGGTTGGGCCATCACCATGTTGGCGGCGGTGTCGCCGGAAAACATGGGCGCCATCATTCTGAACGGCGCACCGCTGTCCTATTGGGCGGGGGTGGATGGCAAAAATCCCATGCGCTATCTGGGCGGTCTGAATGGCGGTTCGTGGATCGCGTCGCTCATGAGCGATTTGGGCAATGGCCAATTCGACGGCGCCCATTTGGTGAGCAATTTCGAGAATCTGAATCCCGCCAATACCCTCTGGAATAAGCAATACAGCCTCTATTCCCGCGTGGATACGGAAGCCGAACGCTATCTGAACTTTGAAAAATGGTGGAACGGCTTCTTTCTGATGAACGAGGAAGAGATCGAATTCATCGTGGATAATCTCTTCATCGGCAATCGCTTGGGGTCGGGCGACATCCATTTAGACGAAAATACCGTCGTCGATCTGAAAAACATCCCCGTGCCGATCATCGTGTTCGCCTCGGCGGGCGATAACATCACGCCGCCCCAGCAGGCGTTGAATTGGATCATCGATGTGTACGGTTCGGACGAAGAAATCGTTAAGAACAACCAAACCATCGTCTACATGCTCCACCAGAACATCGGCCACTTGGGAATCTTTGTCTCCGGGGCTGTGGCGCAGAAAGAACACAAAGAACTGATCGACACCTTAGAATTCATCGACCTCATGCCGCCGGGCCTCTACGAAATGGTGATCGTCAACAAGGACGAGCTCTCCCTCGACGACCCCATGGCCCCGGGCAAATATCTGGTGCGCTTTGAAGAGCGCTCCATCAAAGACATCGAGGCCCTAGACGATGGTCGCGAGGAAGAAGCCTACTTTTCCTCCCTCGCCGCCATGTCGGAACGCAACAGCGCGTTCTATAAGACGGCGATTCGCCCGTTCATCAAGCCACTCGTGAACGAACAGACGGCGGAACTGATGCGCGAACTCCATCCGGCCCGCATCCAACGCTATCTGTTCTCCGACGCGAATCCGTTCATGCGTTTGGTCGAAGTCGCCGCCGAACAGGTGCGCCAGCAGCGCAAGAAGGTCAGCGCCGACAACCCGTTTCTGCTGTTGGAAAAAGACATCGCGGAAGCCATCGGCGACAGCCTCGATAGCTATCGCGTGCGCCGCGATAATCGGGCGCAGATTCTGTTCAAGATGATTTACGGCCCCACCGGCCTGGGTCAGGTGTTCCCGCCCCAGCAGAAAGAGCAGAGCGTCGATTCCCGTCACACCGCCGATGAAATTCTGAAAACGCTGCTGCCGAAGCTGGAGGTGGAAGATTTCGACGCCGCCGTCACCCGCATGGCGATTTTGATTTCCCGCGCCGACCGCGTCATCGAACGCCGCCAGTTTGTCCGCAGCGAATCCGTGCGCCCGCAACATCCCAAGTTGCTGCCCAAAACCAACGCCGAATTGAAACAACAGTTGCGGGAACAATTCGCCCTGCTGTATTTCGCCAAAGATCAAGCGATTGCTGCATTGCCGAAGATGTTGCCCACGCCCGAAGACCGGCAAGAAGCCCTCGACATTGCGATTCAAGTGGTCACCGGGGGTACGCCCAATCGGGCCGAACTCGCCGTAATTGCCGACCTAAAACAACACCTTGAATTGGCTTAACCCCTGAGGATTTATCCATGCGCAACGACACAATTGATACCGCCAGCCAAGTGCGGCTGAACTACAGCGAACAGGCCCACGACGACATCGGCAAGATTCTCGAGCAATGCCGCGGACTCGCTTCTGTACCGACGGCCATTGCCCATCCCTGCGACGCTGTGTCCCTCGGCGGCCCGGTCGATGCGGCGAAAAATGGTCTGATCGATCCCATTTTTGTGGGGCCAGAAGCCAAAATCCGCGCCGTCGCCGAAGAGAACGACTTCGACATCAGCCAATTTCGCATCGTGAATGTGGAACACAGCCACGCCGCCGCCGAGCAGGCTGTGGCGCTGGTGCGCAGTGGCGTGGCGAATATGCTCATGAAGGGCAGTTTGCACACGGATGAACTCATGGCGGCGGTGGTGAGCAGCGCTACGGGGCTGCGCACGGCGCGGCGCATTAGCCATGTGTTCGTGATGGATGTGCCCACCTATTCCAAGCCGCTGCTGATTACCGATGCCGCCATCAACATCCATCCGGATCTGATGGTGAAGCGGGACATCTGCCAAAACGCCATCGATCTGGCGATTGCCCTGGGCAATCCCCTGCCGAAGCTGGCCATTTTGTCGGCGGTGGAAATGATTAATCCCCAAATCCCCTCCACCATCGACGCGGCGGCCCTCTGCAAAATGGCCGACCGCGGCCAGATCACCGGTGCGGTGCTCGATGGCCCCTTGGCGATGGATAACGCCATCAGCATGGAAGCCGCGAAAACCAAGAAAATCGAATCGCCCGTGGCGGGCCAAGCCGACATTCTCCTCGCTCCCGATCTGGAAGCCGGCAACATGTTGGCGAAACAGCTCACGTTTCTGGCCCATGCGGACGCGGCGGGAATTGTGTTGGGTGCGCGCGTGCCGATCATTTTGACGAGTCGCGCCGACAGCGTGCGGGCGCGGTTGGCGTCCTGCGCGGTGGCCGTGCTGTACCACTACGACCGCCTGAAAAAATCCCCCATCAAGGCGTAATTGTGCGCGGCCCCGTCCCCAAGGCGGGGCCTTTTTTTAGGTGCGCATTTCACTCCCATCGGTAGAGCAAAAAATCATGGCTAATCAAGCAATTGTCGTCGTCAACGCCGGGTCGTCGAGCATTAAGTTTTCCCTGTACACCGTGGATAACGGCGCGTTGACCCTGGACAGCAAGGGGCAAATCGAGGGCATCGGGGTGCATCCCCATTTCGTCGCCGAACGCAAGGGCGTCAAAACCGAGCTCAATTGGGACGTGGATCCGCCCGGTAAAGGCCATTTGGCGGGCTTAAGCCGTCTGCGGGACTGGTTAAAGCAGCAGCTCCACGAGATTCAGCCCATCGCCGTGGGCCATCGGGTGGTTCACGGCGGCGCGAACTACGACCGCCCGGTCATCGTGGACGACCAGGTCGCCGCGGATTTGGCCGCGTTGATTTCCCTTGCCCCGCTCCATCAGCCCCACAGCCTGGCGGGCATCGCCGCCATGAGGGAGATTTTCCCCGAATTGCCGCAAATTGCTTGTTTTGACACGGCGTTTCACCGCAGTCACGCCCAAGTCGCCGAATTGTTTGCCATTCCTTACGCCTATTACGAGCAAGGAGTACGGCGCTACGGTTTCCACGGCCTATCCTACGAGTACATCGCCCACGCCTTACCACAGGTCGCGCCCGCCATCGCGCAAGGAAAAATCGTCGTCGCTCATTTGGGCAGCGGCGCATCCATGTGCGCCATCCATCAGGGCCGTTCCATCGACAGCACCATGGGGTTTACCGCCCTAGACGGTCTGCCCATGGGCACCCGCTGCGGCAACATCGACCCCGGGGTGCTTTTGTACCTCATGGCGGAGAAAAACCTGTCGGCGAAGGAAATCGAGTCCCTGCTCTACAAGGATTCCGGCTTGAAAGGCATTTCGGGGGTGAGTAATGACATGCGCGATCTGCAAGCGAGTAATGCGCCCCAGGCGGCCTTGGCAATTGACTATTTTCTGTACCGCATTACCCGCGAATTGGGCGCCTTGGCGGCGGCGATGGACGGCATCGATGGCCTGGTGTTCACCGCCGGCATCGGCGAGCGGTCGGCCATGGTGCGCCAACGGGTCCTCGAACACGCGACCTGGCTGGGCTTCGAGCTCGACGCGGCGGCAAATGAGAAAAACAGCCTGTGCATTACCACGCCGACCAGTCCCAAACCCGCGTTCGTCATTCCCACGGACGAAGAGGGCATGATCGCCCGCCATACCCTGAAATTGCTGTAAATCCCGACTGTTATCCCCCACCTGGAGATTTTCCCCATGCCCTTACAATTCGATCTTAATCGCCGCCGTTTGGAAGGTAAGAAAGGCCTCGTGATCGGCATCGCCAACGACCAGTCCATTGCCTACGGCTGCGCGGCGGCATTCCGCTTTTTGGGCGCAGAACTCGCGGTTACCTACCTGAACGAAAAAGCCAAAAAGCACGTGGAACCGCTGGCTACCGAACTCGGCGCACCGATTTTCATGCCCTGCGATGTGCAAAACGAAGGCGAACTCGAAGCGGTGTTTGCCGAAATCGAGAAGCAATGGGGCAAGTTGGATTTTGCGCTGCATTCCATCGCGTTTTGCCCGAAAGACGACCTCCACGGCCGGCTCACCGACTCTTCTAAAGAAGGGTTTTCCCTCGCCATGGACGTGTCGTGCCACTCGTTCATGCGCATGGCGAAGCTGTCGGAGCCGCTCATGAAGGACGGCGGCACGCTGTTCGCCATGAGCTATTACGGGGCGGATAAGGTGGTGGAGCATTACAACGTCATGGGGCCGGTGAAGGCGGCGCTGGAATGTTCGGTGCGGTATTTGGCCCACGAGTTGGGGCCGAAGGGCATCCGGGTCCATGCGATTTCCCCCGGGCCGATCAAGACCCGCGCGGCGTCGGGCATCGACCATTTCGACGAGCTGTTGCAGAAGGCCGCCGAGCGCGCGCCGGCCCATCGCCTGGTGGATATTCAAGACGTGGGCATCTGCACCGCCGCCCTCGCCACCGACAACGCGCGGCTGATGACCGGCGAAGTGATCTACATCGACGGCGGGTACCACATCATGGGCTAACCCCCGCCCGCGACCGATTCGCCCCCGCCCCCGCGGGGGTTTTTTTTGGCCCCAAATCGGGATGGGATGGGAAAAGATGCGCTTCGCCTGTCGGCTCAGCACATCCTACGAAGCGTTTGCCGACATGACCGTAGGATGTGCCGAGG
>DAIUCA010000064.1:0-11868 GCA_036846405.1 Candidatus Competibacteraceae bacterium
CGAAGCGGTGGCGCGAATTCAGGACGGCACGATTGAGGCCCATCGCTACGATCCGGCGGCGGCGGCGCTGGTGTGGGCGTCGGCTCCGAGTTAAGGCGCGACGAATTTGTGGAACCCGCCGTTTTTCTTGATTAAGGCCGTCGTATCCACAACACCAAAGGCGTGGCCGCGCTCAAGGCACAGTCGCGTTTGGGGGGCGTCATCGAGGCGCCGAATGTGGGTGCTGATCTCTCAAGGCGCGCGCCGCGCTTCTTTGCTGGGATCAAGGAGCAGGTTCATGTGGCTCTCCTGGGGACGGGGGATTTTGTAGGGACTGCACCTGTTCGAGGGGCAACTCAAGGAGTTCTGCGACTTTTTCAGGCGTAAATCCCGCTGCCAACAAGTTCTTTGCAACGATGAGACGACCTTCTGCCTTGCCCTGCTCGACACCGATTTGGCGACCCTCCTCGACACCGATTTGCCGACCTTCCTTAATGGCCTTCTTGCGTGCCCGCGTGCGCAGGTAATGCAGATAAGCCCGTTCGGTATTCGCGTCGAGGAGGGCCCGCTCGCGATCAATCATCCGTTGCTGTTCTTTCTCATCGGCGCTGAGTTCTTGCAGAACGTGCATGGCCTTTTTGACGGGTTCGTGGGTAAAGCTCATTTCGGTTTCCTCTTCACCGTTAGCAAAAAACCACAGCCATTCGCCCAGTGGTTCGGGTTGATTAGACGAGAGTTTTTTCAATTCAAACACCATCAGCGACCACAAATCCGTCAACACCTCGTGGGGCGGATCGCTGCGGCGAAAGTGGAAGAGATGCTGGGATTCGGGATGCTTCTGAAAGCCCCGCAGCCGGTGATTCAGCAGATGAATGGCAAAGATGGGCCGCAATTTCTCATAGTGATCGGCGCTTTGGAGCTGCTTCACATACAGCTGGGCCGCGTAATAGAGCATGCGGTTGACATAGGCCGGATGCTGTTGGGTCTGCATCTCGATGTTGTAATGGCGCCCCTTCTGATCTTTGGCCCGCACATCCAGAACAATCTGTTTCGCTTGGAGATCCGCATCGGAGATTTCGGGATTCAGAATCTCGATGGCGACCATGGGCGTGAAATGCCAATGGCGGAGCACGCAATTGAGAAAATCGAGGAGTAGATCCGCGTTGCGCACCATAAGCAGCTTGAAAACGAGGTCGAGATGGGGTGGGAAGAGTTTTGTCATCAGAAATGTTTTGCGCACATGGGATGGTCACAGCGCCCTTCGAGCGCATCTCGCCGAGAATTGTCCCATGACTCGCAATCCGGCGGCGGCGCTGGTGTGGGCGTCGGCTTCGGGTTAAGGCGCGACGAATTTGTGGAACCCGCCGTTTTTCTTGATTTTGTCAAACTCTGCAGAAAATCCTTTGCGGTAGCCGGGTCCAAGCCGAGCGACATAGGAAATAATGCCATCGCAGACAAAATGGCCCGCAAACTCGACGATCCCCGTATTACAGACGAGACCCGTGCCGCCAAAAATGTCGCGGAGCCGCTCGGTAAGCCCACACACGGCGTAGGCATCTGTTTCGGAGTCGCTCAAAAAAATCGAATAGGCCTTGGTATCCCGGAGGTAGACCCACTGCCGCAGCTGCAACGAGTGGATGGCTTTCAGAACCTCGGGGGGAATCGGCGGCTCTTTCTTCTTAGCGAGTCTAGCCACCGCCAACTCGATGATCGCTGGATTCGCGACGACGACATTGCGGGCGGCATACAGTAGTTCTAGGAGCGTCACATCTGCCTTTTTGCCATTCGACAGCAGATTCACTTGGATCAGAAATCGCGCGTATTCAACGATAAAGATCTGCGCGGCTTTGGGTTCAATCACCATGGTTGTTCACACAAAGGGATGGTTAGGACGGGAGTTTTGCGCATCGACGAGGGTTAGGGACAGGGACAGGCCGCCCTTCGCCCCCAAAACCCCGCCATCGAAAAGTCGCATTTTGCGGGCATATTGCGCGTCCATTTTCCGCGAGACGTTGTCCCCATGACCCACGCCATTGCGCCCCTGATGATCGGCATCAGCGGCCCCACGTTGTCCCCCGAGGATGCCGAGCGCCTGCGCCACCCGGCGGTCGGCGGCGTTATTTTGTTTACCCGCAACTTCGTCGACGCCGACCAAATTGCCGCGCTCACCACAGCGCTGCGGGCGCAAAAATCGCCACTGCTGATCGCCGTGGACCACGAGGGCGGGCGCGTTCAACGCTTTCGCCAGGGCGGCTTTACCGTGCTGCCGCCCATGGCGCAGTTGGGCCAGCTGTACGACCAGGACCCGACCGCCGCCCAGGTCATGGCGCGGGAAATCGCGTGGCTCATGGCGAGTGAACTCCGAGCAGTCGGCCTCGATTTCAGCTTTGCGCCGGTGTTCGATGTGGATTACGGCCGCAGCGAAGTCATCGGCAACCGGGCGTTTCACCGGGATCCCGCCGTCATCGCCGACCTGGCCGCTGCCTGGATTCACGGCATGACCGACGCCGGCATGGCCGCCGTTGCCAAGCACTTTCCCGGTCATGGCTATGTGGCCGCCGACTCGCACCACGATTTGCCCATCGACAACCGCAGCGTCGCCGAGCTGGCCCGCGACCTGTTGCCGTACCAACGCCTGGTGTCCCAATACGCCGCCGTCATGCCGGCCCACGTGTGCTATCCGCACATCGACGACCAACCGGCCGGCTTTTCTCGCTACTGGCTGCAAACGGTGTTGCGTGGGGAAATTGGCTTTGACGGCGTCATCATCAGCGACGATTTGGAGATGAAAGGGGCCTACGCCGCGGGCGCCCCGGCCGACCGTGCCCGTGCGGCCCTCGCTGCCGGCTGCGAGCTGTTATTGAGCTGTAACGATCCCGACTGTGCCGACGCCATCGCCGACGCCCTGGTGGACACGCCCCCCAACGACCGTCTGGCGCGGCTCGCCGCATCGTCCCCGGCGCCCGCGTTAGCCGCGCTGCAACACAGTGCGCGTTGGCAAGCGGTTCGCGAACGGATCGACGGCCTATAATCCGCGCCCCTTTCGCCTTGGAGTGCGTCGCATGGCCCACCGCCTGCTTATTCTCATCGCCAACGCCGATCCCAGCCGGCCGATGACCCTTAGCTTTCCCCTGCGCCAAGCCATCAGCGCCGCCCACATGGAATACGACGTGGAGGTGGTGTTTGGCAGCCCGCTGGTGGACTTCATCCGCCTGGGGTCAGCCCTGCTCACCCAAACCTGTGGCGAGAGCCAAGAAACGCTCCACGACCTCATCCAAACCGCCCACGACGTGGGCGTGAATTTCAAAGCCTGTCTGCCCGTCAACCTGTCGCTCACGCCCAAACAGCTCATCGGCGAGGTGCGCGAGGTGGTGGGCAGCGCCTACATCGTGAGCGAAATCATGGCGCCGGATACCTGCATTCTCAGCTACTAGCCCGCGAGGACCTTCGTCATGGCCAAAATTACTGCCGCTCAGAGTCGCGCGATTTTGCACACCGCCGAACTCGTGGCCGATACCGCTGCGATTCACGCCGCCCTCGACCGCCTGGCCGCGCAGCTCACCGCCGCCGTTGCCGACCGCGACCCGCTGTTTTTGTTGGTGATGAACGGCGCGGCGATCTTTGCCGGCCATCTGCTGCCTCGGCTCGCGTTTCCCTTAGAAATTGGCTATCTGCACGCGACGCGCTATCGCGGGGCCACCCGCGGGGGCGAGTTGCATTGGCGCGTACCGCCCAGCGTGGCCGTGGCCGACCGCGTGGTGGTGGTCCTCGACGACATTTACGACGAGGGCTTAACCCTGCAAGCGATTGTCGATTCGCTCAAGGCATCGGAAGCGGCGGCGGTATACAGCGCGGTGCTCGCCACCAAGGTCCACGACCGCAAGCCCGCTCAATTTGCCGTGGACTTCTGCGGTCTGGAACTCCCCGACCGCTATGTCTTCGGCTTCGGCATGGACTATGGCGAGTATCTGCGCCAGCTCCCGGCGATTTACGCCGCCAAAGACGCTTAACCTTCACGAGATTTTCGCGATGAACGACCCCGCACCGATTGGGTTGATTGGCGGTACTGGCCTCAATCAACTGCCCCACCTGACGGCGACCACGGCCCAATGGATACAAACGCCCTATGGCCTGCCCTCGGCGCCGCTCATGCGCGGCGTGCTGCACAACCGCCCGGTGGTCTTTCTGGCCCGCCACGGCATTCCCCACCAAATCGCGCCCCATCGGGTGAATTACCGCGCCAACCTGTGGGCGCTGCACCATGTGGGCGTGCGCCGCGTGTTGGCGGTGGCCGCCGTGGGCGGCATTACGCCCCCCATGGGCCCGGCGACCCTGGTGGTTCCCGACCAGCTCATCGATTACACCAGCGGACGCATCGGCACCTTTTACGACGGCGATTTTGCCACCTATCCGGTGGATCACATCGACTTCACCCGTCCTTACAGCGAGTCTCTGCGGGCGTTGTTGCTGACCACCGCCCAGGCGCTGGAACTGTCGGTGGTGGCCCAAGGCACCTTGGGCGTGACGCAGGGCCCCCGGCTAGAAACCGCCGCCGAGATTCGCCGCCTGGAAAAGGACGGCTGCGATTTAGTGGGCATGACCGCGTTGCCGGAAGCGGCGTTGGCGCGGGAACTCGGCATGGAATACGCGACGTTGGCCGTGGTGGCGAACTGGGCGGCGGGCAAAGTCGCCGGGGAAATCACCATGGCGGACATCGAACAGAATCTGCACGTGGGCATGGCTCAGGCGCTGGTACTGCTGTCGGGGGCGATTGCTGCCGATCAGCCATAAAAAAACCCCGCGCGCAGTCACCTGGGCGCGGGGCGATCCGTCGAAGTTTAAGACTCAGAACCCCAACCAAACTCTTCCACGGCGCGGAATAGGCCGTTGTCGGACACCAGGCCGATGGGTTCGCCATTCGCGCCCTGCACCACCACGCGGCGGATGTTTTCCTTCATCAAAATGTCGGCGATTTGGCTCAACGTGGCGTCCTGGGACACGTGAATCGGCGGTTTCGTCGCAATGTCGCCCACCTTGGTCATGGCCGGCGATTTATTCGCGTTGATGATTTTTTTGACGATGTCCCGCTGGGTCATGATGCCCCACATCCCATCCTCGCCGGGCTTCACCAGCACCGACGAAATCCCCAACTCGCGCATGTTGTGCATCACCTGATCCACGGTGGCGTCGGGTTCCACGGTGCCCTTGGGCGCCGTCATCACGTCGGCGGCCGTCATGGGCACCTTGCCGGAATCCTTCATCGCCTGCACCGGATCGGCCACCCGCGCGGCTTCCCGCTGGGCGCGCTGCTGTTCTTGCAGCCGCCGGCGGGTGTCTTCCACCTTGGCCAAATCTTCCGGCGCGTGGGTGATTTTGGCGATCAATGCGTCGCCAAACTCGCTGGTTTTCAGCTCCACCGAGCCTTCCATTTGGCGGGCAAAGTCGTAGGTCACGGTTTTGTCGGCGATTACCTGGGGGAACGCGCCGTTAATCAAATCCGCCGCCTCGTTCCACCCCATGTATTCCAACATCATCACACCGGACAGCAGCAGCGAGGACGGGTTGACCTTGTCCTGGTTGGCGTATTTCGGCGCCGTGCCGTGGGTGGCCTCGAAGACGGCCACGTGGTCGGCGATGTTGGCGCCAGGTGCGATGCCCACGCCGCCCACTTCCGCCGCCGCCGCGTCGCTCAAGTAATCGCCGTTGAGGTTGAGCGTCGCGAGCACGTCGAACTCCATGGGACGCAGCATCAGCAGCTGGAAAATAATGTCGGCGATGCGATCTTTAATGATGACTTTGCCTTCCGGACGCTTGCCGCCGTACACCGAATACAAATCGTCTTCGGTGACGATGTAATCGCCAAACTCTTCCTTAGCGACTTCGTAGCCCCAGTTCCGGAACGCCCCTTCCGTGAACTTCATGATGTTGCCCTTGTGGACCAGGGTGACGCTCTCGCGGTTGTGGTCGATGGCGTAGCGAATGGCCTTGCGCACCAGGCGCTTGGTGCCAAAGGCGCTCACCGGCTTCACGCCCAAGCCCGCATCTTCAAAAAACTTCGCCCCCAGCTCGTTGCGCAGGAAATTGGCGAGTTTTTTGTTGTTCTCGGTGCCGGACTGATACTCGATGCCGGAATACACGTCTTCCGTGTTCTCGCGGAAAATCACCACATCCACGTCCTGGGGACGGCGCAACGGCGACGGCACGCCATCGTAGTAGCGCACCGGCCGCACGCAGGCGTAGAGGTCGAGCTCTTGGCGCAACGCCACGTTCAGCGAGCGGAAGCCGCCGCCCACCGGGGTGGTGAGCGGGCCTTTGATGGAAATCACCAGGTCTTTAAGGGCGTCGAGGGTTTCTTGGGGAAAATAATTGCCGTCGTAGAGACTGGCCGCCTTTTCGCCCATAAACAGCTCGCACCAATGGATTTTCCGCTTGCCGCCGTAGGCTTTTGCAACCGCCGCGTCCCACACGCGCAAACAGGCCCGCGTGATGTCTGGCCCAATCCCGTCGCCTTCCACATAACCAATGATCGGTTCATCGGGAACCAGCACTTTGTTATCGACGATGGTCACTTTTTGGCCGTGTTCCGGATATTTGATTTGTTGCGCCATTCGCTTTTTCCTCGTTGGTAGGTGGGCTGCACTGCATGGGATGACGCAATTTTGTCGCCGATCACCCCAAAGCGCCGCGCATCATAGCCGCGATGGTTCCCCTAGCTAAATAGCGAGAAAACCCCCCATGGCTTACGGCAACCGCTGGGCAAGCCAGTCGTCCACCGCCTGGGGGGTGTCACCCACGAACGTGGCATGGCCCACCTTGCGGCCCGCCCGCGCTGCCTTGCCGTAGTCGTGGAAATGCACGCCCTTCTGGCCCAGCCAAAGCGCCTTGTCGGGCAGCGTGCCGATGAAATTGACCATGGCGCTGTGGCCGCGGGCCGCTGTACTGCCCAAGGGCAGCCCGCAGATGGCGCGGAGGTGGTTCTCAAATTGGCTCGTGACCGCGCCTTCAATGGTCCAATGGCCGGAGTTATGGACCCGAGGCGCCATCTCGTTCACCAGCAGCTGGCCGTCGTGGACAAAAAATTCCACCGCCAGCACCCCCACGTAATGGAGCGATTTCAACAGCTTGTGCAGCGCCTGTTCGGCGGCGGCGACGAGGGCTGGGGTCGCGTGGGGCGTGGGGGCGACGCTGCGGTGGAGAATGCCCTGGCGATGTTGGTTCTCCGCGAGGGGATAAAACGCCATCTCGCCGTCGCGACCGCGCACGGCCACACACGACAGCTCCCGTTCAAAGGGAATAAAGGCTTCGAGAATCAACGGGGCACCGCTCAAGCTGCGCCAGGCGGGATACAGGTCGTTGGGGGTGCGGATGAAGCGTTGACCCTTGCCGTCGTAGCCAAACCGGCAGGTTTTGAGGATGGCCGGATAGCCGGTTTGGGCCACCGCCACCAGCAGCGATGACCAGGATTCCACCGGAAAAAACAGCGCCGTGGGCAGACCCAAGCGCCGACAGTGGGTTTTCTCGCGGATGCGGTCCTGGGCCACGGTGAACGCCATCGGGCTGGGATAAATCGGCGTTTTGAATTGGGTCAGCACCGCATCGGGCACGTTTTCAAAATCGAAGGTGATGACGTCTGCCCAATCATCGAGCGCTTCACAGGCTTCGGGATCGTCGAAAGGCGCTGTCATGAGGGGTGCGACCTGGCCCGCACAAGCATCCGCCGCCGGGTCGAGAATGCGGAAATTCAGCCCCAAGGGATAACCCGCCAAAGCCAGCATGCGGGCCAATTGCCCGCCGCCGAGGATGCCCACGTTCATCTAAACCTCCCGCGGGTCGGGACAAGCCAACACCCGCGCCGTTTGCGCCGCCCGAAAGTCGGCGAGCTGTTGGGCAATCGCCGCGTGATCCGCCGCCAAGAGGGCCGCCGCAAACAGCGCCGCGTTGGTCGCCCCCGCGATGCCAATGGCAAAGGTCGCCACCGGAATGCCGGCCGGCATTTGTGCGATGGACAACAGGGAATCCATCCCCTGGAGGTGCTTCGACGCCACCGGTACCCCCAGCACAGGCACGGCGGTTTTCGCCGCCACCATGCCGGGCAAATGCGCTGCACCGCCCGCCCCGGCGATGATCGCCCGCAAGCCCCGCGCTGACGCCGTTTCGGCATACGCAAACAGGCGGTCTGGCGTGCGATGGGCCGACACCACCTGCGTCTCGAAGGGAATGGCAAATTGTTCGAGAATCGCCGCGCTGTGTTTCAGCGTGTCCCAATCGGATTGCGACCCCATGATGACCCCCACTAATGCCATGATTGGCCCTCGCAAAAAGCAATTCACGCTAATTAACGGCAGGTAGGTGAGCAATGAAAATTCTCGTCGTCGGCAGCGGCCAAGCGGGCATCAGCGTCTTACGAGAACTGCGCAAACGCTCGTCACACCTCGACTTGGCCCTCGTCACGGAAAATGACGGCGATTTCTACGCCAAACCCACGATTTCCAACGCCTTCAAGCAGCAAAAAACCGCCGCACAGCTGGTAGCGCAAACGGCTGACCAACTGGCTGGGACGCTCCAACTCACGCTGCACCCCCACACGACGGCGCTGGCCATCGACCGCGCTCAACGCCAACTCGTGAGCGCCGCCGGGCGCCTGGATTACGACGCCCTCGTGCTGGCCACCGGCGCCGTTCCCGTCATGCCGTCCACTGCGCTCATGGATTTTTACGCCCAGATTGTGGGGGAACAGGGCATCGCCGAAGCCGCGATTCATACGGTGAACGACCTCTGGCAATACGCCCGACTGCGGCACGCCCTCGGCGACGGCGACACGAAGCGCCCGGTGGTGATTTTAGGTAGCGGCCTGGTGGGCTGCGAACTGGCGAACGACCTGGCCACCGGCGGCTACGCGGTCACCCTGCTGTCCCCCGACGACTATCCGCTCCAACGGCTGTTGCCGCCGACGGTGGGCCACGCGCTCCACGCTGCCTTGGCAAACCTGGGCGTGTCATTCGGCCCCCATTGGCCGCCAAATCACCAAAACGCGGTGGTCGTGGCCGCCTTGGGATTGTTGCCCCGCCGCGAATTGGCCGCCGCCGCCCACCTCGCCACCGACCCGGCCATCGTCGCCGACGCTTACGGCCGCACGGCAGATCCCGCGATTTACGCCCTGGGCGACGGGGCGCGGATCGACGGCCATTGGCTGCCCTACATCGCCCCCATCACCCACGCGGCGAAGGCCCTGGCGGCCACGCTCACCGGCAGCCCGACGGCGATTCGTTACCCCGCCATGCCCGTGGTCATCAAAACTCCGGCCCTGCCCCTGGTGGTGGCGCCGCCGGTGGGTGCGGGGGAATGGCGGTGGGTGGCGGCGGAACCCGGCCATTGGCACGGGGAATGGCGCAACGGCGCGGGCGAATTGAGCGGCTTTGTCCTCGGCGGCGACGGGGTGAAACAGCGTCAAGCGTTGACGGCGCAACTGGTGCGGTGGCTTTGAAAACCGCCTGGCGCGTCATCATCGTAGGCAGCGGCCCGGCGGGTTTGGCGGCGGCGATCGCGTTGCGCCAGCGGGGCATCGACGATCTGCTGCTCCTTGAAAAAGCCGCCACGCCCGGCGGGTGGGCGCGCCACATGGCCGGCGGCTCCCGCTGGCTGCGCCACAGACTCGCGCGGCTAGAGGGCTTGCCCCTGTGGACCACGGCGACGGTGACCCAACTGGCGCCGGGGCCGCGGCTCACCGTGGAGACGGGCCACACCGTCACCCACCTGACGGCCCGACGGGTGCTCCTTGCCACCGGCAGCGATTGGCAGTTACCCGCCGGACTGCCGCTGGAAACCTTGCCCTTGGAACGGGCCTTGACCCGGGCGCTGCCGCCGTCCCCTCGGGCCGTGTTGCATAGCGATGGCGAGCTGCTGTGGCCCAGTCTGGGATGGTTATGGCGGCGGGGTTATCGGGTGGGCAGCTTATTGGAGAGTCGCCACCATCCCCTGGCCCTATCGCGCGGATTTCGTTGGGGACTGCGTTTGGGGGGCATCCGCTGCCAACGCCAGCGCACCGACGATGGGGCCCTGCTGTTCGACACGGCGGGTTACCGCCCGCAGTTGCCGTCGCGCCATCACCTGCCGCTGCAAAACGGCGCCGTAGCGGTGGATCAATACGGTCGCAGTCATGACCCATGGATTTTTGCCGCCGGCGATGTGCTCCATCCCCCCCGAAGCGTGGCCGTCGCCGCCGCCGAGGGTCGCCGCGTGGCCCATTGCCTCGCCGACAGCCTCGACGGCCAGCTCCCGTTGCCAGTGCGGGAAATTCCGTTATTCATCGAGGCGTTGAGCTATCCCCAACGCCTCGCCGAACCCGGACCAGGAGCGGCGGTGGGTGCCGTGCGCCCGCGCCAGGTCGTGGGCCAGCTCACCCTCACCGCCGACGATTGGCCCCTAGCCCAGCAGGCGCGGCGGCTATGGCCCCACTACTGGCACGAGCTTCCTCGGGCGTGGTTGCGGGTGCCATTGGCCAACGGCGTTCACATCGTCCTGCGTTAACCCCAATCCCATCCCGTCCACTTCCCCACGCCACCTAAAGAGGAACCCCGCCATGTTGCGTTTCGCTTTCCCCACCCTGTTGCTACTGATCCTGGGCGGCGGGCTGTCGCCGTCGAGCCGTGCCGAACGGTTGCCGACCGACCAAATCGGGGAGCGCCACACGACCCAAGCCGAGTTTGTGGGCTTTATCCAAGGCGACTATCTCTACGCCCTGTTTGCCACGGCGGATGCCGAAGAAGACATGAGCCTGTTGGTAAACGCCGATGAGGCGTGTTTCATCGCCACCGAGTTTGAATCGCTGTTTGATCTGCAATACGCCAACGTAACCCGCGACATTCCCGAAGCGGGCGGCCCTCAAGAAGTGGCTGTGTTAGAAGATCTGAAGGCCGACAACCGCAGCTTCAAAAGCTGGCGGCTCAATCCCAAAAAGCCCAACCGCGAGACCTGCGCGAAGCTCATCGAAGCCCAGCAGGTAAGCCTCGAAGACGGCGAACCAGAATAGCCCGTAAACAATGCTCAGTATTGGCAAAATCGCGGTTTTCCGAGGTTGTTAAACCGTTCTAAACTCTTCGTGTTCTTCCACCACCGCCATACAACAACTAGGGGGTTTTCATGCTCGACGCATACCGTCAACACGTGGCCGAACGGGCCGCTCTGGGGATCGTGCCGTTACCGCTCTCCGCCCAACAAACCGCCGAACTCGTGGAATTGCTTAAAAATCCGCCGGCCGGCGAAGAAGATTTTCTTGTCAATCTGCTCACCTATCGCATCCCCGCCGGTGTGGACCAGGCGGCCTATGTGAAAGCCGCGTTCCTCACCGCCGTCGCTAAGGGCGACACCGTGACCCCCCTGGTGTCGCCGGTCCGCGCCACGGAACTCCTGGGCACCATGCTCGGGGGCTACAACGTGCAACCGCTCATCGATCTGCTCGACAAAGCCGACTGCGCTGCCGCCGCCGCGAAAGCCCTGTCGTTCACCCTGCTGGTGTTCGATTACCGCCACGCGGTGAAGGAAAAAGCCGAGGCCGGCAATGCCTTCGCCAAACAGGTGATGGAATCCTGGGCCAGCGCCGAGTGGTTCTTGAGCCGTCCGGCGGTGCCCGAATCGGTGACGCTGACCGTATTTAAGGTGCCCGGCGAAACCAACACCGACGATTTGTCTCCCGCCCCGGACGCCTGGAGCCGCCCCGACATTCCGCTCCACGCCCTGGCGATGCTGAAGAATCCCCGGGCCGGCTTTGTCGAAAAGCCGCTGCAAGTCCTCGAAGACCTGAAGCAAAAAGGCCATCCGGTGGCCTATGTGGGGGACGTGGTGGGCACCGGCTCGAGCCGCAAATCCGCCACCAACTCGGTCATTTGGTAC
>DAIUCA010000065.1:0-11848 GCA_036846405.1 Candidatus Competibacteraceae bacterium
CCCGCCTCAGCGTCGCCCTCGCGCCCCACGCCCCCTACACCGTAAGCGACGGCCCACTTCGCCACATCGCCGACTGGGCCGCCCAAGACCGACTCCCCGTCCACATGCACGTGCACGAAACCGCCCACGAAGTCGCCGACAGCCAACAGGCCACGGGCCAACGCCCCCTGGCCCGCCTCGCCGACCTGGGCCTGGTGAACGACCGGCTCCTGGCGGTCCACATGACCCAGCTCGAAGACGCTGAAATCGACCAACTCGCTGCCGCTGGGGTCTCCGTGCTCCATTGCCCCGAATCCAATCTCAAACTCGCCAGCGGCTATTGCCCAACGGCGAAGTTATTGAAACGAAATATCAATGTGGCGATTGGCACCGATGGCTGTGCCAGCAACAACGATCTCGACCTGTGGAGCGAATTGCGCACCGCCGCTTTGTTGGCAAAGGGCATGAGCGGCGACGCGGCGGCCATGCCGGCCATGACTGCCCTCACCTGCGCCACCCTAAATGGCGCCAAGGCCCTGGGCCTGGCCGATCGCATTGGCAGCCTGGAGCTCGGCAAAAGCGCCGATCTCATCGCCGTCGATCTGAACGACCTCGCCACCCAACCCCATTACGACGTGGCATCCGCCCTGGTGTATGCCGCCAACAGTCGCCAAGTTGCCCATGTGTGGGTGGCCGGCGAATGGCTCGTCAAGCAAGGCGCTTTCACCCGCCTCGACCCCGCCGAACTGCGCCACCAGGCCCAGCAGTGGGCCGCGAAGATTCGCCCATGACGACCGCCCTTTTTCCACGCAATCTCCGAAGGACACCGCGTCTATGAGCGCCAATGTCGATGCGACTGAAGTGAATAAATTCGACCGCCTCGCCGCCCGCTGGTGGGATCCCCAAGGCGAGTTCAAAACCCTCCACGTGATTAATCCGTTGCGCGTGGATTATCTCCGTCGCCAGCTCCTTGCGGCTCACGAATTAACCCCCGAATTAGCGACGACCCCAGGCACCGAATTAACCCGCGAATTAGCCAATCCATTAGCCGGCAAACGGGTGTTGGATATTGGCTGCGGCGGCGGGCTATTAAGCGAAGCCCTCGCCCAAGCGGGTGCGCAGGTGACGGCGATTGATTTAAGCCACAGCGCCATCGACATCGCGCAAGCCCATGCCCAACAAAACGGCCTGGCCATCGACTATCGCGTCACCAGCGCCGAGGACTTGGCGGCCCAGTCGCCGGCGAGTTTTGACGTCATTACTTGCATGGAAATGTTGGAGCATGTGCCTGAACCCCAAAGCATTGTGGGCGCCTGTCGGGAATTGATTCGCCCCGGCGGGTCGGTGTTTTTCTCCACGCTTAACCGCACCAATCGCGCCTTCTGGCTTGCCGTCGTGGCGGCGGAATACGTGTTGAATCTCGTGCCGCGCGGCACCCACGACCACCGCCGTTTTATTCGGCCCGCCGAATTGGATCACTACTGTCGCTTAGCCCAATTGGATTTAGTCGATCTCTGCGGTTTGCAATACGACCCGCTATTCCAAAACCACCGTTTAGGCGGCACGGTGGCGGTGAATTATTTAGCCCATTACCGAGCGCCTTAATATGCTAGATGCGGTGTTATTCGATTTAGACGGCACATTATTGGATACCGCGCCGGACTTAATTAGCGCATTAGACGAATTAGCCCGCGAATTAGGCATGGCATTACCGTCGGGGGATTTGCGGCCCTGCGTGTCGTTTGGCACGCCCGCGCTGCTTGGCGCCCTCGGTTTTGGCCGCGATCACCCGGAGTTTCCCACCCTGCGGCAGCGCTATTTGGCGATTTACGAAGCCAATCTCTGTCGCTACACCCAGTTTTTCGAGGGTGTCAACGCGCTGTTGGACGAGTTGGCCGAACGGGCCATGCCTTGGGGCATCGTCACCAACAAGCCGGGGTCGCTCACGGAGCGCCTCTTGGCGGCCCTGGAGCTGCACCCAGCCTGCTGCGTCAGCGGCGACACCCTGCGCTACAGCAAACCCCATCCAGCACCGCTGCTGCGGGCGGCGAATCTCCTGGGCGCGAATCCCCTCCGGTGCATTTATGTGGGCGACATTCACAACGACATCCTCGCTGCCCAAGCCGCCGGCATGCGGCCGCTCGTAGCGGCGTACGGCTACGGCGACGGCAGCGATTGCACGACCTGGGGCGCCCCCCTGGTCTACAGCGCGGACGCCCTGCGCGGCCACCTATGCTGACTGCCGCCAACGCTGCCCGCTATTGCGAAGCCAAGGGCGCCCCCCTGGGATCGGATGCCCATTACAGCCTGTTGGGCCAGCCGCCCGCGATTCGCGCCCGACTCACGGCGCTTTACGCTCTATTTAACGAGCTACAAGCCATCGCCAACGAGGTGACCGACGAGGCCATCGCCGCCCGCAAACGGGATTTTTGGCGCGAAGAACTCGATGCCCTATTTGCTCAACAGCCTCGGCATCCGGTGACTGTGGCCCTCGCGCCCCACCTAGACCAGGTGCGCTGGGAGGCGGCGCTGTTCCACGAACTGCTCGACGGCATCGACATGGACGCGCAGTACGACGCCTATCCCAGCTACAGCCAGTTAGCCCTGTACGTTCACCGATTGGGGAGCACGGCGGCGGTGCTCGTGGCGGAGGCCACCGGCTACACCGAGCGCACCACCATGGCCTTTGCCCACGAGGCAGGCGCGGCGCTGGTGCTGTGGAATCGCTTGGAAAACACGGCATTTCACGCCAAACGGGGGCGGTTTTATGTACCGGAAGACGAAATGCAGCGATTTAACGTGGAATTTGGCGATTTCACCCACATTCAAAGCACGGATGCGATGCCGTTACTTTGGGCCCATCAGATGGAACGCATTACCACCCTTGCCCGCAATGGGCTCGCCCAGCTCGCGCCGACTGATCGCTGCAAACAGCTGCCGCTGCTGATTTTATTGCGACTGCAATCGGTGCTCATGGCGGAATATCGCCGCGAACATTACCGCCTGTTGGAACACAAACAGCTCCTTACACCCCTGTACAAACTGTGGCTCGCATGGCGGGTAAGGCGACGGACGCGATTGCAGCTTCCCATGGATATATTCGCTTAATCCCCTTTTTCCCGACTTTGCCCGATTTTAAGAGAACAACTATGGAATCTCTGGCCTTCCCCCCCGATTTTCGCGTGACTGCCGACGCGCTCGCCCATCGCCTGATTCTCATTACTGGGGCGGCAAGTGGTTTGGGTTACGCCGTCGCCCAATGCTGTGCCCAGGCGGGAGCGCAAATCATCGCCTTTGATCGCCAGCAACGGGGCCTGGAACAGTTGGCCGACGCCATCGCCACCACCGCCGCGCACGCGCCCTTACCGGTAATCCAAACCATCGATTTTCGCGGCGCGACGCCAAAGGATTACGGCGACCTGGCCCAACGATTGGCGGCGCAGTTTGGGCGGCTCGACGGGCTGATTCACTGTGCGGCGGTCGCCAACACGCTCACGCCCATCGAACATTGCTCGGTAGAAGATTGGTATGTGGCCCAACAGGTGAATCTGAACGCGCCGTTCTTGCTGACCCAAAGCCTATTGCCGTTACTGGCGAAGTCGTCGGCGGGCAGCGTGATTTTTGCCACCGACACGGCGGCCACTCGGGAGGCGTATTGGGGCAGTTACGGCGTTGCCAAGGCGGGATTGCAGAGTTTGGCGGCGATTTTGGCGGACGAGTGGGAAACGCGGGGGTTGCGGGTGAACTGTCTCGATTCGGGGCCAATGCGCACAAACCTGCGGGTTCGGTTGTTTCCCGGCATCTCGCCCGCGGGCTGGCCTGCGCCAGCAACCGTCGCACCCGGCTTTGTGTATCTACTCAACGAAGCGGTGACCGGACGCCAGCTCGTGTTCTCGTTGGCGGATAATGCGTCCAACGCATTAACCCAATAATCGAACGGCTTAACGCGACTGACACATTTGGTCACTAATCTACAAACTATCTCTCTTTACAAATGGGTGGCGTCATGGCCCCAAACAATCAACAGCGGTCAGAACTAGTCGCCGTTTTGTGGGAGCTCAAGCAAAACTTGGCCCGCAGCGACCTGCCGTTGAAGTATGTGCATTTCAACATGCTCCTCAGCGATGAGGATTACCGCAACGAAGTCCTGCGCAAGGCGGAAGAATCGGATGTGTTGTCGATTCGCTCGCTTGCCGAGAAGGCCCGCAACCTGAATGTGGGAGGCAAGCTGCTCGCATCGGGGATGGTGGGTGCCACCACAGGCGCACTCAGCGGCCTGACGCCAACGGTAAACTCGCCGAGCGGGATGAGCGGTAGCCTCAATTTAGGGGCGCCACCTGCCCCTGCCGGCTCAAAAGCAGAAGACCTAGTCCGCGCCGCTGCTGCTGCGCGGGGCGGTCGGCCACAGACCGGTTTAGTCGGCGGCCGGCGGCGGTCGGGATCGCCCCTGTTAAAGCTGTTTTTGCTGTTGTTGCTCGTGAGCGGCATCGGCGGCGGCGTGTACGCCTTCCGCGACGAGCTGGGGATTGGTGCAAGCACCGTCATCGTGAACGGCTCGATCCTGCGGGACACCCTGTGGGAAGCCAAACGCACCTATGTATTGGAAGGCATCGTCTATGTGGAGGGGAGAGCGCGGCTCACCATCGAGCCGGGCACGACGATTTTGGGTAAACCCGGGTCGGCGCTCATCGTTACCCGCGATGCGTATCTGTTCGCCCGCGGCCGCAATGACGCCCCCATCGTGTTCACCAGCGCCAAGCCCGTGGGCGAACGGCGCACCAGCGATTGGGGCGGCGTCGCGATGCTCGGCAACGCCATCACCAACGTCGCTAGCCCCCGACTGGAAGGGCTGCCCACCGATGATTCTCGAGGCTACTTTGGGGGCAATGACGCCACCCACAGCTGTGGCGTCCTGGAGTACGCCCGCATCGAGTTTGCGGGGTATGAAATCGCCAAAGACGACGAACTCAACGGCTTAACTCTGGGCGCCTGCGGCCGCAGCACCATCGTTCGCTATGTCCAGGTCCATCGGGGGGGCGACGACGGCATCGAAATGTTCGGCGGCTCGGTCAACCTGCAATATGTGGTGGTGAGCGGCGCCGACGACGACAGCATCGATTGGGATTTGGGGTGGGATGGCTTTGTGCAATTCGCCATCATTCAGCAGTACGGGGATGTGGGGGATTCGGGCATCGAAGCAGATAACAATCCGAAAGAACACAACGCCCAGCCGCGCTCCATGCCGGTCGTTTACAACCTGACGATGGTTGGTTCGCGCAACATGGAACGCGCCCAACGAGCCATGGTGATGCGCCGAGGCACGGGTGGTCACATTCGCAATTTCATCATTACGGGCTTTCCCCGCTCGTCCGTCGACTTCCGCAACAAGGAAGCTGCCGAACTCATCGCCGCAAATCAGCTGTCCTTCGCGGCGGGGGTGATTCACAACATCGGCCGCGATGGCCAGCAGTTTTTTGAGCCGGAAGTCGGCGAAAAGGACAACGACAACGGCTTCTCGGAACTGGACTACTTCTCGAATCCCGCCCGCAAGGTGATGTTAGGCGTCGATCCGCAGCTGCCCCGCGAAGCCTTTAGCGTCACCGAACCGAATTACACCCCCGCGATCACTTCGCCGGCCGCGCTGCGCGATAACGCAGTGCCCCCACCCCAGGGCGAGTTTTGGGATGAGGCCGCGAATTTCTTAGGCGCCGTGCGGCCAGGAACTGCGCAACCCTGGTATAGCGGCTGGACCTCGTTCCCCGCCAACTAACCGTCCGTTCGCCAATGCAAAAGCCGGCTCAACGCCGGCTTTTTTGCGTCTAGCGCCGACTCGCCCGCCGCAAGCGGTCGTTAATCGCCCGCCCCAAACCCTGGTCGGGCACAGCGCGGGCGTAAATTGCCCCAATCGCTGCGGCATCCAACAAGCGCAATCCGTGAAACAGCCGTTGCGCCGCTTCGGCACAATTCCCCGATTCGCTCAAGATCCATTGGTGGGCGGGTGGTAAGGATGGAAAGGGCGCACAGAATGCAATGGCACCGACCTGTTCTGGGGAAAACTCCTGCAAACACGCCGTTAATGCCCCATCGCCTTGGTCTATTTCGTCGAAATACAGGGGTTTGCGCGGCGCATAGTGACTAGAAAGCTGCCCTGGTGCGTCTGGCTGATTTTCCTTACTGGTCTGATTATTCGCGCGTATCGCGTCATTTCCTAAAATGGCCGTCAATGCCTCGCGACTCACGCCGCCATCTCGATAAATCACCACGGCATCGGCATCAAAGCCAACGATCGTGGATTCCACGCCAATGTCGCAGGGGCCGCCGTCGAGTACGCCGGCAATATGTGGCCCGAGTTGCGCCAACACATGGGCGGCTTGTGTGGGACTGATGTAACCGAAGGGATTGGCGCTGGGGGCGACGAGGGGGAAGGGCAGTAATGACAGTAATGACAGCGTCAGGGGATGGCGCGGCACGCGCACGGCGACCCGCTGTGCCCCGGCGGTAATGAGATCGCTCACGCGGGATGATTTGGGCAACAACAGCGTGAGCGGCCCCGGCCAACAGGCGGCCATTAAGCGTTCAGCCGCAGGGGGAATCGCGGTACACAGGGCGGCGGCTTGGTCGGCAGCGGCCAAATGCACGATGAGCGGGTCAAAGTAAGGACGATTCTTTGCCGTAAAGACGCGGGCGACGGCAGCATCATCAAAGGCATTTGCCGCCAAGCCGTAAACCGTTTCCGTAGGAATCCCCACGAGTTCGCCCCGCTGGAGCGCCGTCGCCGCCGCCGCGAGGGTAAGCAATTGGCTCA
Organism: Candidatus Competibacteraceae bacterium; assembly: GCA_036846405.1. Lineage (GTDB taxonomy): Bacteria > Pseudomonadota > Gammaproteobacteria > Competibacterales > Competibacteraceae > DAIUCA01. The sequence goes on from DAIUCA010000065.1 coordinate 6,785, forward strand.
TCGGTGCTTGAGGACTCAGCGTTTTTTCTTGCCATTGGGCAAGTGCATTTCAAAAGAATCGGTAATCTCGCCGGAGAGCTTGTCCATTTTGCGTTTCACATAACCGAATAACAGACTCGCGTCCTCGTCCTCGCGAAAAATGCGGGTCAGCGTGAACGCCAGTTCAATGGAATCAAAATCCTCGCTGAACTGGCTGTTGCTGATGATCTGAAACAGTGCCTCGTAAAAAATCACCTTTTTGTAGCGCGGCTCGTTGACGAATTGGGTTTGCAGATAATCGACAAAGCTCTGAATCAGTGTCTGCATCCGGTGGGGCACCCGCGCATAGGCGGTGAACATCTCGCGCAAAAACGATTCCGGACCTTCCAGAAAATGCTGGAGCTGCTCTTTAGTGAGTTCGGCTTTCACCTCATCGGTGTTGACTTTCGATGCCGCTTTTTTGGCAGCGACCGGGGGTTGCCGCAGCTTCTTCAGATCATCCAACGTGGCCATCGCACCCAAACTGCAACTACTCATATTCAGTACAGAATAGTGGGACACCAGCATTTTCGCGGGCGATAACCGACTGTTTGACGGATCTGCCCCGTTGATGAGATCGGCAAAGTAACTTTCAAAAAAAGCCGTGGTTTCGTAAATCACATGGGCAATGGCTACCCGTTCGGGCTGGCCTTCGGGACGACAGTGGGTCTCGAACAGATATTTCAGTGAGTCGATTGCGTTATCCAGATACCGCAGCAAATCGCCCAGATCTCCATGGGTTTCCCCGTGTACCGTCGTCCCGAACTCGGTGATTGGCGCGGAAAAGGTTTCCAGAATCCCTTGCAGAATCTGCAATTCGCTGTCTTTGAGTTGGCTAATATGGGGTAGCCACTGGGCTTTGAGGGTCTGCAACAACGCAACATCTTTACTACGCGGCGGCGGCAAGCCGACTTTGATGCCGCGGTAACTTTCGATCAGTGGGGTACTCATGGGCGTCGTTCACCTCTGTTATCTGTAATTTGTCGCATGGCGGCGGCCATGAGCTTCTGAATGCAAAAAAACCCGTTCTAGTGGACGGTTTTGATTTCCCCGATAGTGGGCCAAATCGCCAGCGGTTCAACGAGACCAATCTCACAAACTGCCGCGATCGAAGGATCGATAGCGAATCGCCTCGCTCAAAGCGCCGGTTTGAATCTGGGGGTGGTCGGCTAAATCCGCCAGCGTGCGCGCCACTTTCAGAATGCGGTGATAGGACCGGGGCGACAGATGCAATTTGGCCACCGCCGCTTCCAACAGCTGGTAATCGCTATCGCTCAATTTGCAGTGTTTTTCAATGCCACTCGGATCGAGATGCGCATTCATGCAGCCGGCTCGGCGCAATTGTCGTTCCCGCGCCACCGTCACCCGCTGGCGCACCAGGTCGCTGGTTTCTTCCACGCTGTCGCCCCGCAACAGCCGATTGTCGAACCGCGGCACGTCGATTTGCAGATCAATCCGATCCAGCAGCGGCCCCGAAAGCCGCGCCCGATAGCGGCGAATCTGCTCGGGAGAACAGTGGCAAGGCCGTTCCCGATCCCCTAAAAAGCCACAGGGACAGGGATTCAGGGCAGCCACCAGCTGGAATTGGGCCGGATAGGTGACCGATTGGGCCGCCCGCGCGATGGTGATGGATCCGGATTCCAGGGGTTCGCGCAGCACTTCCAGAACTTTGTGGTGAAACTCCGGCAGCTCGTCCAGAAACAGCACCCCGGCGTGGGCGAGGGAGATTTCGCCTGGTTTGGGATGGCTGCCCCCGCCCACCAGCGACACCGCCGACGCCGTGTGGTGGGGGGCGCGAAAGGGTCGCTGGCCCCAGGTGGTCGGATCAAAGCCCGTGCGACTCACCGACGCCACCGCCGCGCTCTCCAGGGTTTCGCGCTCCGTCATGGGGGGCAGAATGCTCGGCAAGCGACTCGCCAACATGGTTTTTCCGGTGCCCGGCGGCCCGATGAACAACAGGTTGTGGCCGCCCGCCGCCGCGACTTCTAACGCGCGTCGGGCCTGCAATTGGCCGCGCACATCCCGCAAATCCGGGCCGGTGTTGATGGATGGCGGTCGCGGCGCCGCCGCCCACGGCGACAACCCGCTGCCCTCGGCGAGAAATTGGCAAATCGCCGCCAATTCCGTCGCCCCATAGACCGTGAGCCGCTCCACCAGCGCCGCCTCGTCGCCGTTGTCGGCTGGCACGATGAGCGCGCGCTGTTCTTCGCGACAGGCCAACGCCGCCGGCAACACGCCCCGCACCGGCCGCAAACCGCCGCTCAACGCCAGCTCCCCCAAAAACTCGTAGGCCAACAGCGGGCGGTCGTCGATTTGTCCCGACGCCGCCAACAGCCCAATGGCAATCGGCAGGTCAAACCGTCCGCCCTCCTTGGGCAGATCCGCCGGCGCGAGATTGATGGTGATTCGGCGGTTGGGAAACTGAAAACCGCTGTTTTTTAGGGCACCGCGCACGCGATCCTTACTCTCCTTAACGGCAGTTTCGGGCAGACCGGTCAGGTAAAGCCCCGGCAATCCATTCGCTAAATCCACTTCGACGGTCACCAACGGCGCATTCACGCCTACCTGTGCCCGACTCAACACCGTCGCCAAACTCATCGCATTAGCCCGCCCCATTACGCCCGTCATTTGCGGCCAAAAGCCTAATTAACCCCTGAGAAAATTGCGATATTCGCCATTTCTATTCGCTCCTAAACTATTAACCCAATACGCGTTCCATTGGCGCTTTCTCGGCAATTTTGCGGGTTTTATTTCATGACTGCTCGACTGTTTAGCCATCGCCCCTATTGGGCGAAACGTTTTGGCATTGCGCCGTTTTTACCCACCTCCCGCGCCGAAATGGACGAATTGGGCTGGGATTGCTGCGACATCGTGATCGTCACCGGCGACGCCTATGTGGACCACCCGAGCTTTGGCATGGCCCTCGTGGGCCGACTCCTCGAGGCCCATGGATTTCGCGTGGGGATCGTGAGCCAGCCCCGCTGGGACTCTGCCGACGATTTTCGCGAACTCGGTGAACCCACCCTGTTCTTCGGCATCACCGGCGGCAACATGGATTCCATGGTGAATCGCTACACCTCGGACCGCAAAATCCGCAGCGACGACGCCTATTCCCCCGACGGCGTGGCCGGGCTGCGTCCCGACCGCTGCACCCTCGTCTACAGCCAGCGGGCCCGCGAGGCCTTTCCCCACGTGCCCATCGTGTTGGGCGGCATCGAGGCCAGTCTCCGCCGCATCGCCCATTACGACTATTGGAGCGACAAAATCCGCCGCTCCGTGCTCATCGACGCCAAGGCCGATCTGCTGCTCTACGGCAACGCCGAACGGGCCATCGTCGAACTCGCCCACCGACTCGCCGCCGGCGAACCTATTGATTCGATTACCGATTTGCGCGGCACGGCGTTTATCTGCCAGACCATTCCGCCGAACTACACGACCCTCGATTCCACGGCCATCGACAAACCCGGCCCCGTTGCGCCCCATCAGAATCCCTACGAATACCCCGAAACCCATCAGGAAAAACTCGCCGAAATGACCGGCGTCGCGGGCGTTCAAATGAACGGCGAATTAGCGGCCACGACCCCCGAAAAGCGGGCAACCGAATTGGCGCAAACCGCCCCGCAAATGCCGCCGATCACAGGCACCAAAGTGCAATTCATTCCCCGCCAGGCATTAAAAACCCCGCGACATTTGCAGGTCATTCGGTTGCCCAGCTACGAGCAGGTGAAAGACGACCCCATTTTGTATGCCCACGCCTCGCGGTTGCTCCATTTGGAGTCCAATCCCCACAACGCCCGCGCCCTGGTGCAGCGCCATGGCCATCGGGAACTGTGGGTGAACCCGCCCCCCATTCCCCTCGACACCGCCGAAATGGATCGGGTGTACGAGCTGCCCTACGCCCGCGTTCCCCATCCGAAGTACGGCGGCGCGAATATCCCGGCCTACGAGATGATTCGCTTCTCAGTCACCATCATGCGGGGCTGTTTTGGCGGCTGTACCTTCTGTTCGATTACCGAACACGAGGGCCGCATCATCCAGAACCGTTCAGAAGATTCGATCATCCGCGAGATCGAGCAAATCCGCGACCAAACTCCCGGATTTACCGGCGTCATCTCGGATCTGGGCGGCCCCACCGCCAACATGTACCGCCTCCACTGCGAGAGTTCAGACATCGAATCCTCGTGCCGGCGGCTGTCTTGCGTGCATCCCGACATCTGCAAACATCTGGATACGGATCACGCCCCCCTCATCAAGCTCTATCGCCGGGCACGGGCCGTGAAGGGGGTAAAGAAAATTCTGATCGCGTCCGGATTGCGCTACGACTTGGCGGTGCAGTCGCCGGAATACGTGAAGGAATTGGTGACCCACCACGTGGGCGGTTATCTGAAAATCGCTCCGGAACACACGGAAAGCGGCCCGCTGGATCTAATGAAAAAGCCCGGCATGGGCCATTACGACCGCTTTAAGGAATTGTTTGACAAGTATTCCAAGGAGGCAGGTAAGGAACAGTATTTGATTCCTTACTTTATTGCTGCCCATCCCGGGACGACGGATGAAGACATGCTCAATTTGGCTTTGTGGCTGAAGCAGAATAATTTCCGCGCCGACCAAGTGCAGGCATTTTTGCCGTCGCCCATGGCCCTCGCCACCGCCATGTATCACAGCGAGCGCAACCCGCTAAAACCGGTGAAACGGGACGGCGACACGGTGTTTTCGGCCCGCGGCCTGACCCGACGGCGACTGCACAAGGCGTTCTTGCGGTATCACGATCCGAAAAATTGGCCGCTGCTGCGGGAAGCCCTCACCGCCATGGGTCGCGCCGATCTCATCGGCTCGGGCAAACACCAGCTCATTCCGCGATTCCAGCCCGGCGATGCGCCCCGACCGTTTCCCTTTGCCAATCAAGGGGTTAAGCCACAGCGATTCACCACCCAGCACGTGCGCCCCGCCGGCAAAACGGGGCCTAAGCGCCCGCCGCGTTAATCGCGTTTCCGACGGCGGAACCACTCAGGATACCCACCGCAAACCATAGATCAGACAAAATGA
>DAIUCA010000066.1:0-11838 GCA_036846405.1 Candidatus Competibacteraceae bacterium
TGCGCCAGGCGCTGCACCTCATCGACGTGCGGTTGCTAGACCACTGCATCGTGGGGGACAGCGCGGTGTTTTCGTTTGCCGAGGCCGGGTTGCTGTGATGGCTTGTGGTTACTTCACGCCGACGGCGTACAGCAAATCGGTAGCATCACGGCGGGTTGTGCTCACATCGGCAAAGAGTCGCCCACAAGATGCGGATTGCGCGGTCACGTCTTCGATGGATCCCATCGTGTTGAGCTGAAGGTTGACTCGACCTGTGCGCTGCTGGTTATCGCGCCCGTGGAGACACATGGCTTGATAGGACTGGCGAGCGCGGTTGCGCGCATAGATGATCGCCATGGAGTCGCGTTCTGTGGGAATACGTCCGATGAGATCGATGAAGCAGCGTTGCGCATCGATATTGAAAGTCGGCCAGCTGTTCATAAGCAATTCTTGTCCAGTGCCAACGACGACGACGCGGGCCTCAAGAGGGCCAATCGCGGCATCAGCTTCAGCCAACATGACGTAGACCACTGAATCCGATCGGCCCTCGTTGTAGTCGATGCCGCAGACAATGTGTTCTTCACCGTTCATGGTGACGCCGTTTGAACTGACATTGATGAACTCGATAGCCGAAACCGTCGGCAGTAATGTCGCGCTGGCTAACAGCGTTAAACCAAACATCCAAGATGCAGCTCGCATCGTTCGTCTCCCAGAAATAGACAGAAAAGTAAGGATTCCCCAAGGAATCGCGATGAAAAGATTGCCAAAATGTCGGCACTTCCATGTAACCAAGAAAAATGCCATTGGGTCTTAACCGTCGGTTTCTTTCTCTCCGAGGTTCTGTTCCATGCGTACATTGCTACTTACCGCCTTACTCGCGTTACCACTGCCGGGTTTCGCCGCTGATACCTATGTTTTCGACACGGTCCACAGCCAAATCCTGTTTTTCGCCGACCATTTGGGCTTTTCCAAATCCCAAGGCGAGTTTTTGACCTTCGACGGCGGTTTTACCTTCGATGAAGCCAATCCCGCCGATGCCACGGTCAAGGTCGCCATTCAGACCGCCAGCATCGACATGGACAATCAGAAGTGGAACGACCACATGAAGAACGCCGATTTCTTCGATGTAGAGAAATTCCCCACCATGACCTTCACCTCGACCGCCGTAAAACCGCTAGAAAACAATCGGTTAGAGATCGTCGGCGATTTGACGCTGCTCGGCGTGACCCGCCCGGTGGTGTTGGACACGCGCTTAAATAAGGTGGGCGTGCATCCGCGCAACGGCAAAACCATCGCCGGCTTCTCCGCCACCACTACGGTGAAGCGCAGCGACTTCGGCATGACCTACGGGGTACCAGCGATTGGCGACGACATAGAAATTCGCTTAGAAATCGAAGGGGTGCGCCAGTAATGCTCGCCAACACCACGACCCGCTGGGGCGTTATCGCCCAGCTATTCCACTGGCTCATGGCCTTCGCCATCCTCGGGGCCGGGGCGGTGGGCATGTACATGACCTCCCTCGCAGCTTCCCCCCAGAAGTTTCAGATCTACGCCCTGCACAAATCCGTCGGCCTGGTGCTGCTGGGCCTGGTGGCCCTGCGGCTGGCCTGGCGGTTTGCGAATCCCACGCCGAAATTACCGCCCCACACGCCGATTTTTCAGCGAAAAGTGGCGGCCGCGACCCATGTGGCGTTGTACGGCTTCATGGCGGCGATTCCCTTCACGGGCTATCTGATGCACTCGGCCTCGTCGATTCCGTTCAAGCTCTTTGGGGTGTGGACCGTGCCCAAGCTGTTTGCCGAACCCAATCAAGAAATTCTGAAGGCCGCCAAAATGGCCCACGAATGGCTGTTTATAGCGCTGCTGGTGCTGGTGGCGCTCCACATCGCGGCGGCGCTGAAACACCATTTTGTGAACCGCGACGACATTCTGAAGCGCATGGTGCCGTTTACTCGCTCGGCGACCCAGAGCCTTGCGGGATTGCTGCTGGTGGGCCTGTCGGCGACGGCCCTGGCGGCGGATTGGCAGGTGTTGCCGGCCAGCCGCTTGGGCTTCATCGGTTCCCAAAGCGGCACGCCGTTTACCGGCACGTTCTCGCGGTTCGACGCGGCGATTCGCTTCGACCCCGCCGCCCTGGACGCGAGTCAATTCGCCGTCACCATCGACACCACCAGTGTCAACACCCAAAACGCCGAGCGCGACGAGATTTTGGCGACGAGCGATTGGTTCCACCTCAAGCAATTCACCCAAGCCACCTTTAACACCACGGCCTTCACAACGACCGGCGACCCGCAATTCACGGCGACCGGCGAGCTCACTATTCGCGGCATCACTCGCCCGGTGCAGTTCGCGTTTTCGTGGCAGGCGAACGGCAACGAAGCCAAGCTCGTCGGCGAATCCCTCCTCGACCGCCGCGACTTCGACGTGGGCATCGGCGAATGGGCCACCGACGAGATGGTGGATTATCCGGTGAAAGTCACCGTCGAACTCGCTTTGCAAAAACCCTAAGCCCTTCCTTACCGACGAGGATTCCTCATGAAATCATTCATTTACGCTGTGGCCTTGGCCTTGCCGTTGACGGGTGCGGCGACGGAATACCGTCTCGACCCCAGCCACACCTATCCCCATTTTTCCATCCGCCATCTGGGAGTTTCCACCACGATTGGGCGGTTTAACGAGACCAGCGGCACTCTGGTGATGGATCGGGAAAACGATGTGGGGTCGCTCAATGTGGTGGTGAAAACCGCCTCTGTGGACTCCGGCCACGCGGCCCGCGACGAGCACGTGCGCAAGGAAGATTTTCTGTTCGTGGAGCAGTATCCGGAGATGACCTACCAATCGACGAAGGTCACCTTCCACGGGCCTGAAAAAGACACGGCCACGGTGGAAGGCACGCTGACCCTGCGGGGCGTGACCCAGCCCCTCACCTTGACGGTCACCCGCATCGTTTGCGGCGAGCACGCGTTTACGAAAAAGCCGTTTTGCGGCTTCGACGCGACGGGACAAATCAAGCGTTCCGACTTTGGGATGACCTACGCACCGCCGCCCATCGTGGGCGACGAAGTAGATCTGCTGTTATCGACCGAGGCGTTTCCGGTAGAAGCGGCGAAATAGTCATTACACCGCCAAGCCCCACGCCAAGGCTTTCTGCTGTAACGCCTTAATTCTGATCGCGGAGTTGCGCGGCAGCTTCAAACTTGAGCTGCCGAAATTCGAGGAAATCGTGTTGGATTTGCTTCATCGTTTGGGTTATGGCAACGAACGGGCCGATTTGCAGCGCATCGGCGGCGTTGGCGATGGCGGCATCGATGGGGTCATCGCGCTCGATAAGTTGGGATTAGAAAAGGTGTATGTGCAGGCGAAACGCTGGCAGAGCGTCGTGGGGCGCCCCGAAATTCAAGCGTTTTACAGTGCACTTGCGGGGCACCATGCGAAAAAAGGCGTGTTCATCACCACTTCCAGTTACTCAAAACAGGCCGAAGAATACGCCCGCACCATTGAAGGCGTTGTGCTCATAGGCGGTCTGCAACTCGCCCAATGGATGATGGATGTCCAAGTGGGCGTCACCCACCAACTGCTCAAACTGCCGCGTCTGGATAACGACTACTTTGATGATTGACGGCACTTGTGCGCTTCACCACAAACGGCTGTCTCCAACCCCACATTTTAGCGCCAATTCCCAATTAACCTATTGATTTATAAATGAAATATGAGTCGGCATAGACCCTGCTTAAAGATGCTTTATAAGCCAATTACAGCACGAGGTTCGACCGATGGATTTGCCAGTTCTGAAAGATGAGGCCCCAGACAGCGGGTGTTCCTCTAGTTCCTGCGGTAGCACCGATTCCCAAATGAATCAGCTCCCCGAGCACATCCGCCAAAAGGTGATGAATCACCCCTGCTATTCTGAACAGGCCCATCACTATTTCGCGCGGATGCACGTGGCTGTGGCGCCGGCCTGCAATATCCAATGCAATTACTGCAATCGGAAATACGATTGCGCCAACGAATCCCGTCCGGGCGTGGTTTCCGAACTGCTTACCCCCCAACAGGCCGTGAAGAAAACCCTCGCCGTCGCGGCAAACATTCCGCAGATGTCGGTTCTGGGGATTGCTGGTCCTGGCGATCCGCTGGCGAATCCGGCCCGTACCTTCGAGACATTTCGGATGCTTTCCGAACAGGCACCCGACATTAAATTATGTGTCTCGACCAACGGTTTATCTCTGCCGGACTGCGTGGATGAGCTGGCTCAATACAACATCGATCACGTGACCATCACCATTAACTGTGTCGATCCGGAAATTGGCGCGAAGATTTATCCGTGGATTTTCTGGAAAAACGAGCGGATTCGCGGCGTGAAAGCCGCCAAAATTCTGATTCAGCAACAGCAGAAAGGCTTAGAAATGCTGGTCGCCAAGGGCATTCTGGTGAAGGTCAACTCGGTGATGATTCCGGGCGTGAATGACCAGCATCTGGTGGAAGTCAGCAGAATTGTGAAATCCAAAGGTGCGTTTCTGCACAACGTAATGCCGCTCATCGCCGAAGCCGAACACGGCACCTATTACGGTCTGATGGAACAGCCCAGCCCCACCGCCGCCGAGTTGCAGGCCCTGCAAGACGCCTGTTCCGGCGACATGAACATGATGCGCCACTGCCGCCAATGCCGCGCCGATGCCGTCGGTCTGCTGGGCGAAGATCGGGGCGCCGAATTTACCATCGATAAAATCGAGGAAATGGACATCGACTACGCCGCCGCCATGGTGAAACGAGCGGCAATCCACGCGGCCATCAACGAAGAACTGGCCGAGAAAGAGAAGGCTGCGGCAGCGAAAGTTGTTGCGATACCCACGAAGAAGGTCGCACCGAAGACGCGACCGGTGCTCATGGCCGTCGCGACTCAAGGCGGGGGCGTCATCAACCAGCATTTTGGCCATGCGCGCGAGTTTCTCGTGTACGAAGCGTCGCCCGAAGGCGTGCGATTCATCGGCCACCGCAAAGCCGACCAGTACTGCGCGGGCGGCGACACCTGTGGCGACGACGGCGACTCCATTTTGAGCAAGATCATCAAAACCCTCGTGGGCTGCGAAGTCGTGTTGTGCTCAAAAATCGGCTACGAACCCTGGGGCGAACTCGAAAAGGCGGGCATCGTCCCCAACGGCGAGCACCCCATGGAAGCCATTGAAGACGCCATCGCCGCCGTGTACGCGGAGATGGTCGCTGCCGGCAAAGCCGACTTTGTCGCCGCCACCGCCCAACTTGCATAAGGAAACGACTCATGGCACTCAAAATTGTCGCGGGCTGTGTGAATTGCTTTGCCTGCGCGCCCCTCTGCCCGAACGACGCGATTTACGAGGCGACCCCCCACTTCCTCATCAACGCCCGCAAATGCACCGAATGTGACGGCGATTTCCACAAGCCCCAATGCGCCGAAATCTGTCCCATTGAAGGCGTGATTCTGAGCAGCACTGGCGAACCACTAAATCCCCTCGGATCCCTCACGGGGATTCCGCTGGAAAAAATCTACGCCCTCCAGCAGGCGGGGCTGATGTAGATGGCCGCGATCCGCTTTTTCACGAAATTGGGCTGTAGTAACGGCAAAAAGCAGCGAAAACTGCTCACCGACGCCGGTCACGACGTGGATGTGATCGATCTGCTCGCCCAACCGTGGACGGCGGCGACTTTGCGGCCCTTCTTCGGAAATCTGCGGGTGGACGATTGGTTCAATCGGGCCGCGCCCGCCGTCAAAAGTGGCGCACTCGATCCAAAAACCTTCACCGAAGAAACGGCACTTGCGGCGATGGTGGCGGAACCGCTGCTGATTCGCCGACCGCTCATGGAGATCGATGGGGAATTATCTGTGGGTTTCGATCAGACCACCCTCGCCGCCCGATGGGGCATCGCGCCGGTCGATCGGGATTTAGAAGGCTGTGCTCATCCGTCGGCGACCCATACGCCCGCGAGTTGCCATAGCGAATCATCGTAAAATCAAGGATTTAGCCCATGCACTACGCCGCGCAAACCACGCCAAAAGCCATCGACCTCGGTTCAGACGTGTTCTGGATCGGGGCACTCGACCCGAAACTGCGGCAGTTCGACATCATTCTGCGGACGGCCAACGGCACCACCTACAACGCGTATCTGATTCGCGGCAAAGGCGGCGTCGCCGTCATCGACACGGTGAAGGCGGAGTTCGCCGATGTGTTTTTTGCGCGTCTGGAATCGGTAGCGAAGTACGAAGAAATCACGGCCATCGTGCTGAATCATCTGGAACCAGATCACGCGGGCGCGCTGCCCGAACTGCTGAAACGGGCGCCGAATGCCAAGATTTATCTGTCCGTGCGGGCGCCGGCGATGTTAAAGGCGTTTCTGAAAGTCGAAGATGGCGAACTCGATTACACCGCTGTGAACACCGGCGACGAAGTCGATTTGGGCGGGCGCACCCTGCGGTTCATCAACGCGCCCTATCTCCACTGGCCGGACACCCAATTCACCTATCTCGTTGAAGATCAACGACTGTTTAGCGGCGACGCCTTTGGCTGTCACTTCTGCGACGACCGCATGTTCAACGACGAGGTGGGCGATTTCCGCTTCGCCTTCGACTACTACTACGCCCACATCATGCGGCCCTTCAAAGATCATGTTCTGAATGCGATCGATCGCATTCGGGACTTGCCTCTGCAGGAAATTTTGCCGGCCCACGGGCCGATTTTGCGGCGACGGCCGCGGGACTTTGTCCAGCGATACGCGGAATTATCGACCAATCAGTTGGCGACGACCGTCGCTGAGGGCGCGAAGACGCTGCTGATTTTCTACATGAGTTCCTACGGCAACACGGCGCGGATGGCCGAAGCCATCGCCAAAGGGGCGGAAGGCATTCCGGGCGTGCGGGTGTCGCTGTACGACCTGGAGGGCGGCGAAGTGGCGCCGTTTATCGATCTGATCGAAGGTGCCGATGGGCTGCTGTTTGGCAGTCCGACGATTAATGGCGATGCGGTGAAGCCCATGTGGGATCTGCTGTCGTCCCTGGCGGTGATTCGCACGGCGGGCAAGTTGGCGGCGGCGTTTGGCTCCTACGGCTGGAGCGGCGAGGCCGTGCCGATGCTGGAAGATCGATTGCGCGGTTTGAAGATGCGGGTGCCGGAAAAGGGCTTGCGGCTGAAGTTAATTCCGAATCACGACGAACTGGGGGAATGCGAAGCCTTTGGGCGGCGCATTGCGGAGACCTTAATGGGGCGTCAAGCCCCCAAGGTGCTCTCCCTTGCCGATCTGCGTTAAGCAGACCAATCCACCGGGCAACCGGTTTTTTTCACTTAAAACGGGGAGTTAGAACATGGCCAAGGCAAATGTCACTTTTAGCGACATCAATGTCACCGTCTCGGTACCGGCGGGTACCCGAGTCATCGAATTATCTGAGCGCGTGGGCGCGGGCATCGTGTACGGCTGCCGCGAAGGCGACTGCGGCACCTGCATGATGAAGGTCGAAGAAGGCTGGAACAATTTGAGCGAGCCGTCGGTGCTCGAAACAAAAATCCTGCGGGAAAACATGGCGGGGCGGCATTACCGCCTGGCCTGTCAGGCCCAAGTCCTCGGCGATTGCATCGTCAAGCCCGCCTAATCCCTACAAGGAGCGATTTTCATGCCTCTCATTACCTTCTCGAATCCCGAGTACAAAGACAAAACAGTCTATGCCGTGGCCGGCAGTCATACCGAAACGGTGCTTAAGATTGCCAAGGAACATCGCGTGCCGATCAAATTTGACTGCAGCGACGGCAATTGCGGCACCTGCATGATCAAAGTCACGCCCCTACAGAAACACAAGGAAATGGCGGGTCGCATTACCGACAAGGAAATTGAGATTTTACGCCAACATGGCAAGCTCAGTAAGGATGAGCTGTACAATTTGGAGGTGACTGACATCGAAACCCAATGGCGGTTGGCATGTCAGTTTATCGTCCGCGACCAGGATATTTTGGTCGAATACTAGGGTCGGTCAGGCGGTGCGTGTTGATCAGCGCACCGCCCTAAAAATCAGACTTGGAATGCGGCGGCGATCTCAGAGCGGATTTGGGCATCGTCCGCCACCCTCAACACATCGAATTGCTCTTTGAAATCGAAGTAGGTGAGACGACTGATGGTTTCGAGGGAGTTGAACAGCGGTTTGAAGGGCGTGCGCGGCTGTCGCCAAATGACGGTTTGCGGATTCCCCGGATTCAGAACCGTCCGATAAGAGAACATCGGAAAGAAATCGTGGAGTGCAAACACCAGCTTGAAGACATCGCCATGCCAGGCCTTGCCGTGTTTTGGAGTTAGGCCCGCCTCGTCGCGATACCGATGGGCCTGAAGATGGTTTGTGAGCGAGCTGAAGACATCGCACGGCACCGTGTCATCGATCACCCAAATGGTCTTGTCGTGGGCACAGGACAGGCTGTTAGTGAAATCGCGCAGGGTTTGTTCAAAGGTATGCAGCCCGTCGATGAGAAGAAGATCGTATTTCTGATGCCTGGCTTCTCTTGTGAAAAACAAATCGGAGGTCATCTCGAAAAATAGGTGTCCCGCGGCGGCCTCGTTCTGAATATCGAATCGGAACTTCACATCGACGGCGGTTTTGTCGGGGATAGAGACATCCATAAGCGTGTTGCCCCGATCCACACCGATTTCCAGATAAGACTGGGCGTTGTTGAGTTGGGCGAGGGCGTTAAGGCGAGTTGCGGCGTGGTTCACGGGTGGGATTCCGAAAGAGGAAAGTAATGAGCAATTAAAAAAATCTGGTGTTTAGGACTTACTGTTTTCCCATTCGCGGATAGCGTGGGGCAGTCGGGCAAAATCGGCTTCGGAAAGCGACCAAGGGGAGAGATGAATCGGTACAGAACTCTCAAGCTGGCTCTGTACCACAAAGTAATCCACTGAAATCCGATTTACCCAAGCAATCAGTTGATCTGTTGGACTAGGAAAAAACTGAGGCGTGACTACTAAAAGGTGGGGATGGTTTTCGGTGGCAAATCCAGATAAATGGAGCTGCGATCCCAAACAGCCCACAACAAATTGGGCTGCACGAACTAACGCTATCTGTTGTCTGAGCGTAAGTTCTTGAGGATGCACCACGGTATAACCCAAATCAGCAAACAGTTGATCCAGTTGTTGTGCTTGAGCGGCGGGCAAACATCTTCCTTCTTGAGATATCTCGAATCGTGAACGGCTCAGGAAAAGCCTTTGCGGAAAGGAAGTTTCTACGGAAGTTGGTACCAATTGGTCGCCAATATGTCGCCAAATCTGCGCAATTCTTTCAGATGGTTTAAACGGGCTATCGCCACGAACAAAAGCGGCTAACCTTTCAGGCACAAGCAATTGAGAACAACGAATAGGATGGTCTATGCGCCTAATTTGGGTTTCTTTAACGCCCAATGTTGCCAGCATCGATATAAGAAAATTCGGCAATTTCACTTGAGAGTTGGCGCATTTGTGCATTCCGAAGCCGACAAATAACCAATCCTCAGAAATTAGTGATCTAACTTCGGTTAGAAGCGGCCAAAGTCGAGCAAATCCTTCAACAAGCGCATGGCCAAAATGATCGCTCACAATGTCCAAGAAAAAGCAAGGCTGCTCAATGTGTTCAGCGTTCACCGAGCCCATCGACCAAACGCCCGATTCGACATAAGTGAGCATGTCAGGAAGTGAAACGCCAAACGCAGCAGAATCGGCAATGAGTTCTCGGTTGGCTGTCAGAACGAGATGATGGCCTTGGTGGCGCCGCCAGCGCGCTCCTTCGACCCGTTTTCGTGCCGTGTAACCATGTCCTGGAGGAATTAACAGCGCATTGTGCAGCATCAAGGCGTAATCCACGCCGTCAGGTAAATCGTTCAGGGGAGAACGGCAAGGTGCTGGCAATAACGGCCGCAGTTTCTGGGTAGCAAAGTCCCAACTAGGGAGCGGCGGTGGCAACGTCTTTCCCGAAATCATCAGAAGACTGTCTTGCGAACTCGCTAGCAGCGCTCCCCAAGAGGACACAACAGGAAAATGGCTCAAAGGCTTTTCGGTCAGTTCTATTTTTGCCGCAGTTAAGTGCTCCAATTGCTCTTGCAGCGTTCTTAATTTTCTGAGTGGTTGACGACCAAATTGGCTTTCCGCAATCACTTCCAGTCGTTGCAAGCAGTCTTGTGGAGAAAGTTGCGATACTTGCGGATGTTCAAACATAAACCCCCCCCGACGATTGAACTTGCTTTCGATATCTGCTCGCGATCGGTCGGCGACGGTGGTTCCCCATACCACTCCGTTCACCTCAACTACAATTCTGACCGCTGCCTCGTCCGCCCCATCAAAAGCCCAGCCGCTGATCCGATTTCCCTGAATTGACTCAACAAACCCTTGAATTGCACTTTTTTTGACAGGTGAAGCGGCTTTGGGGATAGATGTTGCAAGGCGAATCAACCAATCCACAGGCTCAATTTCGTTTTGTCTCAAAAATGCCAAATACTGCGTGGCCAACAGATGTCGGTTCTGATCGAATGCTGCAGCGTCGAATCGCGCTCTGAAGATATCGGTGAGTTGTTCTAAGGAGATATCTTGTGGAACCTCACTCGCCAAAACATAAGGCAGTTTCATGACTTGACAGAGTTCGAGCAGTCGCGAGTCGTGAACGATGCACAGGGCAGGTACCCCCGCTTGCAGCGCAAGCATCACCCCGTGAATACGCACACCCGTAACAAAATCAAAGCGCCGATAATGTTCCATCCAGCTTGGGACATCGAAAAAAAGACGGCCGTGGCGCTCGCTCCACGCCACAAAAGTGGATAACTCCATGTCAGGACAGGCAAAATCTCGACAGGCGCGTAATACAGATTCATCCATCGTCGACGCTTCACCACGCGTCAAACGCATCATGTCTAAACCGTGCTGCCCAACATAAGAACCTTGGGTTTGGGTCACGAGCCGCACCAGTGCCGCCTCGATTGTGGATAACTCCTTCCAGGATTGATGGCCCGAAGCCACTGCAACCCGATGAATGGGACGATGGTTGAAGCGGTCAGCGATTTGTTTTCCCAAGTCTTGTTGGGGGTTGATAAATAGGGAAGGACATCCCAACACCGTGGCGTGGTTACCCAACCCGTAGTATTCAAGAACGCGGAGGGTAAACGGTCCACGGACGCTAATATTTGGGTAATTTGTCAGACGGTGATCGGCAATTTCCCGTACCCAATCCACCGTACCTTGAGGCAGCTTCGGAATGCGACCGCTCACATCGCTTTGAGCACCTAGACCGATGATGATCAGCCGACATGGCAATTCTTGTAGTCGCTTCGCCATGTTCCCTTGGTCGACATGGACGCCGAGCTGGTTCGCACCCTGTAGAACACCCATGGTATGCGGATCCTGCGCTTGTGTTGTCGCCAAATGCCACGGTGTTGATGCCGCGCGCCCCAGGTGCTCGCGGATGGCGTGCTGAAAAGCCAGATTCCCCGTATTGCCGCCCACCCGATCAAACAACGTCTTCGTGTCGAGAAAAGCGCCGTCGCGAATGCTCGCTTCTAATCCCAAGATAAAAGGCTTCTTCATGGCGCGCCTATCGCGGTCAATGAGGGGTTGTCTGAATACAGCGCCAGATGTTGCTCTACAATGTCGGCAATATCTGGATAAGCGGGAATCGTGCGATGCACCGCCTCAAAAAGCGCGGCTTCAGACAAAATTCGGCGGATCAGCATCGTCAGCGACACGCTATCGCGGGCCCGATAATTCAGACCACCCACGCCATCGCGCACCTTTTCCGCCATCCCGCCAATGTCTGGACAAATCACCGGACGGCCAAATTTAAACGCCTCTTGAATCACCAGGGGTGAGTTTTCCCACCAAATCGATCCCATCACG
>DAIUCA010000067.1:0-11735 GCA_036846405.1 Candidatus Competibacteraceae bacterium
ACCCCATCTCCCACCGTTGATGGTCAGGTTTCCCAAAAGAAAAACCCCGCTTTTTCGGAGCGGGGCGATTTTCTGAAGAATCTGAACGCTAGTTCTGAGACTGTGCCAATTGCTGCATCACATAGCGGTAGCGAATGGTGCGGAACAGAAAGTCGTTGTGCCCCAAGGCCCGCAGGTTCGGGGTCAGCTTTTCCCAGACCTCCGTCAGCAGCTTGTAGGCACTGTTCGTGTCGCCAATGAGCAGATGTAGGGTCATGGCGTGTGGAAATAAGGACGCCAGTTCTGCTTGCTGGAGAAATGCGTCGGGGGCCACCGCCTTGTCCATTTTGCGGTAGGTCTCCAGCAGGGATTCGGCGATGGCCAGGGCTTGCGGATGGTCTTTTTCGACAAATCGCAGCCGCATTTCCAGCAGCTGCTGTAATCGTGGGTCGATGGCGACAAATCCCGGTCGCAACATCAGATTCGCCAGGGCCAGTTGCTGAGTATCCCAGGGCAGGTAGTTCAGTTGCGCCATGGTGACCACCAGCGCATTGGCGAGCTGCACCGTGGCGGCTGGTGAATCGGCGGTTGCGCGGCCATCCAGAACGCTCAACAGCCATTGCAGTGGCGCATATTCGCTAAACGGCTCAACCGCCGCGTCGGGATTCTGCAACAACGCCCAAATGTCCCGCGCTTCCTTTGCGAACTGGGGTTGCGATTGGTACTCGCCCAGGCGCTCGAAAGTCGGCATCTGCTCGAGGCCATTCAGCCACGCCAACACTGGGTAGCCGCCGTAACGCCATTCCAAAAAGTAGGTGATTTGGGATTGCTTAAAAAACGCCTGGGGCGCGTGGTACATCAGAAAGGGGAAAAAGTCTGAATTGACCGGCGAACCTTGAGACAGAAAGAAGTCGTGGACATAAGGCCGCGTCGTCATCAAGCGGTCTTTCAGATCATCCACCGTCTGAATCTCCAGGCGCTTTGCGTCCGCCGCCACGGCTTTATCCCCGAACAATGCGCCGTCGAGCTGGGTCACCGCCGCTTCGCTGTGATCCGACGCCACAATCATGATGTCGCCCGCATTCATCGAGTAAATCGCGTAATGACGGAAGTTTTCGCCCACGGCAGCCAGGATCGACGACAGATTCGCAAAATCCATTTCGTACAGATGGGACCACTGGACATAGATGCCATCCGCTTTCAGATACGGCTTGACGTGGGTGTAGAACTCCGTGGTGTAGAGACTGGCCACGCCGCTCACCCACGGATTCGAGGGTTCAGACACGATGATGTCGTAGGGCTGGCGGTTGCGGACAAAGAAAGTCTTCGCATCTTCCAAGTGAATGTGGCTGCGGGGGTCGTTGTAGGCCCTGGCCACCCGTTCCCCAAACAGCTTCGCGCCCTCGATCATTTTGGGTTCGATTTCCACAGTATCCACCCGCTCGATCGTGGAGCGGCCCAACAGCACATGGGTGGTCAATCCCGACCCGAAGCCCACGTTGGCCACCAAGGTGGCGTCGGGTTTTAGGGCCAGGGGAATCAGCCCCAACAGAATCATCGTCGCTTCGTCGGAAGTACGGTCTTGATCGCCGATGACGATCATCGCCGCGTCCACCTTGCCGTTGGTTTTAATGGCGCGGCGCGTGGCCGTTTGGGACACCACGCTCACCGTCGCGGTCTTGCCGTCCTCGTGGAACATCACCTGGTTGGTGCCGCCCTCCCGCACCTGTCCCGTGCGGAACACCCCGGCTGACATGCGCTGAACGTCGAACGTGAACAGCTGCTGCACGCCGATCACCAGCACTGCCGTGGCGACTGCGCCCCGAGCGAAGCGGCCCCATCGGTCTGCCACCCCATCGCCGCTGAATGCCAGGGCAAACAGCAGCACGCCCAGCAGCATGTCGATGCCCGCGCCCAACAGAATCAGATTTTTGGTTCCCAGACTGGGCATCACCAGATGCACCGCGATCCAGATTCCCGTCACCGCCCCGAGGGTGTTGGCCGCGTACACCTGGCCCACCGCCGCTTCCCCGCCCTGGCGTCGCAGCAACATCACCGTGAGCAGCGGCAGGGTCATGCCCGCAAAAAACGTCGAGGGGAACATCACCAGCATGGCCAAGCCCTGGCTCATCACGCTCATCAGGCCGTAGCCCGCGTCGTTGCGGGACACCGCCGAGAGCAGCCACGCCATGAGATCAAAGGTGAAGTGGTAGAGCGGGATGGTCAGCAGGGCGCAGAAGCCCATGAGAAATTGCACCGTCGCCAGAAATCGCAGGGGATTCTCCAGGCGATCCACACGGTTTTTCACCCAATAGCCGCCGAAGGCCAGGCCCAAAATGAAGGCGCTCAACATCAGCTCAAAAGACTGCACCGAAGAGCCTAAGACCAGGCTCAACATGCGAATCCAGCCAATTTCGTAGAAAAACGACGCCATCGCCGTGGCAAAGGTGAAGCTGTAGATCAACAGGGCGAAGCGGCGGGTGTCCGCAGTGATGGTCGGTTTAGCCAATTCTGCAGTGGGCAGCGCATCGGGAATCTGTTTTGCCAGGAACCAGGTGATGAACGCCACCAGCAGTTCGAGAAAGCCCGCCGTGAGCATGGCACCGGGCAAACCCAGCAGGGGAATCAACAGAAAGCCGCTTGCCAGCACGCCCAACGCTGCGCCCAGACTGTTGGTGAAGTACAGCAGACTGAGGGTCTCGCCCTTGGGGGTACCGAGGAGACGAATGACGCCGACACTCAACAGGGGAAAGGTGGCCCCCATGAGCATGGCTTGGGGCAGAATCAGCAGACCACCTAAGGTCCATTTCAGCAGGTCGAGGTAAAACACATCGGCCACTTGGGGCACGGCCACGTCGTAATAGAACTGGCTGGCCTGGAGAAACACCGTGTGAAAACCAATCGCCATGAAGCCCAACGCCAGTTCGATGATGGCAAAGGCGCGAATCGGATTGCTCAGGCGGTGGACAAAGCGCCCCGCAATCCACGAGCCCAGGCCCAATCCGCCCATAAAAATCAGCAGTACGAGGGTTTGGCCATAGGCCGCATGGCC
Source organism: Candidatus Competibacteraceae bacterium (assembly GCA_036846405.1). Lineage (GTDB taxonomy): Bacteria > Pseudomonadota > Gammaproteobacteria > Competibacterales > Competibacteraceae > DAIUCA01. Next base: position 3,032 of record DAIUCA010000067.1, read on the forward strand.
CAACAGCGTTTTGAGGTAATGGGACCAGACCGATTCGTAAATCAGGCCGCCAAAGCCCGAAATCACAAACAAAATCAAGAGAACTAGGCGTATGGCCAGGGGCGACATGAAAAAACCTCGTGAATAACGGAAAAAGAAAACAGCATGGCGAAGTCTGGTGACAGGCGTCAGTTAAAGAAGACCACCCAGAGGCAGGAATCGGGACACATAAAAAAACCCCGCTCTGTGGGAGCGGGGTTTCTTGGGTAAAGGTTTTGGGGGAAACGCAGGTCTAATTGCAGCCGATGGGGGAATAGGTGGCTTTCCATCCCACCGCCGCCGTCGAATCCACTGTGCAGCTCCAGTTGCCGATCGAATCGCGGCTGATGGTCACAACCGTGCCGTTGATGGCCGCCGCCGAATTTCCCGCCAGGGTGCCGAACACACTGGCTTTATTGGTCGCTAGGTCGATGCTCACATTGCCGATGTCCACATCCAGCAAGTTGGAGTTGGTGTAGCTCAATTCGATGAGGGTCCCCGGAACGCCTTTGCCATCTAGAAGATTCAACTCCAAGGGACGCTTAAAACCGGCCAGCTCGTAGTAGGCCCGCGTCATCTGGGTGCGGGCGATGTAGTCCTGGTAGGTGGGAATCGCCGTGGCGGCCAAAATCCCGATGATGGCCACCACAATCATCAATTCGATCAACGTAAAACCGTGTTCTGGTCGCATGGGCTGTATCCGAACAAGCAAGTGAAAGATAACCAACCCCTGCGCAGTTCCTATGCCAACCTTAAGGCAAAGTTCATTTTTAGGACATAAAAAAACCCCCGCCGAAGCGAGGGTTGTCGCGGAAGCTAGTATCAACTAGCGATTAGGTGCAACCGCCCGGCAGGTAGCTGGCTTTCCAGGTCGCAGCATTGCCAGGTGTGACAGCGCAGGTCCAAGCACCTTGGTTGTCGCGGGTCAGGGTAATGACCGTGGCGTTCACGGCGGCGGCCGAGTTGCCCGCCATGGTGTTGGTGATCACGATGGTGTTGGCGGCGCGGCTGAGGGTCACGGTGGGCAGAGCAGCCGTCAGGTTGGAGAGGGTGGCGCCGGTGACGGTTTCGTCGACTACGCCGTCTTTGCCTTGAACGGTCAGGGCTTCTTCAGAAGCGGTTTTGATGCTGGCCAATTCGCCCAACACCCGGTTGACTTGCGAACGAGCGATGTAGTCCTGGTAGGCCGGGATGGCGATGGCGGCCAAGATGCCGATGATGGCGACGACGATCATCAGCTCGATCAGGGTGAAGCCTTGTTGCTTTTGCATGGGATTAACTCCAGTAAGAAATGAGAGAGGGAATGCGAGAGCAGCTTGACCGGCTGCTGGCCCATAGAAAGCAGCTCGCGTGCCAAGTTCGCCCCCTCACTCCAATCCCAGCTTTTTCAACCGATACCGCAGCGCCCGAAAGGTGATGCCCAGGCGCTCCGCCGCCGCCGTCTTGTTGTAGCGCGTGGCCTGGAGCGCCTGGGTGATGGCCGCTTTTTCTAGGGTTTCCAAGTAATCCTCGAGGCCCACCTCCAAGGGCGCCGGGACGGAGGGCACCGCCGCCGAGGGCGTTGGGGAGACCGTCGGCGGCAAGGACTGACCCGTGGGGGGCAAAAACTGACCTTTTTGGTCAGTATCGCGGGGCAATTGCACCTCCTCGCCCTCGATGACCGGGCCATCGCCCAGAGCAGCGGCCCGTTCCAACATGTTTTCGAGTTCGCGGATATTTCCGGGAAAGTCGTACTGGGTCAGCAACTGACGCGCCGCGTCGCTTAACTGCCGCTGGGGGCCACCGGTGCGGGCGGCGATGCGGGTCAGCAAATGGGCACACAGGGCGTCCAAATCTTCCCGCCGTTCCCGCAGGGACGGCATCACGATGTCGATCACGTTCAAGCGGTAGTACAGATCCTGGCGAAAGCGGCCCTGATGAACCGCCTCGGCCAGGTTTTTATGGGTGGCGCTCAAAATCCGCACGTCCACCACGAGTTCTGTGGGAGCGCCCAGGGGCCGCACGGCCCGCTCTTGAATCACCCGCAGCAGCTTCACCTGCATGGCCAGGGGCAAATCGGCCACCTCGTCCAAAAACAGGGTGCCCCCGTGGGCCGCCTGAAACAGGCCCGGTTTGTCCTGGGTGGCCCCGGTAAAACTGCCTTTCTTGTACCCAAAAAACTCGCTTTCCAGGAGCTGGTCGGGAATCGCGCCACAGTTCACCGCGATAAACGGCTGATTGGCCCGGGCGCTCAGGGCGTGGATGGCGCGGGCGGCCAACTCCTTGCCGGTGCCGGATTCGCCGCTGATCAACACCGGCGCCAGGCTTTTCGCGAGTTTCCGAATGCGCGTGCGCACCCGTTCCATGGCCGCCGACTGGCCCACCAACAGGGGCGCACTCGCGGGGGTGTTGAGGTCATCGCTCGCCCCCTGGCTGTGAATGGCGCTTTGGGCCAGGCGGCGCAGCGTGTTGATGTCAAAGGGCTTCGCCACGAAATCGAAGGCCCCCAGCTTGAGGGCTTCCACGGCGCTTTCCACGTTGCCGTGGGCGGTAATCATGGCCACCGGCACGGCGGAATGGTGCTTTTGCAGGTACGCCAGCAGCTCCAAGCCGGAGCCGTCGGGAAGTCGCAGGTCGGTCAAACAAAAGTCCACGGCCTGGCCCCGGAGGAGGGCCTTGGCCTCGGCCACGGTGGTGGCCAACAGACAATGGATGCCCAAGGGCACGAGGGTCAGCTCGATGAGTTCGAGGATGTCGGCCTCATCGTCGACGACGAGGGCCACAGGCGCGTTTAAGGACATGGCGTAGGGGACTCGGTGAGTCGGGCCGCTTGGGCGGTGAGGCGGAAACGGCTCCCGGGGTGGTCGGGGGTCAAAAAGCTCAAGCGGGCGCGGTTGGCTTCGCAGAGTTCGCGGGAAATGTACAACCCCAGGCCGGTGCCTTGGGCGCGGGTGGTGAAAAATGGCTCGAAGAGCTTGCGTTGGGCCCCGGGGGGAATGCCCGGCCCGAAGTCGTCCACATCGATAAATAGCCGCTGGCGGTCTTGGGCCACGGCGATCACCAGGGTGAGCGGGGCGTCGTCGGCGGGCTGCCCGTGGAGACAGGCGTTCTGACAGAGATTCCAGAGAATTTGCCGCAGATGGCGCGGGTCGAAACAGACCTCGTGGTGGGCCGCCACCTGGAGCACCAGGCGGGGCGCCGGGGTATGGGTTTTGGCGAACTCCTCGGCGAACTGCTGGAGAAACGGCGCGAGGGCGATGACTTCCCGTTCCGCCTTGTCTCGGCGGGAAACATCGAGAACCTCGCGGATGATGGCGTTGGCCCGTTGGGTGTGGTCGAGGACGATTTGCACCAGGCGCGGCGCGGCGGCGGTTTCTTGGAGCAGCTGGGCCGCGTGGTGGATGGCCGCCAGGGGATTGCGCAGCTCGTGGGCGATGCTGGCGGTGAGCCGACCCAAGGCGGCGAGTTTGATCTGTTGGAGCCGATGGGCCACCCGGTCGGCGTCTTCGAGAAAGATGAGCACATCGGCCAGGCCGGCGACGCCCAGGTGGGTGAACTCGGGGAGAATCTCGGTCTCGCCCTGGCGGATGCGCAGGGGCTGGGGGTTGTCCCACGCCCCCTGATGCCACTGCTCCAGGCGCTCGGCCAGGGCCGGACAGATGAGGGCCAGGGTGGTGGGCGGCACATCCGGCGCGTGGAGCAGCAGGCGGGCGGTTTCATTCATCAACCGCACCGTGCCGTCGGGCCGCGCCACCAGAATGCCGGATTGCAGGTGATGGACGATCGCCTCGTTCAACTCGGCGATTTCTTGAAGCTGACGGGCCCGGCGGTCGGCCAGGGCCTCGCTTTTGCGGGCGCGGTCTGCCAGGGCGTGGGTAGTAAACGCCACCGTGAGCAGCACCAGGCCAAACACCCCCAAACGGCTCCATTCCTGGCTGTTGGGAAAGCCCAAGCGCAGGGGAATGCCGTGCAAGCCGTAGTGGTCGGGGAGGAAATCGAAGCTCAGCAGGGGCGGGCGGTTCGCCATTTCCGGCGCCATGAGACTGGCGAGCACCGCCAGCAACAGGGCCAAGATGGCCAGGCTCAAGCCGGAGGACATGGGCAGCAAAATGGCGTTGGCGGCGATGGCCATGACGAGCACGGTCATCAGATGGCTGCCCATGCCCCCGGAGGCGTAGATCATGAAGGTGAGCACGCCGATCTCGATGACCGCCTGGAGATGGGCTTGAACATTCAGATTGGGCCAGCGGGCCAGGCTGGTGAGCAGAAACAGCGCCGCACAGCCGGTGTATCCCCAGATGGCGAACAGAAACAGGTCGGGCTGGGAGGTGTTGAAAAAGCGCGCCTTGTCCTCCACCAGCAGAAACAGGGTGGACAGGGTGGCGGCCAGGGCCAGGCGATAGAGATTCACCGCCCGCAACAGATACCCGTGGCGGCGTTCGTCGAGCACCTGGGCGTCGATGTCGATCAGCATGAAACCCCCCTTTCAAAGAAATTGGTGTGCGGGTAGGCGCGAGGCCTACCCCGACGTGTGGGCCTTCACCGTCGAAGGTAGGGGTGGGCCTTGCGCCCACCCACCCAAATCCATGAACAGGATAGCCAGTCGTTCTGAAAGACCAGGTAGGCGCAAGACATTCTGAAGGATCGGGTAGGCGCAAGGCCTACCCCTACGTGTTCCGTTTGTTACCATGCCCCGCCTTGTCCGCGCGGCGAGCGCAATTTTCGCCTTTCCACCCACCCGAGGAATCTCCATGAACCTCCACGAATACCAAGCCAAAGAGCTGTTTAAACAATACGGCGTGGCAGTCCCCCGAGGCATTAAGGCCACGTCGCCCCAAGAGGCGATGGCTGCCGCGAAGGAACTGGGCACGGCGGTGACCGTGATTAAAGCCCAGGTCCACGCGGGGGGCCGGGGCAAGGCGGGCGGCGTGAAGCTCGCCAAGAGCGTCGCCGAAGCCGAACTCATCGCCGGCGACATGCTCGGCGGCACCCTGAAGACCATTCAGACCGGCGACGTGGGCCTGCCGATTCATTCGGTGCTCGTGGAAGAAGGTCTCGATATTCAGAAAGAATATTACTTGAGCATCCTGGTGGACCGCTCCCAGCGGAAGATCGTGTTTATCGGCTCGAGCGAAGGCGGCATGGACATCGAAGAGGTGGCCGCCCATACCCCCGAGAAGCTCCACGCGGTGTTTGTGGACCCCACCGCCGGCTTGCAGAGCTATCAGGCCCGCCAACTGGGCTTTCTCATGGGCATGAATAAAGACGAGGTCAACAGCCTCGTGAAAGTCATGAACGGCCTCTACAACCTGTTCGTCCAGAAGGACTGCGCGTTGGTGGAAATCAACCCGCTGATTCGCACGGGCAATAACCAGCTGCTGGCCTTGGACGGCAAAATCAACCTGGACGAGAACGCCCTGTATCGCCACGCGGATTTGGCGGAAATGCGCGATCCCAGCCAGGAAAACGAGCAAGAGAACTACGCCCACGAAGTCGGTTTTAACTATGTGGCCCTGGACGGCAACATCGGCTGCATGGTGAACGGCGCGGGCTTGGCCATGGCCACCATGGACATCGTGCAGCTCCACGGCGGCGCTCCGGCCAACTTCTTGGACGTGGGCGGCGGCGCCAACAAGGAGAAGGTGGTGAAGGCGTTCAAGTTGATTTTGTCGTCGAACAAGGTGAAGGCGATTTTGGTGAACATTTTCGGCGGCATCGTGCGCTGCGACATGATCGCGGAAGGCATCATCGAGGCGGTGAAAGAGGTGGGCTTAACCATTCCGGTGGTGGCGCGGCTCCAGGGCACCAACGTGGAAAAGGGCCGGGAAATCCTCGCCCACTCCGGCATGAACATTCAGGCAGCGGATGATTTAACCGATGCGGCCCAAAAAGTTGTCGCGGCAGCGGCGGCGTAATTCCACCCACATTCCACCGGGAGCCAATTGATGAGCATCTTGATTAACAAAGCCACAAAACTGATCTGCCAAGGATTTACGGGCGCCCAAGGGACCTTCCACTCGGAACAGTGCCTGGCCTATGGCACAAACCTCGTGGGGGGCGTGAGTCCCGGCAAGGGGGGCAGCGTCCATTTGGACCGCCCGGTGTTTAACACCTGTCACGACGCGGTGCGGGAAGTGGGCGCCAATGCCTCGATGATCTATGTGCCGGCCCCCTTTGCGGCGGATGCGATTCTCGAAGCCGCCGACGCGGGCATCGAGGTGATCGCCTGTATCACCGAGGGGATTCCGGTCACCGATATGTTGAAGGTGAAAGCGGCGTTGCGCGGCTCGTCGGTGCGGCTGATCGGGCCGAACTGTCCCGGCCTCATCACCCCCGGCGAATGCAAGATGGGAATTATGCCGGGCCACATTCACCTGCCGGGCAAAATCGGCATCGTGTCCCGCTCGGGCACCTTGACCTACGAGGCGGTGTTCCAAACCACGAATAACGGCTTGGGCCAGAGCAGCTGTGTGGGCATCGGCGGCGACCCGATCCACGGCATGAGCTTTATCGACGTGCTGACCCTGTTCCAAGACGACGCCCAAACCAAGGGCATCGTCATGGTGGGCGAGATCGGCGGTTCGGCGGAGGAAGAAGCGGCGGAGTTTATTAAGGAGAAGGTGCGCAAGCCGGTAGTGGCGTACATCGCGGGGGTGACCGCCCCGCCCGGCAAGCGCATGGGCCATGCGGGCGCCATCGTCACCGGTGGCAAGGGCACGGCGAAGGGCAAGTTTGCCGCCTTGGAAGCAGCGGGCGTGGCGATTGTCCGCAGCCCCGCCGACATCGGCGCCAAGATGTTGGAGTTCTTTAGCTAAGTTGGCCGACGACGGATCGGGGCACAAAAAAACGGCGCGATGAGCGCCGTTTTCTGTGGGCGAGGCCGCGATCACGCGTCGCGGTGTATCGAACGATAGCCCCGTTGGTAATAGAGCAGCGGCTGGCCATCGTTCACGAGCACCTGGTTCACCGCCCCGATAAACACCCGATGGCTGCCCACGTCGAAATGTTGGCTCACCGTGCAATCGAAGCGCACCAGGGCCTCTTCGAGACTGGGCGACCCACTGGGCAACGTGGCCCAGGGGTTACAGGCAAAGGGATCCGGATAGTCAGCGGTGCGGTAGCCGGCAAACAAATCCGAAATAAACGCGGCGTTTTCGTCGAGCACATTCACGGCGAAGCACTGGTTTTGGGCGATGACGTCGGCGTGGTTGCCCTTGCGGTTGATGCACACCAACAGCAACGGCGGTTCTGCCGATACCGAGGTCATGGCGCTCACGGTGAGGCCGGTGCGTCCCGCCACCCCCGCCGTGGTGACCACCGTGACGCTTTGGGCGACGCGCGCCATGGCGTCGAGAAATTGTTGGCGTAATTCGCTCATGGACCTGGACCTTATGGAAATCTACCCATCCCCTAATGGGATGGCGCTCAAAGATTGTTGACTCACCGTAGCCGCTAAACAATCCCATTTTTTTTGTTCCAATCCACACTGCAAATGGCGTGCTCTCCGAGAGGAATTCTGCGATGACGATGACCACCGACGATTATCTCCAGCAGGCAAAGGCCTGTTTCTTTCCCAACTACGCCCAAAAACCCCTGGTGCTCACCCACGGTCGGGGCTGTCGCGTGTTTGCCCTCGATGGCCGCGAGTTCATCGACCTGGGCACCGGCATCAGCGTCACCTCCCTGGGCCACCAGCATCCGGCTCTACAGGCGGCGCTGTTGGCCCAAAGCGCCCGGCTCTGGCACGTGAGCAACATTTATTACAACGCCCCGGCCATCGAACTCGCCGCCGAACTCGTCCAGGGCTGCTGTAGCGAACGGGTGTTTTTCTGTAACTCCGGCGCCGAAGCCAACGAGGCCGCCATCAAGCTGGCCCGCAAATACGCCAGCCGCCATCTGGCCCCCGCCCAGCGGGACATCGTGTCCTTTGAAGGCTCGTTCCACGGGCGCACCCTCGCCACGGTCACCGCCACGGCCCAGCCCAAATACCACGAGGGCTTTGAGCCGTTGCCCGGCGGCTTTCGCTACTGCGCGTTTAATGACATCGACGCCATCGACGCGGTCTTGGCCGCCGGCACCACCTGCGCGGTGATCGTGGAGCCGATTCAAGGGGAAGGCGGGGTGTTGCCGGCGGCGCCGGGCTTTTTGGCCCAGCTGCGGGCCTGTTGCGACCGCCATCAGGTGTTGTTGATTAGCGACGAAATCCAATGCGGCATGGGCCGCACCGGCCATTTTTGGGCCCACGCCTGGGCCGGCATCGAGCCGGACATCGTGACCACCGCCAAGGCCTTGGGAGGCGGCCTGCCCATCGGGGCGGTGCTCGCGAAGGATCGGGTGGCTCAGGTGCTCCAGCCCGGCACCCATGGCACCACCTTCGGCGGCAATCCGGTGGCCTGCGCCGTGGCCCTGGCGGCGGTGCGGGAAATTCGCCGCCCCGAACTCCTCGCCAACGTGCGCCGCCAGGGGGAACAACTGCGCCAGTTCCTCGTAGATGTGGGCGCCCAATTCGAGTTGTTTGCCCAGGTGCGCGGCGCGGGCCTCATGTGGGGCGCGGTGCTTCAAGGGCCGTTTGCGAACCAAGCGCCGCGCTTTTTGGATGCTTGTCTGGCCGAGGGCGTGCTCATTTTGCAGGCCGGCCCGAACGTCCTGCGGTTCTTGCCGCCCCTCAACATCGACGACGCCGATTTGGACGAGGCCTTGGGGCGGG
>DAIUCA010000068.1:0-11722 GCA_036846405.1 Candidatus Competibacteraceae bacterium
TTGGTGGAATCGAAATCCGGATTCAGCAGCCGCGTCACGTCGTCCAGATTCAACAACGCCTTGCCGAGGACGGCGAGTTCGGCGGCGGGACGCAGATGGCATTCCGCCGACAGCCGCGTGAGCTCCAACACCACGCGGCCCTCCGGCGGGCGGCGGCTCTTCGACTTCTGATAAAAGCCGATCACCTCGATGACGCCTTTGGTGAACCGCTTCTCGTCGAACTCCTCGGCGGGATTGCCCATGGCGGCGCAGCATTTCGCCACATCCTGGCCGCGGCCCTCGTGGATCGCGAACAGCAGCTTCATGAGCGTCTCCTGCAACTGACCGTCGAGGGTGGCCACCATGCCCAAATCCAGCAGGGCAATGCGGCCATCGGGGGTGATGAGGATGTTGCCCGGATGGGGGTCGGCGTGAAAAAACCCGTGGACGAGCACTTGATCCAGATAGGCGCTAAACAGCTTGTCGGCGAGCACATCCGTGTGGAGTTCCAAGCGGGACAGGGGCGTGAGCTGGGTGGGCTTTTGGCCGCGGATGAACTCCATGGTGAGCACCCGCGAACTCGTGAGTTCGGGCACCGATTGGGGAATCAGAATCTGCGGATAGTCGTGGAGGTATTCGCTCAAGGTGACCTGATTTTCGGCTTCTTGGCGAAAATCCAGCTCGCGCAGCAGGGTTTTATGGAAGCTGTCGAGGATTTCGCTGATGGAATACTGCCGCCCGATGCTCGTGTAGTAATCGATGGTGCTGATGATGTCTCGCAGAGATTCAAAGTCATCGAGGATGGTTTGGCGGATGTTAGGGCGCTGCACCTTCACGGCGACTTCCCGACCGTCTTGGAGCTGGGCCCGATGCACCTGTCCCAGAGAGGCGGCGGCAATCGGCGTGGTTTCAAACTCCCGAAACACCTTCCCCAAGCGGACGCCGAGTTCGCGGGAGATGGCGGTTTCCACCTCGTGGAAGGGAAAGGGCGCCACATCGTCTTGCAGGCGGGCGAGGGCTTCCAAGTAAGGCGGCGACATTAAATCCGCCCGCGTGGACAGCATTTGGCCGAGTTTGATGAAGGTCGGCCCGAGATTTTCTAAATCTTGGGTGAGCTGTTCGGGGATGCCGTCGGCCACCTGCACCTTCATCTTGTCGTCGTCCATGAGCTGGTCGAAGCGCTGGTACTGCAGGAGCTTTTTGCGGCTGTATTTGATGATGAGGGCCGCAATGTCGCGGTAACGCTTTAGCCGCTGGGGCTTGAGAGACAGGCTCATGGGCATCCGAGAAGGTGAAGGGGGCCGAACTTACAGCCCCTGTTGATCCAACCACGCCGCCAGCGACGCCGCCGCCCACGGCCAGTGGGTGTCGAGCATCATGGCGTGGGCAATGTCGGGCACGATGACCAACGGCGCGTTGTAGGCGTGGGCGGTCGTTCCCAGAGAAAACGGCGGAATGAGCGCGTCGTGTTCCGCGCCCATGACCAGGGTGGGACAGGCGTAATGCTGGCCGGGCAGCGGTAATCCAAAGCCCATGGAATCCAACAACGCCCGAGGCGATTCGCCCTGGCTTTGGCGCGATAACCAGGCCACCCGCTCGTCGGGCACATCGGGCGAAAACAGGGCCTTGCGGGCCATATGCAGCGGCACCGCGCTCGGCCCCAGGCTCTGCAACAGGTTGAGATTCAGCAGCAGCAGCGGGTCGCGCAGCCACAGCCACCAGGTAGGCCAAAACAGGCCATCCGGCGGCACCGATGCCATCAACACGGCAGCCGTGAGCGCGCGGCGCTGCATTAACTTCTGCACCACCAGGCCGCCCATGGAATGCCCCACGAGAATTGGCGTCGGCGACAGGGACGCGGCCACCGACGCCACATCGTCCACAAAATCTTCCAGAGATGCCGTGAGCAGCGACCCGCCGCTCTTGCCGTGACCGCGCAAACTGACCGCGTGCACGTCGTAACCGCGTTCCACGAAATACCCGGCAAAGCCCTCGTCCCAACACCAGGCGCCAGAAAACGCGCCGTGTACCAATAACAAAGGATGCGCACGGGTTTGTTGGCGGGGCTGCCAGTGCAAACATTCCAACGCGGGAAGCAGTGATGCCATGAATCGTCTCGTCTTTTAGGGGGATGCGTCGTTAGTAGAGCACACGAGCGCGCAGGGTACCGGGCACCTGTTTCAACTCGTGGAGCGCGCGGCTGCTGGCGTCCGGATCGGCTTCGATGTCGATGACCACATAGCCCACCTGATCGCGGGTTTGCAGATATTGCGCGGCCACATTGATGCGTTCCCGCGAAAACACGTCGTTGACCGCCCGCAACAGCCCCGGCTCGTTGCGGTGGATATGAAGCAGCCGATGGCAGCGGGGATGGGACGGCAACGAGGCTTCGGGAAAATTCACCGCCGTCAGCGTGGAACCGTTATCGCTGTATTTCACGAGCTTGGTGGCCACTTCTGTGCCGATATTTTGTTGCGCTTCCACCGTGGAACCGCCGATGTGCGGCGTCAAAATCACCTGGTCAAACCGCTGCAGCGGCGACACAAACGGGTCGTCGTTGGCCTTGGGTTCGGTGGGGAATACGTCCATGGCCGCCCCGCGCAGGTGGCCCGATTCAATCGCCACCGCGAGAGCGTCGATGTCCACCACCGTGCCCCGCGAGGCGTTGATGAGGGCCGCGTCGGGTTTCATGTGGGCGATTTCATTGACGCCGATCATTTGGTGGGTTTGCGCCGTTTCGGGCACATGGAGCGTCACCACGTCGGCTTCGGCCAGCAGCGCCGCCAACGAATCCCGAGGCTGGGCGTTGCCCAAGGCGAGTTTGGTTTCGATGTCGTAAAAAATCACCTTCAGCCCCAGAGACTCCATCAGCACCCCCACCTGGGTGCCAATGTGACCGTATCCCACGATGCCGATGGTCTTGCCGCGCACTTCGTAACAGCGCTCCGCCGATTTAATCCAGCCGCCAGCGTGGGCCGCCGCGTTGCGCCGAGGCAAATCGCGCATCAGAAAAATCGTCTCGGCCACCACGAGTTCCGCCACGCTGCGGGTGTTGGAAAACGGCGCGTTAAACACCGGGATCCCCTGCCCCTGGGCCGCCGTGAGATCCACCTGATTGGTGCCGATGCAAAAGCAGCCCACGGCGAGCAAATGGGGCGCGTGCTCGAAGAGGTCGGCGGTGAGCTGGGTGCGGGAACGGATGCCCAAAAAATGCGCGTCTTTCACGGCGTCGCGTAAGGCGTCACCGGTAAGCGCCCCCTTGTGGCGTTCGATCTGGGTGTAACCGGCCTGAGAAAAGCCCTCGACGGCGCTCTCGTGAATCCCTTCGAGCAATAACACTTTCATTTTCGATTTGTCGTAGGAAGTCTTTTTCATGGTTGTCACAGGGTGCAAAGGGCCGTAAATCTACGTAACGCCCGTCTTAGGGACAACCAAATTGGGTCGGCTTGTCGTCGTTAAGCCATTGATTAAACAGCCAAAACTCCGCTCTCTCTTCTCTCTTTTCTGGATCGTGCCATGAATGCCGCTGCCCTTGACCTCGATGTGCTCCGTCAACACCAACTCGCCGTGCGCACCGATGCCGCGAGTCTGCAGGACTATGGCCGCGATTGGACGCGCCATTGGACCCCCGCCCCCGCCGCCATCGTGTTTCCCCATGACCTGGCCCAGGTGCAGTTTTTGGTGCAGTGGGCCAACGACCAGCGGGTGGCGCTCGTCCCCTCCGGAGGCCGCACCGGCTTGAGCGGCGGCGCGGTGGCGTACCAAGGGGAACTCGTGGTTTCCATGGAAAAAATGAATCGCCTCAGCGATTTCGACCCGATTGAACGCACGGTGCGCTGTGAAGCCGGCGTCGTTACCCAGGTGCTCCAGCAGTTCGCCAAGGACCAAGGGCTGTATTACCCGGTGGATTTCGCCGCCCGCGGGTCGAGCCACATGGGCGGCAACATCGCCACCAACGCCGGTGGCATCAAGGTGCTGCGCTACGGCCTGACGCGGGATTGGGTCATGGGACTCACCGTGGTGACCGGCCGGGGCGATGTGCTCGAACTCAACCGCGGCCTGGTGAAAAACGCCACCGGCTACGACCTGCGCCACCTGTTCATCGGCAGCGAGGGCACCTTGGGCCTCATCGTGGACGCCACCATCAAACTCGCGCCGGCCCCCCCGGAACTCGCCGTGATGGTGTTCGCCGTGCCGAACTTGGCCGCGTTGATGACGGTATTTGCGGCCGCCCACCGGGCGTTGCCCCTCCAAGCCTTCGAATTTTTCTCCGACCTGGCGCTTAACCAGGTGCTGGCCAAGGGCTTGCCCCGCCCCTTTGAAACCGAGGCGCCCTATTACGCCCTGGTGGAATTTGAAGTGACCGACGCCGCCATGACCGACCGCGCCATGGCGCTGTTCGAGGAACTCGCCGAACAGGAACAGGTGCTCGACGGGGTGTTGAGCCAAAACCACACCCAAGCCGCCCAGCTGTGGCAGCTCCGCGAGGACATTACGGAATCCATCGCGGCATTCACGCCCTACAAAAACGACATCGCCCTGCGGGTGAGCCGTGTCGCCGCATTTTTGGAAGCCGCCGACGCCCTGTTTGCGCGGCTGTATCCGGATTTGGCGGTGATTTGGTTTGGCCACATCGGCGATGGCAATTTGCACATCAGCGTGCTGAAACCCGCCGAACTCTCGAAAGACGCCTTTGAACACCGCTGTCACGGGGCGAGCGAACAGCTGTTTGCCTTAATTCAACAGTTTGGCGGCACGATTTCGGCGGAACACGGGGTCGGGCTGCTGAAAAAGCCGTTTCTCCACTACACGCGCTCACCGACGGAACTGGCGTATCTCCGCGCGATTCGCCAGGCCTTCGACCCCAACGGCATTTTGAATCCCGGCAAGCTGTTCGATTAGGCCGCCGAGTAGGGCTTGGCGAACCAGGCGAGCCAATCCTCGTGGGTAAGGGGCGGGCTGATGAAATAGCCCTGGCCCACCAAGCCCCGCCACCGCTGGAGGAAGCGGTAGGTTTCCAGATTTTCGATGCCCTCCGCCACCACGCTCACCCCCAGGCCGCTCCCCAACTGAATCACCGACTGGACGATCAACGCGGCCTCGCTGTTATGGGTACAGCCGTCGATAAATTGCCGGTCGATTTTGAGTTCGCTGTAGGGCAGGGCGTAGAGCTGCTCCAAGGAGGAATGGCCCGTGCCCAAGTCGTCGATGGACAGTTGAAAGCCTTTCAGGCGCAGGCGCGTGAGGATGTCGAGGCTCATCGGGCCGGGATTCACCGCCCACGACTCGGTGATTTCCCAGGTGAAGCGGTGGAGCGGCAGCCCATACCCCGACACCACCTGGGCCAGGCGATCCGGCAACGTAATGTCGTTGAGCAGCAGAGCCGACAGATTCACCGCCATTTGCAGGTGATTCATGGTCGCGGGCCAGCTCACCATGTCGGCGCAAATCTGGTGGAGCAGTAAATCCGTGAGGGGATGAATCAGGCCCGTCGATTCCGCCAGGCCGATGAACGCCTGGGGCGACACCATGGCCCGTTGGGGATGGAGCCAGCGGGCCAACGCCTCCACGCCGACGACGTTTTGGGTAGTTAAGGCCAATTGGGGCTGGTACCGCACCCGCATTTGCCGACCGTCGATGGCCCGTTGCAGCTCCTCCTGCGTGATGGGGTGGGTGGGCAACAAGCCGCTCACCGCCGGCGCCGGCGGCTCTGTAGGCAATTCCAAACACCGGCGCAGGGCGTCCAATTCAAAGGGTTTGTGGAGCATAGGCCCCATGTCGAGCAACAGGGCCTCGCCCAGGCGCTTGGCGGTTTGCAACACCCGATGATCCACGCCGCTCATTAGGCAGATCCGCGCCCGACAAGACTGGGCGGCAAGCTGGCGCAGCCATTCCACCCCGTCCACGCCCTGCATTTGCAAGTCCAACAAAATCACCGTGGGCTGAAAGGCGCGCACCGCCCCCAGCACCTCTTTGGCTTCGGTGACGCTTTGGCATTCGTAGTTGAGCTGTTGCCCCACACGACTCGTGAGCCGTCCCATGTGGGGGTCGTCGTCGATGGTGAGCAGTCGCAAGGCCATGGGGGCAGAATCTCTTGGTAAATGAGTGATGGATTTTGTCGCCATTTTGCCCGATTCGTCCCATAGACGTTCAAAACAAATCAGGCCGCGGAGGCGGCCTATTCGGGAGAAATCACTAGCGCCGAGGGGGCGGCGGGGCGAAGCCGTCGTCTTCCGGCCAAAAGCGGTTGTCCGGCTCGGGGCGACGGTCGCGGTCGCAGCGAATCACGCCCCGATCGCAGAGCTGCGCGCGCCATTCGTACTTGTAAAAATACTGGGCTGAGGCCGTTTTTTCGGGCTTGAACGCCACGGTGCGCGACGCCGATTCCACGGTCTCCCCGTAGCCGGTGCCGGCGGCTGCCCCCGCTCCGACCTGGGCACTGGGCGCCGCTCCTGCCCGTGCCCCCATCTCCGCACTGGGCGCCGCCGGTGCCGATCGCAGGGACGGCCCCACTTGGGCGCCCTCGCTGCGTATTTGCACCGGCGGTTCTTCGGCAAATACGGCCACGGCGATCACGCCCATGGCGCTGTTGTCGCCCCAAGCGGCGGCGTAGGACCGATCGGCCTGGGTAAACACAAAGCGGTTCACCTGATCGCGGCCGGTGCGCCAGCCCTCGTAACGGCCACGCTTGCCCGGCTCCAGCACATACATCCGCTCGTTGGGCCGCAGATCCGAGCGGTCGCCGGAAATGATGTTGCGGCCATCCACCGCGATCACCAGGCCCACCCGCCGGTTGGAGCGATTGCGCACTTCGATTTGATACCGGGCGTCGGGCACGGCCTCCAGATAGGCCCGATGGTCGCGGCTTCGGGGAATGTCCGTTGCCGCGACTTCCCGAAAGGGCCGCCGACGGTCGTCGAGCACGCGAATCTCCACATCCTTAAGGGAAACCGACCGCGCCGCCGCCGGAGAGACGCCCCCGGCCAGAATCAGTCCCAGGGCCACCGCGCCGCCCAGCAGCTGCCGCCGTCCTATCACTTGTTGCCTTGTATTCATGTCATTCGCCCTCGGGTTGGTTCAACAAAACACGCCGCCAGCTTGGGGCCGACGGCGTGAAGTGGGTCTGAGTGGCTCTTGTGATGGCGGTCGCGCCTGCGATTCAGCTAGCGCAGTTCCACGCGCTGCTGTTTGGCAAGTTCGCCCTGGCGGGTAGCTACCCTGTAGGGCACAGGGAGCCGTTGGTTAGCCGGTACGGTGAATTGCATTTCGGTGGTGTTGACATCGTGCAAGGTGGTGTTGATGGCGCGGTTGGTGGGGGCCGTCACGGTCACATCGCCGCTCCAGGCCCGACGCAGTTCCACGCGAATCGGGCGCGGGCTGAAATTGCCCAGCTGTTCCAAATAGCCCACCTCGTCGATCCAGCCCGCCACGCGGCGTACCAAATCCACCCGTCCGCCAAAGCCCTGGGCCGGCACAAACACGCGGCTGCCTTGGACTTCCAAGATCACATCGCGGCGGGTCACCTGCACCTTGCGCTGCTGGAACACCACCAGGGGATCGGCGCCCAGGTTGAGGGCCAATTCGTCGCCAATCGGGCGGTAGGGCAGGGCTTGGCTATTCAAATAGCGCAGCTGTCCCGCCGCATCCGCGTGAAACACCCGCCATTGGCCGTCGGGCAGTGGTGTCGTGCCCAACTGGTTCGCCGTGTCGTTCTTCGTGAGGTACAGCTTCACCAGCTCGTCGCCGTATTCCCGGGGGCGGTAGCGATACACCACGGCGATGGGCACGGCGTCGGCGCGAAAGCTCAACAACTGCTTCGCCCAACCGTGGGGAATCGTCTCGCGGCCCTCGATGGCGTACAGGAAGTACTCGCCCAACGCGGCTTTCTCCACGGCCTTGGGTTCAAGGCCCGCCGCGTCCATGGCCATGCTTTCCGCCATGGCCGATACCGAGGGCGCGGGGGCCGCCGGCATGGCCCGCATGAGGCGCTGCAACTTGGAGCGGGAAGCAGCTTCGACCACCGGGGCGTCCACCGCCCCCATGCCCCGGCGGGCCAGGTCGGCGATCTTGTCCACCAGGTTGATTTTGCCCACCACCACCCGCACTTGGGCCCCTTCGTAGTCTTCGCCGGACTGGTTGGTGATGCGAATGAAGCTCTCTAGGCCCAGGGTGGTTTCGTCGGCATGGGCAATCGCCGTGTATTCCGCCGCCCAGGAAATCCCCGAGGTGAAATAGCTAATCTCGCTTTGCACCGTGCGGGGGCGGTCGCTTTCCACCCGCCAGGTGAGGGATTGGGCTTTGTCGTGGGGGAACACCGTGTCGAGGATGGCCACGCCCTGGTCGTCGGCGAACTGCAATTGCACCGACGTGGGGTCGATCAAGGTGTTTGCCCAGGAAAATTGCAGCAGGTTGACCCCCGCGTTCAGCCCAATGGTGCGGGTGTCGCGCACCAGGGTGAGGTCTTCGCTGTTGTAAATCGTGAGTTGCACCTCAGCCCGGGGCGGCACCGTCGCAAAGTCCACCTGCTGCGCCATCGCTAACCCCGTCAGTAGCAGCGCCAAACCGCCAAACACGCTCTGTTTCATGGGAATTACCACTCGTTGTGAAAGGTGAGATGCAGCTGGTGTTCGGTGGGTGCGTCGCGGTCGGCCTTCGGCGGCACAGTCACGCGGAATTGCAAGAACGAAAAATCGCTGTATTCGGGGTCGGGGGTGCCCAGGGTGGTCTTTGGCCCCACGGTGATACTGGGTTCCAGGCCGCTGTAACGGCCCAACTCACTGCGCAGAGCCATCACGTTCTCCCCCAGGGTGAGTTCCACCGGCTGGTCTTTGAAGTTTTCCACCGAATAGCCCACGACTACGTCCTGTTCCACCAGGGCATTGCCCGCCAGGGGCCGCACGTCCCGAGACAGAATCCGCCGTTTCACCACCACATCCTGGGCGAGGCCCAGTTGCAGGCGCATCACGTCGCCCGGCGGCACAGCGGCAGTGGTGTCTTCGCCGATAAAGCCGACGGTTTGTTGGGGGTCTTTGAGAAAAATCCGCGCTTTACCCGGCGGCAACGACGCGTCGCCGAGCTGGTCGTGGCGCAATTCGTAGCCCATCTGGACGTTGAGCTGGTCTTTGCCGCGATCCAAATACCCCAAGGCGCTCGCGTCGGCGCGATAGCGCTTTACCACGGGCACATCGGCAAATTGGGCGGCGACCACCTCGCGGGTTTCGCCCCGCTGGAGCGGCCGCGTGAGCGATTCGCCAAAGCCGGTTTGCAACACGGCGCTGGCAAAGCCTTCCGACGAACGGTTCGCCACCCGCAGATACACGCCGAGTTGCAAGGCGGTCTCGTCGGCTTCCACGAGGGCGCGGTAATGAAATTCCCGTTGAATTGCCGGCAACAGATAACTAATGCGCAGGGCCGCCGAACCGGCCGTCGCCGTGCCCACGGCCCAGACCAACGCGTTCTCGTTGGGGGGGAAACTCACCGAAAGCAGCTTGGCGGGGTAATTCGGATCCACCAGGCGAAACACGAAATGGTTCTTGTCGATGCCGCTGTTGCCCCAGGCAAAGTCCACGGCGTTGCTGCCGGCGAGCAGCGGAATCACCCGTTCCTCTTCCACCAGGGTGAATTGGGCGTTTTGGAGCTGGATCACCGCCCGTTCCCGCTGGGGCAGGGCGGCGAGTTTGACGCGGGCTTCGGCGATCAACGTCGCCATCACCAACAGCACGAGAAATAGCAGGGTAAAAACACGGGATACCGTCATTTCAACCACCCTTTGAAGTAGAAGTAGGCGAAGGGCACCAGCACGGAAACGCCCATCAAGCCAAGGGAAAACAAATAGCCGTATTGCCATTGCAGCTCCGGCATGTGCGCGAAGTTCATGCCGTAGACGCTGGCAATGAGCGTGGGGGGCAACATGGCCACCGAGGCCACGGAAAAAATCTTAATCACCTTGTTCTGGTTGATATTGATGAAGCCCACCGTGGCGTCCATCAGAAAGTTGATTTTGTCGAAGAGAAACGAGGTGTGGTTGTCCAGGGATTCGATGTCCCGCAGCAGCTGCCGCGCCGTGTCCAGCTGGTCGGTATTCAACAGCCGACTGCGCATCAGAAAGGAAATGGCCCGACGGGTATCCATGGCACTGCGGCGAATGCGGCCGTTTAAGTCTTCTTCGGCGGCAATTTTCGAGAGGACGTCGCTTGCCTGCTCGTCGCTCAAATGCTCTTTCAACACCCGCTGGCTAATCTTTTCTAACTCTTCGTAAATGCCTTCCAGGGCATCCGCCGAATATTCGGCATCCGTGGCGTAGAGATCGAGGAGCACATCCTTACAGTCGTCCACATAACCGGGCTGTCGCGCCCGCAGACGCATGAGCCGAAAGACCGGCGAATCCGCGTAATGCACGCTAAACAGCTGCTGATCCTTGGTGATGAAGGCAATCGGCACAGAGGTCGCTCCTTCCGTGCGATCCATGAGGAAATCCGAGTGCATATGAATGGCGCCGTCGTCGTTCTCATAAAACCGCGCACTCGATTCCAAATCGCCCAAATCATCCTCTTCGGGCAGTTCGATCGCGTACATGGCCTGAATCCAGGCCGCTTCTTCGGGGGTAGGCGCGTCTAAGTCGATCCAGATGGCGCTGGTCTTGGTGAGATCATCCTGCTCGTTAATCTGAATCTGTTTCAGACGACCATTCACCAATTCAAAGGCGTTAATCATGGGATGTCCTCAGAAACAGCGGGGAAAGTTAGGGCCGTTGGTTCGGGTCGCTGGGGGGCAGTTGTAGATAAAACCCGGTGAGGAGGAGTTGCCGTAATACGCGGTGGTTGTCCGCAAAGGCGAGGGGCCGACCGGGGTGAAGCGTTAGTGTCGTCACGACGGTAAGCGGCCCCAGGCGGTCGCGCAGGGGGGCGGGCAGGAGCGCGAATTGGTCGCGCTGGGCCAGGTACACATAGGCGTCGGTGAGCTTTTGGCTTTTGTAAATCGTGCAGTGCATAGGCCAGCCGCGAGACTTGCGCCCCGCGGTTCCTGAGAAGTTAGTTGTGGGCGCGGTCTTGCAGCATGGCCACCGCCGGCAGGGTTTGGCCTTCGAGAAATTCCATCAAGGCGCCGCCCCCGGTGGAGATATAGGACAGGCGACTTTCCACGCCGAACTTGTCGATGGCTTCGAGGGTTTCGCCGCCGCCGGCGAGGGAAAAGGCCTCGCTTTCGGCGATGGCTTGGGCAAGCGCTTCGGTGCCGCAGGCGAAGGGTTCGAGTTCAAACACGCCCAAGGGCCCGTTCCACACGATGGTGCCCGCCGCCGCCATCACCGCCGCCAACCGCCCGGTGGTTTCTGGCCCCACGTCGAGAATCATGTCTTCATCCGCCACCTCGCCCACGGGCTTTACCGTTGCCGTCGCCGTGGCGGTGCATTCCCGCGCCACCACCACGTCCGTGGGCAAGGGAATATTCACGCCCAAGGCCGCCGCCTTCGCCATGACCTGCCGAGCGGTATCGACGAAATCCGCCTCGTACAGCGAAATCCCCACCGGATGGCCCGCCGCCGCCAAAAAGGTATTGGCGATGCCGCCCCCCAGAATGAGCTGGTCGATTTTCGGCAACAAATGGTCGATCACCGTGATTTTGGTGGAGACCTTGGCGCCGCCGATGATGGCCACCAGGGGCTTTTTGGGGTGTTCCAACGCCGCCGTGAGCGCCTCGAGTTCGGCGGTTAACAGCAATCCCGCACAGGCGATGGGCGCCAGAC
>DAIUCA010000069.1:0-11525 GCA_036846405.1 Candidatus Competibacteraceae bacterium
GTGAGCAAATCAATCACTGTTCGACGGCTTTGCGGAGTGGCACATAAGCCATTTCATCAGTCTTGTACGGCGGGAATTAACTCGTGTTAGCAGATCGGTATCAGTTAGAGAGCCTCATTAGCCATTTTCTCATTGGCCTATTAGGCGCGGCCCATTGCTTTGGCATGTGCGGCGGCATTAGCAGTTTATTAACCCTGGGATTAGCGCCGCAAAACCGCCGGGGGGCGACGGCGATTTACTATTTGCTGGCCTACAACGGCGGCCGTTTGAGCAGTTATGTCGCGGCGGGAGCCATCGTGGGCGGCCTGAGCGGCGGCCTGTTGCAGCTGAGCGAGCTGCACCAAATGCAGCGGGTGCTGCAACTGCTTGCCGGCGGCGTGATGGTGTTGTTGGGGCTGTATATCGCCGATTTATTTCGTGGAATCAGCCACTTAGAAAATCTCGGCGGCTATCTGTGGCGTTATCTCAAACCCCTCGGCCAGCGATTTTTGCCGGTCACTTCCTGGTGGTCGGCGCTGTTTTTGGGGGTGATTTGGGGATGGTTGCCCTGTGGGCTGGTGTATAGCGCCCTGATTGCCACCTTGGGCAGTGGCAGCAGCGCCCAAGGCGCCTGGCTCATGTTGAGCTTTGGCTTGGGCACGCTGCCGGCGCTGTTGGGCATGGGTTTATTTGCCGCCGCTTTAGGACGTTATTTACAAAAACGCGCGGTGCGTTTGGCCGCCGGATGCATGGTGATTGGGCTAGCAATTTACCAAATGGCGGCGGTGTTTTAACGCCGCAAATTAAGGATCAAAATGGGCATTCGCATTAGCCCATTTTGACAAAGCGGCTGGGTAAAAAATTCGGGGCGGGTTTAGCGAAGTGATAGCCCTGGCCGTAATCCACCTTGAGTTGTTTGAGCACCTCCACGATCTGCTGATTCTCCACAAACTCGGCGATTGTCTTGAGCTTCAGATTGCTGGCCATGTTGGTGATGGCGCTGATGAACACTCGGTCTACCTCGCTGTTGTGGAGGTTGCGAACGAAGCTGCCGTCGATTTTCACGTAATCGACTTGAATGTTCCGCAGATAGTCGAACGACGAATATCCCGCCCCAAAGTCGTCCAGCGCAAAGCGATAACCGGCCTGGCGCAGGCCACGAATAAACTCGCAAGCCGCCGCAAAGTTCTCCACCGCTGCCGTTTCGGTCACCTCAAAGATGATGTGGTGGGGGTCGGCGTGATACTTCAGCGTGGATTGGCGAATGATGTCGAGAATCTCGCTGTCGCTTTCGCGGCCGCCAAAATGGCGCCCGGACAGATTGATAGTGAGGGAGACCGGGCGGCCAATCTGCTGGCTGTAGCCCTGGGCGCGAATGGCGTTGGCCACCACCCAACGGTCGATGTCCCGAATCAACCCAAACCGTTCGGCGATGGCGATAAATCGCCCTGGCGCAATCACCTTGTCTTCCTTGTCCTGCATCCGCAGCAGCGTCTCGTAATGGTGAATTTCGCCGTCTGCTAGCTGCACGATGGGCTGGAAATACAGCAAAAACTGGTCAAATTTCAGTGCGTTGCGGATGCGCTCTTCCCAATAGAGCTTCTCCTGCATCTTTTCGGAATCCGCATCCCCGCGGAACACGCGATAGGTATTGCGGCCCTCTTCCTTCGCCAGATACACCGCCGCATCGGCCCGCGCCATGAGTTCGCTCACCTGGCCGCCGTGTTCTGGAAAGAGGGCGATGCCGATGCTGGCGCTGAAGGGCGTGCGGCGGTTGTCCCACGCAAATTCCTGTTGGCGCATGGCCATCAGAATCTGTTGGCCCACCCCATTGGCCCGCGCTAAATCCGCCATGGGCAACAACATGCCAAATTCGTCGCCGCCGATCCGACTCAACACGCTGTCTTCCGGCAGGGTCTGCCGCAGCAGCGTCGCCAACTGTTTCAGATATTCATCGCCGGCGTGATGCCCAAAGGTATCGTTGACGAATTTGAATTGATCCACGTCGAGAAACAGCAGGGCACCACTCACGCCGGTGAGCTGGTTGTGGGTGATCTGTGCGGCGAACAGCTCTTGGAAATACCGGCGGTTGATGAGGTCAGTCATCGGGTCTTTGTTTTTCAGATCGACGAGCTGCTGTTGGCTTTGGCGTTCTTTGCTGATGTCGAAAATGATGCCGGCCAAAATCGCCGTGCCATCGCGTTTTTCCACAGACCCGATGAGCCGCAGCCAAAGCCAATGGCCGCTGCGGTGC
This sequence comes from Candidatus Competibacteraceae bacterium, assembly GCA_036846405.1. GTDB lineage: Bacteria > Pseudomonadota > Gammaproteobacteria > Competibacterales > Competibacteraceae > DAIUCA01. The sequence continues at coordinate 2,234 of DAIUCA010000069.1, forward strand.
AACGCGCGGAAATCGACGCTGTAACTTTCCCGTTCGGCCCCCCGGTGGGTGAGCAGATTCGCGACCCAATTGCGGTCGTCGGGATGGATGGTTTCGTCGAAAAACGCCCGACTGCACCAATGTTCCACGCTGTACCCCAGCAGATTGGGCGCTTCACTGCTCACAAAGACGAATTGGCCGTTTTCTGAATCGGCCTCCCACGCGACGGCGCTGATGCCGTGGAGCATGGCGTTAAACCGGCGGGCTTCCTGGGCCAAAATCTCGTGGCGGTTGGCCCAATCCTGGGCGCGCTGGCGCGTGTGTTCGAGGCATTTTTCTAGTCCCCGACGCAGGGGCGCGAGCCAAGGTGTGGTAGTCGGCAGCACAAAATCGCTCATCAATTCGCGGTCAGCGGCGAGTTGCTGTTCGAGTTGGCGGAACTGTTTTTGGGTGCGCTTAAACCAGAAAAGCAGCATCAGCCAAGGCAACAGCGTTGTCACCATCAGCCCTAACCCCAGGAGCCAGGCGCTGGGAGGCGTCGACAGCACCCACAGCTGGCCCACATCGCGGCTGCCAAAGCGCACGGGGGCCATGTCTATCTGATGGCTGTCCACGGCATCTGGGCGCAGTTGCACCGAAACGCGGGGCGGTAACTTGCCGATCTGCGCCACGAGTTGGGGCGGATCAGATTCATCGAATACTGCGATAAACGCGGCATCGCTGCCGATCATCCGCAGATAATCCGTCAGATTCGCCCGATAACCCGGCGTCGCCAGATACGGCGCCACCGCGTGGGCCAACACGCGGCTGTACGCCTGGGCTGTTTGCCGATGTTGCACGATCTCCTGTTGCCAATAGGTCAGCAGCAGGCCATCGATGGCGAGCTGTAATGCAAATAACCCGATCAACAGTCGCCAGGGCATGGAACCACATTCTCCTGCCGACTCAGGCGATATAACGCCTGTTCGGCCAATAGGTTAGGCCACAGACGGGCCATGAGGCTGGCGCGATAGTCCACATCGCCAACGGCGCGTTCCCGAATGGCGATGCGCTGGCGCCGACAAAATTCCTCGAAATCCGCGATCGTGAAGAGATGCAGATTGGGGGTGTCGTACCAATGGAACGGCAACATTTTGTTCACCGGCATCTGGCCGCGCAGCAACTGCAAGCGACAATGCCAGTGGCCAAAGTTCGGAAAGGTCACCACGCCCTCGCGGCCCACGCGGAGCATTTCGGCCAATAGCGTCTCCGTGTGTCGGAGGGTTTGCAGGGTTTGCGTCATGAGCACCACATCAAAACTTTGGGTAGCAAAGTCGGCAAGGCCCTGTTCTAAATCCATCTGAATCACCGACACGCCCTTCTCGATGGCTTGATTGAGCCGTTGCAGATCGATTTCCAAGCCATAACCGGTGACTTGACGGCTCGTTTGCAGATAGGCCAACAACGCCCCGTCGCCGCAACCCAGGTCGAGGACGCGGCTTTTGGGCGGAATCCAACTGGCAATCAACGCAAAGTCAGCTCTCACGGGACGATCTCCAGTCGGGCGGCGATCTGCTGAAAATAGGTGTGCAGCAGGTGCAGATAATCCGAAATGGGCAACAAAAACGAGTCATGGCCTTGGGTGGCTTGAATTTCGGCGTAGCTCACCGGACAGCGGGCGGCGACCAGATCCCGCACCAGTTCCCGGGAGCGGGCCGGCGAAAACCGCCAGTCGCTGGAGAACGAGACCACCAGAAAGCGGGCGGTGGCTTGTCTGAACGCAGCCACTAGATCGCCTTGATGGTCGGCGGCCGGGTCAAAGTAATCTAGGGCCTTGGTCATCAGCAGATAGCTGTTGGCGTCGAAGCGCTCGGCAAACCGTTCCCCCTGGTGGTGCAGATAGCTTTCCACCTGAAATTCGTGGCCCAAATCGAAGCGCAGGGCATCGGCCTGCCGTTCGCGGCCAAAGCGCGTCGCCATGCCGGCGTCCGAGAGGTAGGTGATGTGGCCGAGCATCCGCGCCAGGCCCAAGCCCCGACGGGGCAGGGTGTTCTGCGCCGCGTAATGGCCATTGGCAAAGTCCGGGTCCCAGCGAATCGCCGCGCGGGCGACGGTGCTGAAGGCGATGTTTTGCGCCGACAGATGGGGCGCGGCGGCGATGACGATGGCGTGGGCGACTCGGTCGGGAAAATCGAGGGTCCATTGGAGGGCCTGCATCCCGCCCAAGCTGCCGCCGATGACGGCGGCAAACCGTTGAATTCCCAAGAAATCGGCGAGCCGCGCCTGGGCGGCGACCCAATCGCGCACGGTGACTAGGGGGAAATCGGGGCCGTACAGCGCGCCGGTGTCGGGGTTGACGCTGTTGGGGCCGCTCGACCCGCGACAGCCCCCCAGGTTGTTGCAGCAGACGACAAAAAAGTGGCGCGTATCGAGGGGTTTACTCGGGCCAATTACCGTGTCCCACCAGCCGGGCTTGGCGTCCTGCGGGTCATGAACGCCCGCCGCGTGATGGTCGCCGGTGAGGGCGTGACAGACCAAAATCGCGTTATTTTTCAACAGGTTAAGCTGTCCGTAGGTTTCCACCATCAGGCGGTAACGGGGCAGCATGTGGCCGCAGACCAGGGGGAGTGGCTGATCAAAATCGACGGGGAAGGGCGTCACCACGCCGACCGAATCGGCGGGCAGGGTCACTGCCAGAGGCTCGGTGGCGCGGCGGTAAAGGCGCGACTCGCGAGGCCCAACGCGCTCATGTCCCACAGGGGTTGAATGAGCAAAATTTTGATGAGAATCAGCAAGATAGACGCGAGCATTGGCGAGAAATCGAGGCCGCCGGCGTCGGGCAAAAAGGCGCGGATGGGCCGCAGGAGGGGTTGACTGCATTGGGCGAGCAGACGGCTGCCGGGATGGCGGGGGTCGGGGTTGAGCCAACTGGCGAGGACGCTGGCGATGATGATGAAGAGGGCGACGTTGGCGGCGAGGAACAGCAGATCGGCGATGGCGAGGCCCAAAATGGGCAGCGGCTGTAATTCCACGCGGGCGATGCGTACCACGAAGGGCAGGCCGCCGGTTAATCCAATCAGCACTAGTTCGGTTAATTTAAGCGCGAATAACGCGACTAATGCAGCCATATCCAAACCGAAATAGCCCGGAATGACCCGGCGCATGGGCCGTAAAATCGGATTGGTTAATTTTACTAGGCTTTGAACCAGGGGATTATAAAAATCCGCACGGATCACTTGCAGCCAAAAACGCAGCAAAAAAATGAGGCAGAAAAAGCCGAAAGTTGTACTGATTAAAAACAGAGCGGCTTGGCTGGCATAGGTCATGGTTGTTGTCCTAAATCGCGGCTGAGTTCGCCGGCGCGGCGGTGCGCGGCGTGTACGGCGCGGGTCACAAGGGCGGCAAACCCCTGGTGTTGGAAGGTGGCGATGGCCTGTTCGGTGGTGCCCCCGGGGCTGGTGACCTGGTGGCGCAGGGTGGCTAAATCGACCGCATCGTGCTGGGCGAGTTGTACGGCCCCGTGGGCGGTGGCGTAAACCAGTTGCTCGGCAATTTCTTTGGGCAAATCAAGGGTTTTCGCGGCTTCGACGAGAGCTTCCATAAACAGGAAAAAGTAGGCGGGGCCGCTGCCGCTAATCGCGGTAACGGCGTCGAGTTGGCTTTCGGCGGTGCACCACAGCACCTGGCCCACGGGGCGAAACAGCTGTTCGGCCCAGGTGCGTTGGGTCTCGTTGACGCCATCGCCGGCGTACAGACCGGTGATGCCACAGGCGATTTTCGCGGGGGTATTGGGCATCGCCCGCACAATCGAGGCGTTGTAATTTAACCAGCGACGCAAGTCGGCGATTTGAATCCCGGCGGCGATGGAAATAATTAAGGGCTGTTGAATGGCGAATTGGGCGGCATATTCGCGGCTAATAGCGGCGAGTAATTGGGGTTTTACGGCGAGCACCACGACGGGGGCATCCGAATTAAAGGTCGTGTTAATGCCTTGGGCTGTTAGCCAGGCCTGGGCGGGGGCAGCCGGATCGCCGGCGGACAGTACTTCGCGGGGATAATCGGCGTTTAATAAACCGCTGAGTAGGCTGCGCGCCATTTGACCGGCGCCGATGAACGTGATGGGGGGGGACGATGGGGACATGGCGGGCGGAGGTTGCGAACGGCGGGTCAGCATAACCCGCTTCACGCGGGGGGACGCGGCCCAAATAGCGCGGTGCCCACGCGCACCCAGGTGGCCCCTTCCAGAATGGCGGCGTCCAGGTCATCAGACATGCCCATGGAGAGGGTATCGAGGGGTAACCCGTTGTTTTGTAACGCAATTAAGGCGCGGCGAAGGGCCGCATGGGGCTGGCGTTGCGCTTCGAAATCTTCGCTCGGGGCGGGAATCGCCATGAGTCCGCGGAGCCGTAATCGCGGCAATGCGCTGACGGCGGCGGCGAGTTCGGGGAGTTCGGCGAAGTCGATGCCACTCTTGGTGGTTTCGCTACTCACGTTGATCTGCAAGCAAATATTGAGGGGCGGCAGATCATCGGAACGCTGTTCAGACAATCGCTGGGCGATTTTGAAGCGATCTACGCTGTGAACCCAGTGAAAATGGGCGGCGAGATCGCGGGTTTTGTTCGATTGAATCGGCCCGATGAAATGCCATTCCAGGGGCAAATGGGCGAGTTCGCGCTGCTTATCCAAAGACTCTTGCAGATAATTTTCGCCAAATGCGGTTTGTCCCAGGGCAAATAACGCCGCAATGGCTGAGGACGGCTGTTTCTTACTGACGGCTAATAGCTTGATTTCGTTAGGATTTCGTTGGGCGCTGTGGGCGGCGGCGGCGATGCGGGTCTGTACCTGGGCAAGCCGCGTGGCGGCATCAGCAGACGGAAGGAAAAGACTCATGAGCGATATACTCCACGGCGCGACATGCACCGATAACCGAGGTTTGAACCGTGGAATTAGAACAGCTTCTGCAATTTTCCGTGCAAAACAAGGCGTCTGATTTGCACCTATCGGCGGGGATGCCCCCCTGTATCCGCGTGGATGGCGACATTCGACGGATCAACTTACCGGTAATGGATCACAAGGAAGTCCATGCCATGGTGTACGACATCATGACCGATAAGCAGCGTAAAGATTACGACCAGTTTTTGGAATGCGACTTTTCATTTGAGATTCCCGGGCTTGCTCGGTTTCGCGTCAATGCTTTTGGTCAAAATCGGGGGGCTGGTGCGGTTTTTCGGACGATTCCTTCCAAAATCTTGAGTATGGAAGATTTGGGCATGGGACAGATTTTCCGCGACATTGTGGATGTGCCCCGGGGCATTGTGTTGGTGACCGGGCCGACTGGGTCGGGAAAATCCACCACGCTGGCGGCGATGGTGGATTTCATCAACAAGAATGAATACGGCCATATTCTTACCGTGGAAGACCCGATCGAATTTGTGCACGAAAGTAAGAAATGCCTGATTAACCAGCGGGAGGTCCATCGGGACACCTTGGGATTCACCGAGGCCCTGCGATCGGCTTTGCGGGAGGATCCGGACATTATTCTCGTGGGGGAAATGCGGGATTTAGAGACGATTCGGTTGGCGTTATCGGCGGCGGAAACGGGGCATTTGGTGTTTGGGACCCTGCACACCAGTTCGGCACCCAAGACCATTGACCGAATTATCGACGTGTTTCCGGCGGGCGAAAAATCGCTCGTGCGTTCCATGCTGTCGGAATCGCTGCGGTCGGTGATTTCACAAGCGTTGCTGAAGAAAAAGGGCGGCGGGCGGGTCGCGGTACACGAAATCATGATTGGGATTCCGGCCATTAAGAACCTCATCCGCGAAGACAAGGTGCCCCAGATGTATTCGGTGATTCAGACAGGCGGTTCTCACGGGATGCAGACCCTCGACCAGCATCTGCAAATCTTGATCAAGCAGGGCGTCATTACCAAAGAAGCGGCGGCGGGTATTGCGCAGAACAAAGCCCAATTCACCCAATAACCGAAACGAAACGGCCCCGAAAGATCGGGGCCGAGTGTGCGAAAGGCGACGGGTTTCAGACATTGAAACGGAAGTGCATGACGTCGCCTTCTTTCACCAAATACTCCTTCCCTTCAAGACGCCATTTACCCGCCTCCTTCGCGCCATTCTCCCCCTTAAACTGCACGAAATCGTCGTACGCGATGACTTCGGCGCGGATAAAACCGCGTTCAAAATCCGTGTGAATCACCCCGGCCGCCTGGGGGGCGGTGGCGCCGACCTTCACCGTCCAGGCGCGCACTTCTTTAACGCCGGCGGTGAAATAGGTCTGCAAACCCAGCAGGGTATAACCCGTGCGGATGAGCCGATCTAATCCGGGTTCTGACAGACCGTAGTCAGCGAGAAAATCGGATTTTTCGGCATCGTCGAGCTCGGCGATTTCGGCTTCCAATTGGGCGCACAGGACCACGACTTGCGCCCCTTCACCCTGGGCGTGCTTCTGGAGGGTTTCCAGTAACGGATTGTTTTCAAAGCCATTCTCCGCAACGTTGGCAACGTACAAAATGGGTTTGTGGGTAAGCAATTGCAGCTCTCGGAGCGACAACTGTTCATCGGGGGTCAGCGTCATCAGACGCACTGCTTGGGCGTCATTCAGATGTTTTTGCACGCGAATCAAGAGATCGCGCTTTTCTACGGCTTCCTTACCGCCACCTTTCATGGCTTTTTCTGCCCGTAACAACGCCTTTTCCACGGTCGCCAAATCGGCTAATGCCAATTCGGTGTTGATGACTTCGATGTCTGAAAGCGGATCGACTTTGCCCGCCACATGAATAATGTCGGTGGATTCAAAGCAGCGCACCACCTGGGCGATGGCGTCGGTTTCGCGGATGTGGGCGAGGAATTGGTTGCCTAAACCCTCGCCGTTGGCTGCCCCCGCGACCAGGCCGGCAATGTCCACAAAGGTCATCGTGGTGGGGACGACATTTTGCGGTTTAACGATGTCGGTAAGCGCCTTTAGCCGCGCATCGGGCACTGGCACCATGCCCACATTGGGTTCAATCGTGCAGAACGGATAATTTTCCGCCTGGATACCCGCTTTGGTGAGGGCATTAAACAGGGTGGATTTGCCGACATTAGGCAGGCCGACGATGCCGCATTTGAAACCCATGGATTAGCTACCAGAAGGAGAAGAGGAATGGAGCTGGCGCATCGCCGATTGGTAGTCGCCTTTCTGAATGAGCGGCCAGCATTGCAGACTGCGATGGATGGCCTCGTCGAGTTGCTGGCGTTCGATTTGGCTTGGGCGATGGAGTACAAAATTCACCACCTGCGACTTGTCGCCGGGATGGCCGATGCCCAGACGCAGCCGCCAAAACTGTGGACTGTTTAGTGCGCTGATGGTGTCGCGTAGGCCATTATGGCCGCCGTGACCGCCCCCCTGCTTCAGCCGTAGCACGCCCGGATCTAAATCCAATTCATCGTGAACCACGCAAATGGCCTCAGGCACGATTTTATAGAACTTCGCGGTGGCAGCGATGGCTAGGCCACTGCGGTTCATGAGCGTGTGGGGTTTCAGAAGCCAAATGTCTGAATTATCTGCGGTTAACCGACTGATTTCTCCATGAAATTTGCTTTCAACGCGCCATGTTAGTCGCTGTTGGCGAGCGAGTTCATCAATCCACCAGAAGCCAGCGTTGTGGCGGGTGTCGGCGTAGGGGTCGCCCACGTTGCCAAGCCCCACGATCAACGCTGGCGAAATCATCACCTAGGCCTCGTCGCCGCCGCGCTTGGCGAGAATGCTTACCACAGCGGAATCGTTGCCGTGGGCGAGTTCTACAAGTTCAACGCCTGGCGGCAGTTTCAGATCGGACAGGTGGTAAATCTGTCCGGCTTTCAGCTCGATGAGATCGACTTCGATGAACTCCGGCAGATTTTCCGGCAAACAGATCACTTCGACTTCAGCGGCCTGGTGAGTCACGTTACCGCCCTGCACCTTCACGCCGTGGGCGTTGGCTTCGTTTGTAAAGTGCAGCGGCACATGCACGCGGACCTTTTCACCGGCCGAGACGCGCAAAAAATCGGCATGCATGAGAAATGGCTTGAACGGATGGCGCTGAAGGGCTTTGAGCACCACCTGCTGCTGGGTATCGCCGATTTTGAGCGTGATGATGTGGGAGTAGAACGCTTCACTTTCGAGCTGCTTAGAGATTTCTCGGTGCTCGACTGTCAGACTTTCGGGGGGCAGATGGCCGCCGTAAACCACGGCGGGAATGTACCCTTGGCGACGCAGGCGGCGGCTCGCACCCTTCCCCATGTCGGTCCGCGGTTGGACATTTAATTCAAATTGCACGGTCATTTGGCGAACTCCAGAAGGTTGACAAATAAAATCGGCACTGCCGCGACCAACAGTGCCGAGAGGGAAAATCGAGGTTTTAAGAAAACAGGGTGCTAACCGACTCTTCTTTATGAATGCGCCACATGGTCTCTGCGAGTAAAGCGGCGACGCTGAGTTGGCGAATCTTGGGGCAGTTTTTCGCAGTTTCCGACAGAGGAATGGTGTCGGTAACCACGAGTTCGTCGAGCACCGATTGATTCAGATTGTCGATCGCTGCACCCGACAACACCGCGTGGGTGGCGTAGGCGTGCACGGCGGCGGCGCCATAATTTTTAAGAGCCTTCGCCGCCTGACAAAGGGTGCCGGCGGTGTCCACCATGTCGTCAACGATGATGCAGCGGCGGCCTTGTACTTCGCCGATGAGATGCATGGCTTCGGCTTGATTGGGACCCAAACGGCGCTTGTCGATGATGGCCAAATCCGTGTCATCGAGCCGTTTGGCCATGGCGCGCGCGCGCAGCACGCCGCCCACATCGGGCGACACCACCACCGCATCTTTGTAACTGCGGTTTTCGATGTCGTTGAGCAGAATGGGGGTGGCGTAGACGTTATCTACAGGCATATCGAAGAAGCCTTGAATCTGATCGGCGTGCAGATCGACCGTAAGTACGCGATCAACACCGACGCCAGTCATCATGTTGGCGACTACCTTGGCGGAAATCGGCACGCGGGCAGAGCGCGGGCGACGGTCTTGGCGAGAGTAGCCAAAATACGGCAGCACGGCGGTGATGCGACCCACGGAAGAGCGCCGCAACGCGTCCACGATGATCATGAGTTCCATGAGATTGTCGTTGGTGGGACGGCAGGTGGGTTGCACCGCGAAAACGTCGCGTCCGCGAACATTTTCTTCAATCTCCACCCGTACTTCGCCATCGCTGAAGCGACTGACGAGGGCTAGGCCCAGGGGGAGTTCTAAGTGACGGGCGATGTCTTCGGCTAAACAGCGATGGGCGTTGCCGGAAAACACCATCATGCTGGC
>DAIUCA010000070.1:0-11439 GCA_036846405.1 Candidatus Competibacteraceae bacterium
GGCAGGGGCGGCAACCGAAAGCTCAGGGCGGTCATGGGCGGATAACCCGGCGCATCCACTCGATATTTCACCGTCTGCTTGGGCAACTGTTTCAACACCGTCGCCGTAAACCAGCCGTCGAACAGGGGCGGCTCGAAGTCTTTGCCCCAGGGCCCCGCCTCGCCCAAGACCTTTGCCGTGGCCCAAGTGCATTCCGTCGGCGCCAACGGCCCGTCGGTCAAAAACACCCGCCGAAAGCCCTGGGGCTGCTGTTGGGCCACCAACGCGTTAAACGCCGCTGCAAATTCGGCAAACGCCGCTTCTTCTAAGGTCAAGCCCGCTGCCGCGCTGTGGCCACCGAAATGCCGCATTGCGCCCGGCAACTGGTGATCCAGGCGCGCGAGGGCATCTCGCAGGTGAAAGCCCGGGGGGGCCCGCCCCGAGGCCCGCAGCGTGGTGGGCGAATCCCGACAAAACACGAGCACCGGCCGCTGGCGCTGGTCCTTCAGCCGACTCGCCAACAGCCCCACCAGGCCCTGATTCCACCGCTCGTCGAACAGACAAATCCCCGCCGCCAAGGGCGCGTCGACCCATTGGGCGAGGATTGCATCCGCCTGGGTTTCCATTTCTCCCTGGCGTTGTCGGCGGGTGGCGTTGATTTGGTGGAGCTGGCTGGCCTGTTGGTGGGCGACCTCTGGGTCATCGCCCAAAAGACAGTCGATACCCACGCGCATGTCGTCCAGGCGACCCGCCGCGTTGAGTCGCGGCCCGATGAGAAATCCCAAATCCAACGAAGTGAGCTGGTTTAACGGCTTGCCGGCCACCTGGGCCAGGGCGCGAATGCCCGCGCAGCCCCGTCCCTCCCGCAGGCGTTTGAGGCCCTCGGCCACCAAAATGCGGTTGTTGTGATCCAGCGACACCACATCGGCCACCGTGCCGAGGGCCACCAAATCCAGCAGTTCGCCCAAGGGGGGCTGGGTGTCGTCGGTAAACACGCCCAGTTCCCGCAGGTGTTTGCGCAGGCCCATGAGCACGTAAAACGCCACCCCCACGCCGCACAGGGCCTTGCTGGGAAAATTGTCCCCCCGAAGGTTGGGATTCACGATGACGCGGGCCGGCGGCAGGGTGGGGCCGGGGAGATGGTGGTCGGTAATCAGCACATCCACGCCCTGGGCCTGGGCGTATTGCACCGCATCCACCGAGCTGATGCCGTTATCCACCGTGATGAGCAGCCGCGCCCCCACGGCAAGGGCCTGATCCACCAGGGCGCGGCTCAAGCCATAGCCCGCTTCCCGCCGGGGCACGAAGTAATGCACGGCGGCAAAGCCCAGTTGCCGCAGCCCGCGGACCATCACCGCACAGGCCGTGGCGCCATCCGCGTCGAAATCCGCCACCACCGCCACCGGCCAACCCTCGGCGCGGGCGCGGGCGAGATACGCCGCCGCCCGATCCACGCCCCCCAGGGCGTCCGGCGGCAGCAATGCCTTGAGGCGATGGGTTAACTCGGCGGCGGTGGTGATGCCTCGGCCGGCGTAAATGCGCTGGAGCAGCGGCGGCAGCGGGTCGAGGTGCCAAGGGGTCGGCGGCAGGGGTCGGCGCTGAATCAGGGGGGCCGCGTCGCTCATGGGGCGGGGGGCTTGGGCTGGAGGGCGGTGCACAGCTGTTCCCCCAAGCCGACGCCCGCGTGGCCGAGCTTGTCGAAAATGAAATCCGCGCCCCAATGGCGCAGCTTCTCGCCCTCTTCCGGATAGACCGTGGTGACGGCGATGAACCCCCGATAATCGCGGCTGCGCAGTTGGCGCACCGCCATGACCTTCGCCTCAAAATCGTCCATGGCGAGGACTACGCCTTTAATCGTGCCGATGCGCAGGCGCTGCCAAAAGCCCGCATCGAAGGCATCGCCGTAAAGCACGCGCCGACCGGCCTCGCGGCTGCGTTCCACCCGTTTCATGTCGGAATCCAGGCCCACCGGCTTGATTTGGCGGCTGCGAATGTAGTCGTAAGCCGCCACCCCCACCGGTCCCATGCCCATGACGAGCACTTGGGATTGGCCCAGAGAAACCGGCTCCTCGTCCGGGTGGTGCCAAGGCAGTTCCCACATGTCGAGGAACGCTTCGTGGCGTTCGTAGAGCTGGTGGGATAGCCGATTGAGCGGTGCGGAAATCAGGAAGGACAGGGCCACGGTCAGGGCCAGTAACACGGTGTATTCCGGTAACAGAATCGCCGCGACGATGAGGGCAAATTCGCTGTAATTCGTGAGGCTGAGACTGGTGAGAAACGCGCTCCGCGCCCGCAGGCGAAAGAATAAAAAGAAGCTGAAGAACAGCACGGCTTTGAGGGGTAACAGCAGCGACAGCCCCAAGGCGTAGAGCCACACTTGGGCATCGGGTAGACCGGTCAAGCCGATTTGCAGAAAAAACGCCACCAGAAAGAGTTCTTTCACGCTCCACAGGCGATAACCGATTTCCTTGGCTCGGGGGTGATCGGCGATGAGGGCGCCCAGGGCGAGGGCACCGAGTTCGCCACTCAACCCACAGCTCGCAAATAGCCACGCGCCGCCCAACGCCAAGGACAGCCCCGCCAGCAACAGCAGGTCGTCGTGGCCGCTGGCTTCGATGAGGCGAATCAACAGGGGTTTGGCGAAGGGCAACAGCAGCAGCAGCGGCGCATAAAACGCCGGCCATTTGCCCGCACCCACGGACAAAATCACCAACGCAATCAGGTCCTGTAACACCAAAATGCCGATGGCGACGCGGCCATGAAACGCCCGTAGTTCGCGGCGATCTTCCAGGGCCTTGGCGGCGAGCACCGTGCTCGAAAACGCGAGGGCCATGGCGAGGACCGCGTTGCCGAGCATCAGCCAAAATCCCGTGGCGATGAGGAGAAAATGCAATAGCCCCACACCCCAGATCACCGGGCGGAGGAGTTCTTTCAGATTGAGTTTTAAGCCGACCGCAAACAGCAGCAGCTGCACGCCCAGATGGGATAGGTGTTCCAGGGCGTACGCGCTTTTCTGAAAGGCTTCCGATTGGTCGTTGTAAAGGGCGTTCAGCACAAAACCCGCGATCAGATAGCCAATCAGGGGCGGCAGGCCCAGGGGACTAAATAGGAGGCCGCCGGCAAAGGCGAAGGTGAGCCAGAGTAATTCCACAATTCTTTCTCTTCGGGCGGGTGGGATGGAGATTCTCCCCGATACTAACGCGCCCCCACCGCCCAACGGTTTACCCGACGGCGCGGCGTTTGAGCCGCAGAAAATTGAGCGCGTTAATGACGGTGAATTGGCGAATCTGCTCCCGATTGCCCGGCAACCGCAGGGAAAAGGTTTCCACCGCATCGCCGATGGCGAGGCCGATGAAGACCTGGCCCACTGGCTGGTCGTCTTGGGAGTCCGGCCCCGCCACGCCGGTGGTGCTCAAGGCCACATCACAGCCCAATTGCCGTTGGGCGCCCACCGCCATCTCCGCCGCCGCCGCCGCGCTCACCACCTGGGGCGCGGTCACGCCCAGCCATTGGCGCTTGAGGTCGGTGTGATAGCTCACGATGCCGCCGCGAAAGACGCGACTCGCGCCGGGAATCCCGGTCAGGCGCTGGGCCAAGTAGCCGCCGGTCAGGGATTCGGCGACGCCCAAGGTCAAGCCCTCTCGGGCCAAATCCGCCAGCACCACCGATTCCATGGTGTCGTCGTCCACGCCAAACACCCGTTGGCCCAACAGCGCCCGCAGTTCCTGTTCCTCCGCCGCCAACAATGCGGTTGCCGTCGTCGCGTCCGCCGCTTTTGCCGTGATACGCACGAAAATCCCCTCGATGCCCTTGGCGAGAAACGCAATCGTCGGGTTGCCCACGGGGTCGAGGGCGGTCAAGCGCGGCGCCACCAGCTCCGCAATGCGCGATTCCGATTCGCCCCAGGTGCGCAACACGCGGCTTTGAATCGTGGCCCGAATGCCGCTGCGCTGGTGCAGATCCGTCAGCACGTCCCCCAAAAACATGGCCTTGAGTTCCGCCGGCACACCGGGCATGGCGTAAATCACCCGATCGCCCAGCGGACAAATCAGCCCCGGGGCGGTGCCGGGCCATTGGCTCATGATGCGCGCGCCCATGGGCACGTACGCCTGTTGCAGGTTGTTGGCGGGCATGTCGCGGTTGCGGGCGCGAAATTTGGCGCGGATGCCCTCGGCGAGGGTGTCGTCGCGCTGCAATTCGACCCCCATCACCTGGGCGATGACTTCCCGAGTGAGGTCGTCCTGGGTGGGGCCGAGGCCGCCGCACACCAACACCGAATCGCTGCGGCTCAAGGCCAGGCGCAAGGCGGCGGCGATGCGCGTGGGGTTGTCGCCCACGCAGCTGTGGAAATAACAGTCGAAGCCGTGTTCGGCGAGCCGTTCGCCCATCCAGGGGCTGTTGGTGTCCACGCTGCCCAGCAGCAGTTCGGTGCCGACGGCGAGCACTTCGCACACGAGGGTGCGCGGGGCAGGGTCGGAAACGGGAATGGTCATGGGGAAAACACCTTGATTAATGAGGAAACGGGGGTGTCGGCGGTATCACGAAAACAACCAGCCCACCCAAAACACGGCAAGCGCGGGGCCGAGCAGTCCCAACAGCAGGCCCACGGGCAGGAAGTGACGGGTTTGCAGCTGGCCGGTGGCGAACACCAGGGCGTTGGGGGGGGTAGAAATCGGCAAAATCAGCGCCGACGACGCACCCAAGGCCACCGCCGACACGAACAACACGGTGATGCCGTCGCTGCTCAAGCCGCTGTCGGTGCCGCTAAACCGCGCGGTCATGGTGAGGGCGATGGGAATCAGCAGGTTTGCCGCTCCGGTGTGGCTCACAAAGTTGCCCAACACCGCCGCGGTGTATCCCAAAAACAACGCCGTCACCGTGGGCGACAGGCCCTCTAGGGGCAATTGGGCCACCAACCAGGCGCTCAAGCCGCTCGTGCCCATGGCGACGCCCAACGTGAGGCCGCCGGCGATGAGCAACAGCACGTCCCAGGGCAGCCGGCGGAGGTCGTCGGCGTCGAGAACGCCGGTGGTGGTGAGGGCCACCAGGGGAATCAGGGCCACCACGGCGCTGGAATGGGCGTACCCCAGGTCGCCCACGAGCCACAGCACCGCTGTCACGGCGAACACGACCATCACCACTGCGCGGGCCATGGGCGCTGCGGTGGCAGGGTCGGGGATGGCGAGGGGTTGGCTGTGGTTTGCGGGATACCACAGGGTCAAGGTCAGCCAGCAGATGCCGCCCAATCCCAACGCAATCGGCAGGCCCATGACGAGCCAATCGAGAAATTCCACCGGCCGCACCCCGGCGAGGGCGGCGGCGGCGACGGCGTTGGGGGGCGTGCCGATGAGGGTGGCCATGCCGCCGAGGCTGGCGCTCAACGCGATGCCCAGCAACAGGGCGATGCGTTGGCCATCGCCGGTGGGGAGCGCCTTCAACAGGGGCGTGGCCACGGCCAGCATCATCGCGGCGGTGGCCGTGTTGGAGGTGAACATGGAGAGCACGAAGGTGAGCCCCATGAGGGCGGCGAGGGCGTGGCGCTGACCGGCCCGCTGCAACACCAGGCGGGCCAAGTCGCTATCCAAACCGGTTTTGTGGGCCGCCGCCGCGAGGGTTAACCCGCCGAGAAACAGCCAAATCAGCGGGCTTGACCAGGTGTGGACAAACTGTTCCCAGTAAATCGGGGTGGGCGCCAGGGCGGGATGGCCAAACACCAAAGCGCAAAAGCCGATGATGAACACCGCCACCGCAAAGGGGGCGACTACTTCCGTGAGCCAAAGCAGCGCGGAAAACATCAGCAAAAACAACGCGATGCGGCCTTCCAGACCGAGGCCGTCTAGGGCGAGTCCCCCGGCGACGGCAACGGCGGTGAGTAGGGCGACGAGGGCGATAAGCGGGCGCATGACATTCCGGCGGGTGGGCGCGAGGACGGTCATGGGGCTAGGTCGCATCCGTGGGGAGGGCGTCGATGAAGGTGACGGGCTGGCCTTGGGGGTCGCCGATCACCTGGCCGTCGGCCATGACCAACTGGCCGCGGATGATCGTGTGGGTGGGATAGCCGGTCACCGTCATGCCGTCGTAGGGGGTCCAGCCGCAGCGGCTCGCCATGGCGGCATGGGTCAGCGTGACCGTTTTTTTCAGGTCGACCACGGTGAAATCCGCGTCGTAGCCCAAGGCGATGCGGCCTTTGCGGGCCACGCCGTACACCCGCGCCGGGCCGCTGGCCGTCAAATCCACCAGCCGTTCCAACGACAAACGGCCGGCGTGCACGTGGTCGAGCATCACCGGCAGCAGGGTTTGTACCCCGGGCATCCCGGAGGGACTTTGGGGATAGGGCAATGCTTTTTCATCCGCCGTGTGGGGGGCGTGGTCGGAGCCGATCACGTCCACCAGGCCCTGGGCAAGGGCCTGCCACAACGCGGCGCGGTGGCGTTCCTCGCGGATGGGCGGGTTCATCTGGGCGTAGGTGCCCAGGCGCTCGTAGCAGTCGGGCGCGGCGAGGGTGAGATGTTGGGGGGTGACCTCCACCGTGGCCACCTCGCGGTACTCGGCCAACAGGGCCAGCTCCTCGGCGGTGGTGATGTGGAGTACGTGCAACGGGCGGCCGGCCTGGCGGGCCAAGCGCAAGACGCGGGCGGTGGCGAGCCGTGCCGATTCCTCATCCCGCCAGATCGGGTGGGCCCGGGGATGGCCCGCGTCCACGGCAATGGCTTTGCGGGCCCGCAGCCGCGCCTCGTCTTCCGCGTGGATGGCGACTCGGCGACGGCCCCGCCGGAGCACGCGATCCAGCGCGTCGTCGTCGGCCACCAATAGGTCGCCGGTGGACGAGCCCATGAAGATTTTCACCCCCGCACAGCCGGGCAGCCGTTCCAACGCGGCCCAATCCGCATCGGGTGCGGGCGTGCCGCCCACGAAAAAGGCGAAATCGCACCAGGCGCGGCCCGTGGCCCGCTGGATTTTGTCCGCCAGGGCCTCGGGGGTCGTGGTCGCGGGTTGGGTGTTGGGCATTTCAAAGATGGCGGTGACCCCGCCGAGCACGGCGGCGCGGGTGCCGGTGGCTAAATCCTCCTTGTGGACGAGGCCGGGTTCGCGGAAATGCACCTGGCTGTCGATGACGCCGGGCAGCACGTGCAGCCCGGTGAGGTCGAGGCGCGTAGTGGCCGCGTGGGTGGCAAAGTCGCCCAAACCCACGATGCGGCCCTGGTGGACGGCGATGTCGGTGAGCTGGCAGCCCCCCGGCGTGACGACGGTGGCGTGGCACAGAAGCAGATCAAACATCAGGAACGATCCTCAGCAGGCGAAGGGGCAAAGCAAAAACCGAAGGGCAGCAGGCGGTGAATGTCCACCACGTGGGCCAGGCCGTGGGGCGCGGCGTCGATGAAAATCAGCGTGTCGTCGTCGGCAAACTCGCGAATGACCTGGCGACACAGCCCACAGGGACTGCGTTCATGGAGCGGGGCGCCGACATTTTGGGTGGTAACTGCGAGATACCGCAGCCGGCGCAGCCCCTGGTTGACGGCGGTGAATAGCGCCGTGCGTTCGGCGCAGACCGTGCCGCCAAAGCTGCTGTTTTCCACGTTGGTGCCGGTGAACAGCCGCTGGTGGGGGTCGTCGGCCATGAGGAGGGCGGCCCCCACGGAAAATCGGGAAAACGGCGCGTAGGCGCGGGTGGCCTGGTCGCGGGCGGCGGCCAACAGGTGCTGCACCACGGCCGCGTCCACCACCACGGTTTTGGGGGGAATCGCCGCCGAAATCGGGGCGTCGGCGCCGAGGATCGGCGGGTACACCATGGCCGGCAGGGTGAGCGTCCATCGGGTCGGCGGCGGGTCGGTGGGCAAATCAGAACCAGGGTTGGGCATAAACTTAGCCATTCTTATCGGTAGACCGGGCATCGGTGCGTTGCAGAAGATGGCATTTTGCGGGAATTGTCGGCAGCACGCCGTCGGCAATGCCGTTCTTCAACTTGATTCATCGAGGATTTTACATGTCGTTATTTGCGCCCTGGCTGGGGCGGGATTCATGGCGAGTCGTCTGATTCCCGGTTTTGGCTTGAGTCTGGGATACACCCTGACCTACTTGGGCCTGATCGTGTTGCTGCCCCTGGCGGTGCTCGTGCTCTACACCGCGAGCGGCGGGATGGCCAATTTCTGGGCCGCCATCAGCACGCCTCGGGTGCTCGCCGCCCTGCGCTTGAGCTTTGGCTGTGCCTTGCTCGCCGCCCTCATCAACGTGTTTGCCGGTCTGCTCATCGCCTGGGTGCTGGTGCGTTACCGCTTTCCCGGACGCGGGGTGATGGACGCCCTGGTGGATCTTCCCTTCGCGTTGCCCACGGCGGTGGCGGGGCTTGCCCTCACCAGTCTCTACGCGCCCACCGGCTGGCTCGGGGCCCATTTGCCGTTTGCCGTGGCGTTTACCCCCTGGGGGGTGGTGGTGGCCCTCGCCTTCATCGGCCTGCCCTTTGTGGTGCGCATGGTGGAACCGGTACTCGCCGACCTGACCGGCGAAGAGGAAGAAGCCGCCCGCAGTCTCGGCGCCACCGGCGTGCAGACCTTTTGGCGGGTCATTTTGCCCACCCTGGCGCCTGCACTCTTGACGGGCTTTGCCCTCGCCTTCGCCCGAGGGCTGGGCGAGTTTGGCTCGGTGATTTTCATCGCTGGCAACCTTCCCGGCGTGTCGGAAATCATGCCGCTGCTCATCCTCATCCGCCTGGAACAATACGATTACCTCGGGGCCACTGCCCTCGCGACCCTCATGTTGGGGCTGTCGTTTGGGCTGCTGTTGGTGATTAACGGCCTCCAGAACTGGGCGCGGCTGCGTTATGCGTAACAGACTGCCGCCGCTGCTCATCGCCGCCGCCCTGCTGTATTTGGGCATTTTCATCGTGTTGCCCCTGGTGGTCGTGTTTTACGAAGCGTTCCAGCAGGGGGTGACTGGCTATTTCGCGGCCCTTACCGAACCCGATGCGGTGGCGGCCATGCAGCTCACCCTACTGGTGGCGGCGATTGCCGTGCCGCTCAATCTGGTGTTTGGGCTGGCGGCCAGTTGGGCCATCACCAAGTTCGAGTTCACCGGCAAAAGTCTGCTCACCACCCTCATCGACCTGCCGTTTTCCGTGAGTCCGGTGATTTCGGGCCTGATTTATGTGCTGGTGTTTGGCAGCCAAAGTCTGCTGTATCCCTGGCTCGAAGCCGCCCAGGTGCAGATCGTGTTTGCGGTGCCGGGCCTGGTGTTGGCGACCATGTTCGTCACCTTCCCGTTTGTGGCCCGCGAACTCATTCCCCTCATGCAGGAACAGGGCACGGAAGAGGAGGAAGCGGCCCTCTCGTTGGGGGCCAGCGGCTGGCAGACCTTCTGGCTCGTGACCCTGCCGAACATTAAATGGGCCCTGCTGTACGGCGTGTTGCTCTGCAATGCTCGGGCGATGGGGGAGTTTGGCGCGGTGTCGGTGGTGTCTGGCCACGTGCGCGGCCTCACCAACACCCTGCCGCTCCACATCGAGATTCTCTACAACGAATACCAAGCGACGGCGGCGTTTGCCGTGGCATCGCTGCTGGCGCTGCTGGCCCTGGTGACCCTCGCCCTTAAAAGTCTGCTGGAATGGCGATTTGGCACCGAGCTGGCGGCGACCCGCAGTCGCCATTAACCGCCGATGTTCTCTTTCGCGTCTGCCGCTTCATCTGAATAACGAGTGCTCATGACCATTCAACTCATCGACATCCACAAGCGTTTCCATCAATTCGTCGCCCTTGACCGCGTGAACCTGGAGATTCAATCCGGCGAATTGCTGGCGCTCCTCGGGCCCTCCGGATCCGGAAAAACCACTCTGCTGCGGATTCTCGCGGGTCTGGAACAGCCCGACGGCGGCAGCGTGCTCATCGACGGCGAAGAGGCCATTTCCCAAAGCCCGCGCCATCGCCAAGTGGGCTTCGTGTTTCAGCATTACGCCCTGTTTCGCCACATGACCGTCTTTAAGAACGTGGCCTTTGGCTTAGAAGTCCGGCCCAAGGCCCTGCGACCGCCGGCGGCGGAGATTCGTCGGCGGGTGAACGCGCTGCTCGAACTCGTGCAGTTGAGCCAACTGGGCGACCGTTATCCCAACCAGCTGTCCGGCGGCCAGCGCCAACGCATCGCCCTCGCCCGCGCCCTCGCCATCGAGCCGAAATTTCTGCTGTTGGACGAACCCTTCGGCGCCCTCGACGCCAAGGTGCGCAAGGAACTGCGCCGTTGGCTGCGCCGACTCCACGACGAAATGCAGCTCACCAGCGTGTTCGTCACCCACGATCAGGAAGAAGCCCTCGAACTCGCCGACCGCGTGGTGGTGATGAGCCATGGGCGCATCGAACAGGTGGGGACGCCGACGGAGGTTTACGACCAGCCCGCCACCGCCTTCGTCTACGACTTTTTGGGCCAAATCAACCGCGTGCCCTGCAAAATCTCCGGCGGTCAAGCCCAACTGCTGGGGTTCGTCGCCGACATCGCCGTGGATCTGCCCGACGGCCCCGGGGTGGCCTTCGTCCGTCCCCACGACCTGGATCTCCAGCGGGACGCCGACGGCACCGGCATCATTCGCCACATCCACGTGATCGGCCCCACCGTGCGCATCGAACTCGACATCGGCGAGCAGCCCCTGGAAATCGCCCTCGACCGCGAGCGCCTGAGCCAGTTGCAACTCGCCCACCACGACCGTTGCCGCGTCACCGTCCGCGCCGCCCAGGTGTTTCCCCTGGATCAAGCCCTTTGATTCAACTGGCGAAGATTCGTCAAAGTTGCCTCAAGGTCGAACTGACGGGCTTGATCTGCCAGTTTCTGGATGCTGCACCCTGATTCTGCGTTCATCTTTGCCTTGATCGCCCAAAGCTCCTGCAAGGGTGGTGAAGATAAACAGATAAGGATGATAATCTGAAGATTCGTGTCTTAACCCAAACAGACTGATTGAAATGACCGACGCATCTCCTACTTGTCCTCGTTGCAGCTCAACCCACACCGTCAAAAATGGGCGGATTCATAATGGAAAACAGAATCATCGCTGTCGAAATTGTGGACGCCAATTTGTACAGCACCCCCAACAAAAGCTCATTTCAGACGACACGAAGGCGTTAATAGATAAGCTGCTTTTGGAGAGATTGCCCTTGGCGGGGATCGCGCGCGTGGCGGAGGTTTCTGAGCTTTGGTTGCAGCGATATGTGAACCAGAAATATGAGCAGGTGCCGCAACAGGTGACGGTTCGATCCAAAAAAAAAAGGACGCCTGCGAATTGAATGCGATGAGCTCTGGTCTTTCGTGGGCAATAAGGGGTGTTCTCAGTGGATCTGGCTCGCCATCGATGGAGACACCCGAGAGATCGTGGGCGCCCATATCGGATCACGAGATCAAGCGGGCGCGCGGGCACTGTGGCAATCGCTGCCACCGGTCTATCGTCAGTGTGCTGTCTGTTACACCGACTATTTGCATGCTTATCGA
>DAIUCA010000071.1:0-11273 GCA_036846405.1 Candidatus Competibacteraceae bacterium
CGCGGTTCTATGGTGCTCGACATCGGCGGCGGCACCACGGAAATCGCGATTATTTCCCTGGATGGCCTGGTGTATGCGGACGCAGTGCGGGTGGGCGGCGACCGCCTGGATGAGGCGATCATTAATTATGTGCGGCGTCACCACGGCATTCTCATCGGCGAACCCACGGCGGAACACATCAAAATCACCGTGGGCGCCGCGCATCCGGACAGCGAAAACCGCGAACTCGAAGTGCGCGGTCGCAACCTCGCCGAGGGGGTGCCCAAGAGCTTTGTGATTAACAGCCGCCAGGTGTTTGAGGCGATTCAAGAACCCTTGGGCAGCATCGTGTTTGCGGCGAAAAAGGCCCTGGAACAGACCCCCCCGGAACTCATCGCCGACGTGGCCGACCGAGGCATGGTGGTGACCGGCGGCGGCGCCTTGCTGCGGGACATCGACCGTCTGTTGATGGAAGAAACCTCCATTAACGTGATTCCCGCCGAAGACCCGCTCACCTGCGTGGCCCGGGGCGGCGGCAAGGTCCTCGACTTTATCGATCGTTTGGGGCCACACCTGTTTGGCATCGAGTAACGTCGCCATCGCCGAGGTTTTGGTGGGTATGACCCCCGACGATTTTCCCCACCGCTACGCGCGGACGCCCCCCGAGGGGGGCTTTTTGCTGTCGGCCTCGCCGGAAGAGGCCCCGACCCATTCTTGGATGCTGCATCTCAAGTTATTGATGTGCCTCGGCTTATCCGCGCTGCTGATGGTGTTGGACTATCGCCACGACCCGCATCTGCTGGCCTGGCGCAGCGGCTTGGTGGGGCTACTCACGCCCGTACAGCAGCTTGCCCAGTTGCCGGCGCAAACGGTGTCGGTGCTGACCCAAGGCGCGACCAATTACCAAGCGTTGCAAGCGGCAAATCAGGAACTGCAACGGCAATTGCTGTTGCAACAGGCCCAATTGCACCGCTTGAGCGAATTAGAAGCGGAAAACCGCCGCTTAAAACGGCTGTTGGGCTCGACCGCCGAAGCCCCCACAGACACGAGCCTCATTGCGCGCATCGTGCGGGTGGAACAAAACCCCAATCGCCCGCGAATTCTCTTGGATAAAGGTGCCCAGCATGGGGTCGTCGTGGGACAACCTTTGGTGGATGCGGACGGCCTCGTGGGCCAAATCGAGGCGGTCTATCCGTTCACGGCGCGGGCGATTCTGATTAACGACGCCCACCATTCCATGCAGCTCCAAGTGGTGCGCAACGGCCTGCGCACCGTGGCCGTGGGCAATGGGGTGCGCGGGGGCTTGGCGCTGAACCACGTGCTCTACGACCAGGACATTCGCGTGGGCGATCTCCTCGTCACCTCGGGCCTCGACGGCATCTATCCCGGGGGCTATCCGGTGGCGCGGGTTACCCAAGTAGAGTCGGATCCAGGCCAGTCTTTCGCCCACATCACGGCCACACCGCTGAGTGCGCTGAACCAACTCCGCGAAATCCTGCTGCTCGTGCCGACGCCAGCGGCCCTTCCGTTGCCGCCGTGAATCCCCCCGCTGGACGGTCCCTCATTTGGGGCAGCTTTTTCCTCGCGCTTCTGGGCAATCTCGTGGTGCTGCCGGGCTGGGCAGACTTTTTTCGCCCCAACTGGCTCGCCCTCGTGCTGCTGTACTGGTGTATCTACTTTCCAGAGCGCGTCGGCCTCGTAAACGGCTGGTGTTGGGGCACCGCGAGCGATGCCGCCCACGGCACGCTGTTGGGGCAACAGGGCCTGGTGTTCGCCCTCCTGGGCTATGCCATGGCCCAAGGGGCCGAGCCGCTGCGTCATTACCCGCTTTGGCGCCAAACCCTCGTCATCTGCCCGCTGCTGCTCCTCGACCCCCTACTCATGACGGTCATCGACGGCATGAGCGGTTATCTCAATTTTAGCCTCGTGGCCCTGGGAACCGCCCTAGGCACTGCCCTAGGCGGCGCGATCTTTTGGCCGTGGGTAGTCATGCTGTTGCGGGAACTCTGCCGCTGGGTGGGGTTAGTTGAATTGCAAACCAAAGAGGAAACGTAATGCGGCATCTCGGACATTCAGGACAGCTGTCGTCCCATTTACCGTCGCGCCTGATCCATGCCCGCGATGCCGAAGACAGCACTCATCGGGATCAATGGCGGTTTATGGCAAGGACGCTGGTAGCGTTCCTGCTGTGCGGCGGCCTCGTGGGGACGCTGCTCACCCAACTGTATCGGCTACAAGTCGTCAATCACGCCCAATTCCATACCCAAGCCGATGCCAATCGCTTGCGCTTGCTTCCCTTACCCCCCACGCGGGGGCGGATTTTTGATCGCAACGGCAGGTTATTGGCGGACAACTTACCGTCCTACCATGTGGAATTGACCCGCGCCCAAGTCACTGATCTGGACGCCGCCTTGAATATCCTTACCGCCCTGCTTCACTTGAGCGAAGAAGAAATCCAACGGTTTCGCCGCCAATTACAGCGGAGCAATCGCCATCAACCCACGGTGCTCAAGGGCAATTTGACGGACGCGGAAGTGGCCCAGGTCGCCGCGCGGCTCCATCGCCTACCCGGCGTCGCGATTCAGACCGATCTCACGCGGCATTACCCCCTTACCACCGTGGCATCTCACGTGATTGGCTATGTGGGGCGGGTGGATAAGCGGGATTTGGAACGGCTCGACAGCGGTCAGTATCGCGGGACAACCCATACCGGTAAGGAAGGAGTGGAACGGTTTTACGAAACGGAATTGCACGGGCGGGTGGGTCATCGGCTGGTGGAAATGGACGCGGCGGGCCGCATTATTCAGGAGGTCGATAAACAACCCGCGACGGCCGGTAAGAATTTGTACTTGAGCTTGGATATTGGCTTGCAGCAGGCGGCGGAAACGGCGTTGGGCGACCACAACGGCGCTGTCGTGGCCATCGACCCACGCAATGGCGAAATCCTCGCCATGGCCAGTCGTCCGACATTTGACCCCAACCTGTTTGTGAACGGCATTTCCCACGACGACTATCAACGGCTCAGCGAGGACAAAAACCGTCCCCTATTCCATCGGGCCTTGCGGGGCATGTATCCGCCGGGATCGACGATTAAACCCTTTGTGGCCCTCGCCGCCCTCGAAGGCGGATTTATTCATCCCGACAAGCAGTTGTACTGTCCGGGCTACTTTTCGCTCCCCAATTCCCGCCACCGGTTCCGCGATTGGAAGCGCAGCGGCCACGGCATGACCAACGTCTACAAGGCCCTGTATGCCTCGGTGGATGTGTATTTTTACCGACTCTCCATGGAGATGGGCATCCAGCGAATGCACGATTATTTGGCCCTATTCGACATTGGCCGTCCCATCGGGGTGGATTTGCCCTTCGAGCGCACGGGGGTGAATCCCTCACCTGCCTGGAAACAGGCGAGCTATGGCAAAACCTGGCTGCCGGGGGAAACGGTGATTGCGAGCATTGGCCAGGGCTACATGTTGACCACGCCCCTGCAGCTCGCCCACGCGACGGCAACCCTCGCCAATCGCGGTCGGGGCTTTACCCCGCGCATCCTCCACTCGACGGAAGACCAGGGCGACGCGCCGCGCATCAAGACCCCACCACAGCCCCTCGCGCCCATTCCCATAAGCCAAGCCCACCACTGGACTGCGGTTACCCAAGGGCTAGAACAGGTGGTTCATGGCAAACACGGCACCGCCCGCAAGGTGGGCAAAACCCTGCGCTATCGCATGGCCGGCAAAACCGGCACGGCCCAGGTGTTTTCCCTCAAAGGCGGCAGCTATAACGCCCGCAACCTTCCCAAACACCTTCACGACCACGCCCTGTTCATGGCCTTCGCGCCGGCGGACAACCCGCAAATCGCCGTCGCCGTCATTGCGGAACATGGAGGCGGGGGCAGTTCCACCGCCGCGCCCATTGCTCGCCAGGTCACCGACGCCTGGCTCAAGCGCCGACTCCCCGCGCTGGCCGTCCGCCAACCGTGAGGCCCGCGCCGTGAAATTGGCTTGGGATACCGTGCTCGTGGGGCTGCTGCTGCTATTAGCTGCCACGGGTCTGGCGACGCTTTACAGCGCCAGCGACCGCAACTTTGACCTGGTCATCGCCCAAGGCCAGCGCCTCGCCCTGGGCTTTGGGCTGATGCTGGTGATCGCCCAAATCCCGCTGGCGTTTTGGATGCGCATGTGCACCGGCTTTTACGCCGTGGTGCTGGTGCTGCTGATCGCCGTGCTGCTGGTGGGGGTGGAAAGCAAAGGCGCCCAGCGATGGCTGTATGTGGGCATTCGCTTTCAACCCTCAGAGTTCATGCGCCTCGCCATGCCGCTGATGCTGGCGGCGTATTTCGCCCACCGACCGCTGCCGCCCAATTGGCTGCATCTCCTGGTGGGGGGCGTCATTGCCCTGGTGCCCTTTCTGCTGATTCTGAAGCAGCCGGATTTGGGCACCGCCCTGCTCGTGGCCACCTCGGGGGCAGCGGTGCTGTTTCTCGCGGGGATGAATGGCTGGCTGATTACCGGTCTACTCACGATTGCGGCCGCCGCCGCGCCGCTGTTCTGGACCTATGTGATGCACGACTACCAACGCCAACGGGTGCTTACCTTTCTCGACCCCAACGCCGACCCCCTGGGCACCGGCTGGAACATTGCCCAGTCGCAAATCGCCATCGGATCGGGCGGGCTGTACGGCAAGGGCTGGACCCAGGGCACCCAAGCCCATTTGGATTTTCTCCCGGAAGGTCACACGGATTTTATCTTTGCCGTGTTTAGCGAGGAATTTGGCTTTGTGGGTGCGGTGGGTTTGGTGAGTTTGTATCTGCTTATCACTGTCCGCGGCCTCATGATTGCAGCGGCCTGTCCCTCGACCTTTGGGCAACTCCTCGCCGGCAGCCTGTCGTTTACCTTCCTCGTGTACGCCCTGGTGAACCTTTCCATGGTGAGCGGCCTGTTACCGGTGGTGGGTCTGCCGCTGCCTCTCATGAGCTACGGCGGCACCGCAGTGGTGATCGTGTTGAGCAGCTTTGGCTTGGTGATCGCCGCCCGCCAACGGCCGTGAGGGCAGCGGGAACTGTGTCAAATCGGCGACTTGCGTTGTGGAAATACAACTTTAGTGTGTGGCGACATGAGAGTGACGAGATGCCCACCATGTATCCCTATTTGCCGCGTTTGCGTTTGTCCCAAAACCCTGCCTTTCGCCGCATTTGCCTGCTGTGTTTACCCCTCTGGTTGAGCGCCTGTAGCACACTGCCCTCCCCCGACGACGCCCCAAGGGCCACTGACCGTCGCGCCATGCAAGCCCCCTCCTCACCCAAGCTGTCGTCGCCAAACCTGCGGCTCGAACCGCCCAGCCGCAGCGGCAACCGGGCCGAATATCGCGTCCGCGGGCGCACCTACAAGGTGTGGCCCACCAGCGCGGGCTATCGGGAACAGGGTTTGGCGTCCTGGTATGGCCCGGGCTTTCACGGGCGCAAAACCGCCAGTGGCCAGCGTTACAACATGCACGAACTCAGCGCCGCCCACCGATCGCTGCCACTGCCGAGTTACGTTCAAGTCACCAACCTGCACAACGGGCGACACATCATCGTGCGCGTCAACGACCGCGGCCCCTTTGTGGGCGACGAACGCATCATCGACCTTTCCTACGGGGCGGCCCGCGCCTTGGGCATGGTGAATACCGGCGTGGCGCGGGTGGAAGTCGTGGCGTTGCCGCCCTATCAACGGCTCAAATCGCCCAGGCCCGCCGTGCCCCCCCGACGGTCGCGTTAACTGGTTTCTTCATGATTGCGAGGCATTCCATGCGTATCTCCTCTCAACCCGCGGCCCGGTGGCCGTGGCTGGGTTCTTTCCTCCTCGCCCTCACCTGGGCAACCGCCAGCTGGGGTCAAGTCCCCCCCGAAGCGCCGACCCTGTCGGTCAAAGCCTTCATCCTCATGGACGCAGCGAGCGGCCAAACCCTCGCCGAGAGCGCCGCCGATGAGCGCCTCGAGCCGGCCAGCATCACCAAAATCATGACGGCGTACGTGGTGTATCGGGCGATTGCCCGTGGCGACATCCGCGCCACCGACCAGGTCGCCGTCAGCGAAAGGGCTTGGAAAACCGGCGGCTCGCGGATGTTCATCGAGGTGGGCAGCCGCGTGTCGGTGGACGATTTGTTGATGGGCTTGGTGGTGCAGTCCGGCAACGACGCCGCCGTAGCGCTTGCCGAACACGTGGCCGGCAGCGAAGAGGCTTTCGCCGTGCTTATGAACCAGGTGGCGGGCGAGTTGGGGTTGAAGAACAGCAATTTTATGAATGCGTCGGGGCTATCCCACCCGGATCACGGCACCTCCGTGCGGGACATCGCGCTGCTGGTGCGGGCGCTCATCCGCCAGTTTCCCGAGCAATACACCCGCTATTCCGTGAAAGAATTCACCTATCCCCCGCCCGGCGGCACCGCCCGTGGCAAGCCGATTACCCAACAAAACCGCAATCAGCTGCTGTTCCAGGATCCCACGGTGGCCGGGGGGAAAACGGGCCATACCTCCTCGGCGGGCTACTGCTTGGCGGCGTCGGCGGTGCGGGACAACATGCGCTTGATTAGCGTCATTTTCGGCGCCGAAAGCGTGAAAAGTCGCTTTGAAGCCACCCAAACCCTGCTCAACCACGGCTACCGCCATTTTGAAACCCGCGAACTGTTTACGCCCCAACAGCCCGTGACCGAAACCCGCGTGTGGTTTGGCACCCAAGCCAAAGTCGCCCTGGGCGTCGCCACACCGGTTGCCCTCACCCTGCCCAAGGGTCGCGGCGGCGATGTGCAAACCCTTCCCCAAGTACCCGCCAGCCTGGACGCCCCCATCGAGGCCGGCAAAACCTATGGCCTGTTGCAAGTGAAATTGGGCAATCAGGTCTACGGCGAAGTCCCGCTCGTGGCCCTCACGGCGGTCGAGTCAGCGGGTTGGTTGGGACAAATTCACGATGGGGCCTGGCGCTGGGTCTACAGCTGGTTTGAGTAACCCTTTACTCTGGGTTAACCCGTTGAATTCACAACGCAAATCGATACCGCCTTCCGAGTGCTCCCATGTCTGATCCCATCGTGTACCTCAACGGCGAGTGGCTGCCCCGCTCGACCGCCCGCATTTCGCCCCTGGACCGGGGCTTTTTATTCGCCGACGGCATTTACGAAGTCATCCCCGTCTACAACGGCAAGCCCTTTGGGCTGCAACCCCACCTAGACCGTCTCCACCGCAGCTTGACCGCCCTTAAAATCGTCGTTCACACAGACTGGCCGCAGCTGTTTCAACAGCTCGTCGACCACAACGGCGGCGGTCATCTCTCGATTTATCTCCAAATCACCCGCGGCGCCCCGGCCAAGCGGGAACACAAAATCGACCCCACCACGACGCCCACCGTGTTCGCCATGGCCAATCCCATTCGCCACAACCTGGCCATTTGGCACCAGGGCATTTCCCTCAACACGGTCACCGACCAACGGTGGAATCGCTGCGACATTAAAAGCGTCGCGCTGCTGGCGAACATTTTGGGCCTGATGGACGCCAACCAGGCCGGCGCCGACGACGCTTTGTTGGTGCGCGAGGGGGAACTGCTCGAAACCAGTGCCGGTAACCTTTGCCTGGTGCAAGACGGCGTGCTCATGACGCCCCCCTGCACCACCCACATTTTGCCGGGCATCACGCGGCTGCTCACCCTCCACATCGCGCGCACGGCCGGCGTTCCGGTGGAAGAGCGGCCGCTTCCCGTGGGGATGCTCGCCACCGCCAGCGAGCTGTGGATGCTGAGTTCGACTAAAGAACTCGTGCCCGTGGTCACCGTAAACGGCCAACCCATCGGCGACGGCCAACCCGGGCCTGTGTGGCGGCGACTGTTTGCCCTGTATCAAGCCCAAAAAGTCGCAGAATGCGGCGCGGGCGCGGAGATCGTCCTATGAACGACCCCGTCGCCGACGAGAGCCTGATTCAATACCCCTGTGATTTTCTGATTAAGGCCGTGGGCGAAGGCGACGACGTGCGTTCGCTGGTGCTCGCCTTGGTACAGCTCCACATTCCCACCCTCACCGACGACCAACTCACCGAGCGCCCGAGCAAACACGGCAAATACCTCGCCGTGAGCGTGACGGTGTTCGTAGAAAATCGCCGCCAACTCGACGCGATTTACCGCGAACTGTCGCAACACCCCCGCATTCGCTTCGTGCTGTGAACAATTGGCCCCTCTGGCAGGCGTTAACGGCTGATTGCGGCTATCGGGCGTTCACCGCGCCCCAGCCCTACAAGCCGATTTACGCCGCCATGCAGCAGTTCACCGATACCCGACAGCCCGATACCCCCGACGAACTCTGGCTGCTGGAACACGAACCCGTGTTTACCCAAGGAATGCAGGGCAAACCCGAGCATCTGCTGGATCCGGGGGATATTCCCGTGGTGTCCACGGATCGCGGTGGCCAAATCACCTACCACGGCCCGGGACAACTGGTGCTGTATCCCCTGGTGGATTGGCGCCGCCGGGGCCTCAACGCCCGCCCGCTGGTGACGCTACTGGAACAGCTGCTGGTGGATTGGCTCGCCGACCAGGGGATTCGCGGCTATCCCCGCCCCGACGCGCCGGGGGTATATCTGGCGGCGGCCGACGGCAGTCACCGCAAGCTGGCCTCCCTGGGGTTACGGCTGCGCCGCCCGGGCTGTTATCACGGCCTCGCCGTCAACGTAGCGATGGATTTAAGCCCGTTTCAACGGATTCATCCCTGCGGGTACGCGGGCCTCGAAATGACTCAACTGCGCGATGTAAACCTCACCGTGACCCCGCTGGCCTTGGGCGTCGCCCTCGCCCAACGGCTGGCGGATCGCCTGACGGCGGCTTCGTCGGCTTCTCGTTCAACCACCATCAAGGATCATCCCAATGACGAATAAAACTGTGGATTTACCGCCGCGCCAACCGTCCCTCGTGGCGGGAGAAAAGCTGCGCGGGGCCGAAAAAATGGCCCGCATCCCCATCAAAATCGCGCCCACTGAGACGATGCCCAAAAAGCCCAGCTGGATTCGCGCGCCGATTCCCGGTGGCCCCCAGGTCGAGCAGCTCAAAAAGGTCATGCGCGACCACCAACTGCATTCCGTCTGCGAGGAGGCGGCCTGTCCCAACTTGGGGGAATGCTTCAAGCACGGCACGGCGACGTTCATGATTTTGGGGGCGATTTGCACGCGACGCTGTCCGTTTTGCGATGTGGCCCACGGACGGCCCCTGCCCCCCGACGCCGACGAACCCGCCAACCTGGCCCGGGTGATTGCGGCGATGAACCTGCGGTATGTGGTGATTACCTCCGTGGATCGGGACGACCTAAGAGATGGCGGCGCGGCCCATTTCGCCGCCTGCATCGCGGCGATTCGCGCCGCCGTGCCGACGATTCAAATCGAAGTGTTGGTGCCGGATTTTCGCGGTCGCCTGGACACGGCCCTCGCGATCCTCGCCCAAGAGCCGCCCAACGTGTTCAACCACAACCTGGAAACCGTGCCGCGGCTCTATCGGCAAGTGCGGCCCGGCGCGGATTACGCCGAATCTCTCGTCCTATTGCAGCGGTTTAAGACCCACCACGCGGGCGTGCCGACGAAATCGGGCTTGATGCTCGGGGTGGGCGAGACCGCCGAGGAAGTCGAGGCGGTGATGGCGGATTTGCGCGCCCACGACGTGGACATGCTCACCCTCGGCCAGTACCTGCAACCCAGCAAACACCATCTGCCGGTGACCGAATTCGTCCATCCCGACGAATTTTCGCGGCTGCGGGACGTGGCCTTGGCCATGGGCTTTTCCCAAGTGGCGTCGGCGCCCATGGTGCGCTCGTCGTACCACGCGGATATGCAGGCAAAAGGCACGTTTGGCGCGTAATTGCAGCGATCTCCACGAAAAAAGGGCGCGAATCGCGCCCTTTTGCGTTTTAATCCGACGGGGAAAGTTACTCCTGCATCTGGCCGATGTCGTCGACCTTCTTCTGGATGGCGACCCGCTCCAGAGATTTTGGCCGAAGGCTGGCGAAGGCTTTGATCCGCGCTTCCAGCAGGCGGAACGCCTCGCGGAAGGCTTGCATCCGCTGGGCTTCGGTGCCGTCGGCGGCAGCGGGGTCGTCCACGCCCCAGTGGGCCGTGATCGGTTGCCCCGGCCACAGGGGACAGGCTTCGCCCCGAGCGTTGTCGCACACGGTGAACACGAAATTCAGCGGCGGCGCGTCGGGGGTGGCGAACTCATCCCACGATTTGCTCCGCAAGCCGTCCGTCGGGAACTTCAGGCGTTCCAGGAGTTGCAGCGTCATGGGGTGGATTTCGCCCTTGGGCTGGCTGCCGGCGCTGTAGGCGCGGAAGCGGTCTTTGCCCCAGTGGTTCAACAACGCTTCCGCCATGACGCTGCGGGCGGAATTGCCAGTACACAGAAACAGCACGTTAAACACGGAATCGCTCATGGCGCACTCCAGAGGGTGGGGGGAAAGGTCACAGGCCGCCGCGTGGTCCACGCAGCAATGGGCCGTCAAGTAATCGAGCACGCCCCGCAACTGGGCCATGTCGAGGCAGTAGATTTGGGTACGTCCCTCGCGGCAACGACGCACCACGCCGGCGTTCACCAGATAATTCAGGTGAAACGACGCGGTGGCCGGCGGCAGTTGCAGCGCCGTTGCCAAGCCGCCCGCGCTCACCCCCGCGCTGCCCCCGCGAATCAATTGGCGCACGAGGGCCAAGCGATGGTCATGGGCGAGGGCCGCAAACACGCGAATGGCGAGTTCATGGTTCATAGTTCGATAATAGTCGAATTGTCGTGCGAGGTGAGAGGCAATGGGGCGGGAATGGTTTGATAGCCACTGTCACTTGGACGATCCGCAGCTGGCGGGGGGCGGGGCTGAACCGCAGAAGGCAATTGTCCGACGGGCCTGTGATGAACACGTGACAGGCGGCGTGATTCCGGGGATTCGGCGGGCAGATTGGACGCGCTTGGCGCAGGTGACCGTCGCCGCGAATGCGTTGACGGCAGATTTCATGGGACAACCGGGGTCGTGGCACGCCGCCTACGGTTTGCATCCCCTGTATTTGGCGGATCACCAGGCGGTGGATGTGGCCGCGTTGCCCGCGTGGTTGACGGATCACAAAGCGGTGGCGGTGGGCGAATGCGGCTTGGATGGCTTCGTGGCGGGGTTGGATTGGCGGGAACAGCAGCGGTACTTCGCGGCCCAGTTGGCGGTGGCGCGGTCGCTGGATTTGCCCGTGATCGTTCACGCACGGCGGGCATTGGATGCGGTGTTGGCCCAGGTGCGGCGGGCGGGGGTCTGCGGGGTGGTAC
>DAIUCA010000072.1:0-11114 GCA_036846405.1 Candidatus Competibacteraceae bacterium
AGGGTGCGCCGCGCCAGAGCTTGATCCTGGGCGGCCTGCATTTCCGCCATGAGGCGCTGCACCGTCGGCACGGTATCGACGCCGCTTTCTGCCCCACGTAGCGCTTGCAAAATCTGGCTGAGGGGGAGATTGCCCAGGTCTTGCCCCGGGACAAAGCGCGAGGGCTGGTGGTTGGTTTCTAACAGCAGCCCCTGGCGCACCAACAGCGCGACCAGTTCCCGCAGCAGTCCCGGCCGCAGGGACATATAGGTCTGTTCTAGGCGTTCTAGCGTTAAGCCGGGGCGGCGGTGGTAATAGGTTAAGCCCACCGCCACCATGATTTCTAAGGCGATTTCTTCCCGCGTGCGGTGATCGTTGTGGGATCGCCCCTGGGGATAGAGCAGGTGGGGATATTGGTAATAGGCAGCGATTTGGCCGCCCACCAGGACGACCATCCACCCCACGTAAAGCCAGACCATGAACAAAATCAGTGCGGCAAAGCCGGAATACACCGCCGAATAGGTGGTGGAACTCACCACGAGGCTCGCGAACAGCTGACCGCTGGAATACCACATGATGCCGCTAAACAGCCCGCCGATGATCGCCGCGACAAAGCTCACCGAGATATTGGGAATGTAGCCGTAGAGAAACGCGAAGATCCCGCAGGTGATGAAATAGGGGGTCCATTCGGTGATTTGAAACACGAGAAAGCCCACCGGCTGGAACGACACCAGCCAGGTAAAGGCCTCGCTCTGCATGGCCTGCTTGGACAGGCTGGTGATGGTGAACATGAGCACGGGCCCAATGAGCACTGCGCTCAAGTAGTCGCTAAACCGTCGGCCAATCGACCGAAAGTTGCTCACATGCCAAATCTCGTTAAAGCAGTATTCGATCTTCTGAATAAGCGCGACCACCGTGTAAAACAGGGCGATGATCCCGATGGATCCCAGAACGCTTACCTGCAAATTGTCCACAAACTCGCGGATGCGTAAGTAGATTTCGCTGCCCTGGTCGCCCAGGGGCTCGAGGAGCTGCAACAAAAACGGTTCGAGTTGGTTTTGCACCCCAAAGGCTTTCAGCACGGAAAAGCTCACGGCCAGCAGCGGCACCATGGAGACCAGGGTGGTGAAGCACAGGCTGGCGGCCACATGGTTGAAGTAGCCATCGACGAATTTGCTGGCGATGCCGTAGATCATTTGGCCTAACTGCAAAAACAGCCGCGTCACCGGGTCGTAACTGCGCAAATCCCGCGCAAATAGCCGTTGTTCGCACCATTCTCCCCAGGTGACCGTGGCGAGGCCGACGGTGTTCATGGAAGGGGGGGCTCGCGGGACGACCCATTGTCTCCCTCGGGGGTATGAAATTGCCGAATCAATTCGGCTTCGCCGGGGGTTAGCCCAAACAGTTCTACCAATTCCCCTGCGCCGCTGCCCTGGCGGGACAGCCGCGCGGCGGTGTCGAAGATTTGACGCATGGTTTCGGGGTCCTTGGCCGGGTCTTTTGAGGGATCCCGGGGGACAAACGCCGGCGCGGACGGGTGGTCGCGGGCGGTAAGCGATGCCGCGAGGGACGCCGCTTGGTGCATGGGCGGTATCGGGTCTAGGGGCGCCGGTGGCGGCGTCATCGCCGCGGGGCGCTCGGTGGCGGGCAGCGGTTCGGCCACCAGTGCTGGTTCA
The DNA here is from genome assembly GCA_036846405.1 of Candidatus Competibacteraceae bacterium. GTDB lineage: Bacteria > Pseudomonadota > Gammaproteobacteria > Competibacterales > Competibacteraceae > DAIUCA01. The sequence continues at coordinate 1,656 of DAIUCA010000072.1, forward strand.
TTCACCCAACTCGATTCCGAGTTCAGGCGGCGAATGAGTTCGGCCTGGCCGGGGGTTAAGCCCAAAAAGCGCACCAAATCCTCCGCGTTGCTCCCCCGCCGAGACAGCTTGGCGGCAATGTCCAACAGGGTGCGGGTCATGGGTTCGGCTTGGCTGGCGTCGAGGGGCTCGCGGATCTGGTTGAGCCGACCTTCCAGGCGCTGAAGCCGTTGTTCCATGGCGGTCCAGGCGGCGGTGGATGCGGTCAAGGGCCCGCGCAGCGTCTGCATTTCGGCCAGCACCTGGGCAATGAGCCGCCGAATTTCGCCCACATCCTGGCGGGGCGACGCGCGAAACGCCGGGTCTTCCTGACGGCGCTGCACCAGGGCCACCAGGTAGCCCAGCAGTCCCAAAAGACCACTCGCCAGTAAAAGCGCCCCGAGGGCGAGCAGATACAACAGGGCGTCGGACATGGCGCGCTAGGGTTCCGGTCGATCGAAGCCCGCCGGGATCACCGCCGACGGGATATGCGCGTCGCCGGTGCCCAGGGGGGCCACCACCACGAGCACCACCCGCCGATTGCGGGCGCGGCCTTCGGGATTGTCGTTGGGGGCGATGGGCTGAAACTCCCCGTAGCCCACGGCGGCGAGTCGTTGGGGGGCGACGCCGGCGTCGGCCAGCACATGCACCACCGACGCCGATCGGGCGGCGGATAGCTCCCAATTGGAGGGGAACACCGCCGTCGAAATGGGGAGATTGTCTGTAAAGCCTTCCACGCGAATTGGGTGGGGGAGCGGTTTCAGCACCTGCGCCAGGCGCCACAGCAGGGTGGTTGCCGTCGGCTGAAGGTCGGCGCTGGCGCTGGCAAACAGCACTTGGGTGCGAATCTCCAATTCCAAGCCCGCCGCCGACCGGTGCAACGACACCTCGCCCCGCTCGATGAGGTGGTGAACCGCCTGGCGCAGGGCCCGCATGGAATCCAACAGGGGATCGGTAGGAACAGCGGGCGGTGCCACCGAGTCGACGGGCGGCGCGGCGGGCGGGGGCGGCGCGTCGTCCCGCACCCAGCGCCAGGCCGGCTTTGCGTCGTCATTCACGAAGCGCCAGGGGGCAAAATCCGTCGGGGGCATCGGGACGACCTTCGGCTGCGCCGCCCGCAGCTGCTCTAGTTCCCACGCTGCCGTGCCGTACAACAGGGCAAACAGGGCAAACAGCAGCAGCAAAAAGTCCGCGTAGGACAACACCCACCGATCCGTGGCCGGTGCGGGCGTCGCAATCAGTCGCGTTCCCCCGCGTTTGGGGCGCCGCAGCCGCGGCGTGTCCTGTGTCGATCGAGCGTTCACCAAGGTCACTCCTGGGGTTAACCACATCCGCCCGTCGGCATCGACGGGCACCCTACCGAATCCGCCGCCGCCCGGGGTTGCTACTCGGGGCGCTGGCTCGGCTTGTGATGCCAGTGTGGCGCAAACCGCAGGCCAGCGCCGCCGCCCGGGTCGCCTACTTACCCCGCCCTTCGCCGTCCACCGGTCGCACTTTGGCGACATCGGCGGGTCTTAATAAATTGTCACTTTTCCGACATTGAGCCAATACCATGACCAATACCCCCTCTTCTGCGCCCTCTACCCAGGACCTGGTCTTGACAGCAGAGCGCCGTCGCTATCTCACCCAAGCCCTGGATTATGGGCTGTCGGCACTGGTGGGCGCTGAGCCATTTGCGCCGTTTGTGATGAGTTGGCGTCAAACCGATGGCGAGCGACTCATCGAGCGGTTTCGCTATGGCGCCTACGACGACGCCTTAGAAATGGCGCTCCAGGCGGTACACCGCCAAGCCGACGCCCTGCAAGGCTACTCCGTGGTGTGGGACGGTTTTGTGGACATCGACGGTCAAAAGTGCGACGCCGTGATCGTGGAATTGGCGGCGAAAACCGACGACCAAGCCCTGCAAATCGCCCAACCCTACGCGCAGACGCCCGCCGGTCCTCAAGCCCAGGGCGAATGGCGCCTCATCGGCGAGACCACCAATCTGCTGGTTGAAGGCATCACGACAGCCACCTTGACGGCCCATTTGCTCAAACCCGCCTACCAAACCACCGGGGATCTCAACGAGGCGATCCGCGACCAGCCCTTTGCCCAAATGCTCGCCGCCGGGATTTGTCTCGCGGCGAATTGGTTTGATGGGGAAGAGGCATCGCGGATTACCGTGGGGATTCGGACATTGCAGCGCCTAGAACAGGCCACCACCATCGACATGAGCCGTCGGGCCTTGCGGGCCACGATTGCGGCGGTGGCCGAGGGCGATTTGGCCACCATGCTCCCCACGGATACCGTGGCCGGCATGATGGATTTGCTGGTGCGCGGGGCAGAACAGCTCCAACAGGCGGTGCGCAAGGGGCTGGTGTTGCCCCAGGACGCTCAAGGCTATTTGGGGGAACTGCGCCAGGTGGTGGATGCGGTGCTCACCCGCGAAGGCGCTGATACGACCCGTCCGGCGGGCGGCGAGAAGTTATTGGCGTTAGTCGATCAACTCACCGCTTCGCTGACCCCGGCGTAACGCCATCGCCGCGCGGCGGCCATAAAAAAACGGCAGCGATAGCGCTGCCGTTTTTTCGTTGCGGCGATGCCGCCTAGCTCAATAGGGCCAGTAAATCCGGCACATCGGCGCGCACGATTTCAATATTCAGGCGCTTACAAAACTTCAGTTCTTTCAAACTCGGCTCGGCGATCAAGGCGTAACCGGCGGTTTCCCCGTGGGCGTCGTAAATCAAATCGCTCATGACCATGCGCTCCGTATCCCGCAAAAACCGCATGCCGATAAACAGATATTGGCGCTGTTTGCGATAGCGCTTGACAAAATCGGGAATCGCAAACCCCCCCATGAGCTCCGTGATGTAATCCACAAAATCCGCATCGGAAGCGATGAAATTCGCCTCCGGCAGGGGCGTGCCCAAGGGCTTAAACAGCACGGGCAGCGCCGTATCCACCGCAGCCAGTTCGCGGGGTTGATAGTTGCCGGCCCGTTGCTCAAAGAGCTTGAAGCGATAATCCGTGCCGGTAATCCGCGACAGTCCACAAATCAGGGTGTGGTCGCCCATGTGGCGCTGGAGCTGGGTATCGCGGTTGGTATCGATGAGGTACGGCAGTTTCATTTGGCTGAGCTTCGCGTGGAGCGGCGCCAAGGACCAGGGGGTGTCCTGATAGAGCTTCACCAAAAATTGGGTGATGAATTTGCGGCCTTTTTTCAGCTCCAAATTCATCGCCGCCCGCGGAAACTCGTACATCAGCTTGGGCGCCATGGGCTGGCCGTTATTCATCGCCAAAATGAGGGAATGACTGTCTGCCGGCATGGGTTGACCCTCGTGGGTCGCGCCTACCACGGCTCCAGCCCCCAAATAGGGCACGAGTTCGCCCTGGTGTAATCGCTCGACTAGCGCCTGAAGTGACATGAAAACCTGCTTTTCTGTGAGGTGAAAATCAGGCTTCAGCAAGCCCTAAGCCACGGAACTAACCCGTTGTTTTGATTGGAAAATAACGGATGGGCGCTGGGGCGGCTTTGTCGCAAAGCCCACGGGATTGGCGGGATTAGCGCAGTTGGGGATAGCCCAGGGCGGCGGCCTGCTGTTCCCGCTGGAGATAGCTTTGGTACGCGGTGGCGGGCACAGCACGGACATTTTGAAAGAGCAGCGTGGCGCGGGCGTCTAAGAGCTCCAGGTCGTAGAGCATCGTTTGCAGAGTTTTGAACAGCAGGGGCTGGTGGGCCGCTTCGTTGGTGATGAAGGGCGGTGCGGGCAGGGGCGGCGTGCGACACAGCACCCGAGTCTGGTTCAAAAGACTCGGCGCGTGTTCGTGAATCAGTTCGTACAGCACCGCGTCGATGGCGCAGATATCCGCCTCGCCCGCGCCCACCCGCACCAGGCTGGCCCGGGGATCGCCGCTGATTTGGACATCGCGGAAAAAGCGGCCCTCGTCGTGGAAGGGCGCGACGGCGGCCAAGAGGGCGCCGTAACTCGCCGATTGCCAGCGGTCGACGACGCAGCGGCCGCCGTACAGCTCGGGCACGCTGGTGGCCAGATGGTCTTTGCGGACGATGAGCAGGCTGCTGATGTAGGGGCCATCGCAGCCGGGGGCGTCGTAGCAGGGGGTAGCCACCAAGGTGGCGGGCGGCACTTGGCGCACAAAGGCGTCGGGGCAGATTTGGCTAAACAGCAGCTCGGGACGGCGCCAGTGAAACAGCAGATCTTTGGGTTGATCCAGTTGGGTCGGCACCGTGCTCAGCCCAAATTGCATCAGGTGGCGGGCAATGCCCTGCCAGAGGGCGTCCGTGGCCGGACGCAGTTCGGGGAGCGGATACAGGGGCAGCGAGACGCGGGTCAGCATGGGGACAGAGAGTCAGCGTTCATGGGGACAAAACGGCTCCGAGGGGGAAATTGGGAAGAACACGGCACCCGCAGGCGCATCGCCAACGCAGTCATCAGCGCAGATGCTTGGCGTCATCGAAGGTTTTGAGCCATTCGGGACGTACCCCCACCAGGGCCGTGGTGATGACGCCATTCATAAAGCCCTCGGCGAACAGGTACAGGGGGAGAAAGGGCAGGTATTGCTCCATCAGGCGGGTGCCGTCGAGCAATCCCAACGCCACCTGCACCCCCAACGCGGTCACCACGGCAAGCCCTGCCGACACCATCGCCCCGCCGTAACCACAGGCAAAGAAGTAAATAAAGATGTGGGGCGGGAAAAGGTGGTGCACCAGGGTGTAAATGCCCCGATTAATCGCCACCGGCACCATGCCCAGAAACAGCAGATTGAGGGGCATGGCGAGCCATTGGCCCGTGTCGATGGCGAGGAGCCCATGGGCAAGGGTCACCCCCACCAGACTCAAGCGCAGGCCAAAGGCCAGGGTGTAAACCGCCAAGCCCAAGAGGTGAAAATGCAGCCCGGTGGGCAGGCCCGCCCGAAATCCCCACAGCAGCCACAGGCCGAGGGTGGCAGCGGCGAAGAGCCAGCCCAGGCGGTTGTGGCCCAGGGTTCGCCAGGGGGCGAAGTAGCTCGCAGTAAGCGCGATGGGCAGCGCAAATAACAGGGCGATTAGGCTCCACCAGGGGTCGATGCCCGCTTGAAAACTCATTGTCATTACCTCACGGCCCTTGGGGGCCTCATGTGCTAGACCAACCCTAGCGGTCGCGGCATTGTGCCGCCCTTCAGATAATTTTTAGCGATTGCAGCCCATGGGTAAGAAAATACGCGCCTGGCAACGACTCGATCCGCGCTGGCAGCAGGAAATGGAAAAATATGGCGGTCACGCTGTACCCAGTCGGGAATACATCGCGTTGTACCTGGAGGAACGAGGCGAGTTGCTCACCTTCGAGGCCCTGTGTGCGGCATTTGAACTCGCCGACCACGAGGTGGAACCCTTTGCCCGTCGCCTTAAAGCCATGGAACGGGAAGGCCAACTCATCCGCAACCGCCGGGCGGGCTACGGCATCGTCAAGAAAATGGACCTGGTGCCCGGACGGGTGGTGGGCCATCCCGATGGCCATGGGCTACTCATTCCCGACGAGGGCGGCGACGCCCTGGGGTTGAGCGCCCGAGAAATGCGTTCCCTCATCCATGGCGACCGGGCCTTGGTGCGCCCCGGGGCCCTCGACCCTAAGGGCCGACGCCAAGCCACCGTGGTCGAGGTCCTGGAGCGCAACACGGAACGCCTGGTGGGCCGTTTCATGGCGGAACGGGGCGTGGGCGTGGTGCTCCCCGCCAATCGCCGCATTCCCCACGAAATTCTCATTCCCCCCGAAGAAAGCCATGGGGCAGAACACGGCCAGGTGGTGATCGTGGAACTCCTGGTGTATCCGGACGGCTTGAGTCGGCCCCGAGGGCGCGTCGTCGAAATCCTCGGCAGCGACCTAGAACCCGGGATGGAAATCAAAATCGCCATCGCCAGCCACAACCTGCCGGACCGTTGGCCGCCGGCGGTGGAGGCTGCCGCCGCCGCCTTGCCTGGGGGAGTCGACGCCGCCGCGCTCCATGGGCGGGTGGATTTGCGCCCGCTACCCCTGGTGACCATCGACGGCGAAACCGCCCGCGACTTCGACGACGCGGTGTTTGCCCAGCAGCGGGGCGAGAATTGGCGGCTAATCGTGGCCATCGCCGATGTGAGCCATTACGTAGGGGCCGGCGCGGCCCTCGACACCGAGGCCCATCGCCGAGGCACCTCCGTGTATTTCCCCAACCAGGTGTTGCCCATGCTGCCGGAGGCGTTGTCCAACGGCCTGTGTTCGCTGAATCCCCTGGTGGATCGTCTCTGCATCGCCTGCGACATGACCATCAATCCGGCCGGCCGCATCATTCGCTCCCATTTCGTGGAAGCCGTCATGCATTCCAAGGCCCGTTTGACCTACACCCGCATGGCAAAACTGGTGGCCGAACGGGATCCCGCACTTCGGGCGGAATACGCGGAGTTATTGCCCCACCTGGATGCGCTCCTCGCCCTGTATTCGGTGCTCGCGGCCGCCCGCAAACAGCGGGGCGCCATGGATTTCGATAAGCAAGAAACCGAAATCCACTACGACGAACACCGAAAAATCGCCCATATCGTGCCGAGCGAACGCAACGTGGCCCACAAAATCATCGAGGAATGCATGATTGCCGCGAATGTGGCCGCCGCCCGCTTTTTGGTGCGCCACCGCATGCCCGGGCTGTATCGGGTGCACGACCGCCCCAATCCGGAAAAGCTGTTGCACCTGCGGGAGTTCTTAAGCGAACTCGCCCTCGGTTTGGGGGGCGGCGAAACCCCCACGGCCCAGGATTATGGCCGACTCATGCACCAAATCCGCGACCGTCCCGACGCGCATCTCATCCAAACCATGCTCCTGCGCTCCATGATGCAGGCGGTGTATCACCCCAAAAACATCGGCCATTTCGGCCTCGCCCTCGACGAATACGCCCATTTCACCAGCCCCATCCGGCGCTATCCGGATCTGTTGGTGCACCGAGCCATTCGCCATGTGCTCCAGGGGGGCACCGCCAAAACCTACCGTTACACCGCCGACGACATGGTGCATTTGGGCGAACATTGTTCCATGACCGAACGGCGGGCCGATGACGCCACCCGCGAGGTCATCGACTGGCTGAAATGCGAGTTCATGCAGCACAAGGTGGGCGAGACCTTTGAAGGACTCATTACTGCGGTCACTTCCTTTGGGGTGTTTGTGGAGCTGCGCACGGTGTTTGTGGAGGGCCTGGTCCATGTGACGGCGCTGCCCAACGACTACTACCACTACGACGGGGCCGGTCAGCGGCTGCGGGGCGAGCGCACCGGGCGCACATTCCGTCTGGGGGATCCCATTGCGGTCCAGGTGGCGCGGGTGGATTTGGATCAACGGCGCATCGACTTTGAACCCGTGATCGATCCCAAACAGCCCCTGGCGGCCACCGACGACGGGGGCGCCGAACCCCGCTTTAAGAAGAAGAAAGCCCGGCGGTAACCCATGAATTCGCCCTCGGCGCCGCTGCCGTCTTCATCGCCGCTGTCGGTCTCAGGGCCGGCGCCGCTGCCCTGGATGGGATGGCGCGAGTGGGTGAGCTTTCCCGATTTGGGCGGCATCGCCCTAAAAGCCAAGGTGGATACCGGCGCGCGCACCTCGGCGCTCCATGTGGTGGATTTAGTCATCGAACGCCGCGACCAGCGGCTGTGGGCCTGTTTTGGGATTCATCCCCGCCGGGGTGCTTTGCTGTTGCGCCGGTGCTGTTTACCGGTAATCGACGAACGGGTGGTCACCGATTCCGGCGGCCATCGAGAACGACGGGCCGTGATCGAAACGCGCGTCACCTGGCATCACCACACCTGGCCCGTTGAAATCACGCTCACCCGCCGAGACACCATGCGGTTTCGGCTGCTCTTGGGGCGCACCGCCATCAACCAACGGTTTCTCGTCGATCCCAGTGCGTCCTATTTGGGCGGCAAGCCTGTCCACGACTCCACTCCCGGTAGCTCCCCGTGAAAATCGTCATTTTGTCTCGCAATGCGCGGCTGTATTCCACCCGCCGCCTGGTTGCCGCCATCGAGCAACGGGGCCACCAGGCCCGCGTGATTGACCCCCTCCGGTGTTACATGAACATCACCTCCCTGCGGCCCGAAATTCACTACCGAGGCAAGGTGTTGGAGGGCTACGACGCGGTGATTCCCCGCATCGGCGCGTCCATCACGTTTTACGGCACAGCGGTGTTGCGGCAGTTCGAGATCATGGGGGTGTTTCCCCTCAACGAATCCGTCGCCATCAGCCGCTCGCGGGACAAGCTCCGCGCCATGCAGCTCTTGGCTCGCAAGGGCATTGGGCTGCCGGTCACCGGTTTTGCGAGTTCGCCCGACGACAACGAGGACCTCATCAAGCTGGTGGGCGGGGCACCGTTGGTCATCAAGCTGCTGGAAGGCACCCAAGGCAAGGGCGTGGTGCTGGCGGAAACCCAGCAGGCGAGCCAAAGCGTCATCGAGGCGTTTCGCAAATTGGACGCCCATTTCGTGGTGCAAGAGTTCATCGAAGAGGCCGGCGGCGCCGATTTGCGTTGCCTGGTGATCGGCGAAAAGGTGGTGGCGTCCATGCTGCGCCAGGGCCGCGAGGGGGAATTTCGCTCCAATCTCCACCGGGGCGGCGTGGGCAGCCTGGTGAAAATCACGCCGGAAGAGCGCTCCACCGCGGTGCGTTCGGCGCGGATTTTGGGGTTAAACGTGGCCGGTGTGGACATTTTGCGGTCCCACCACGGCCCCCTGGTGATGGAAGTGAACTCGTCGCCGGGCCTTGAAGGCATCGAGAAGGTCACCGACCGGGATGTGGCGGGACTCATCGTGGAGTTCATCGAGAAAAAGTTTGCCGACGGCGGCCCGGTGCTGAATCCCAGCCACGGTTAGCCGCATCGCCGCGCTACTCGCCCTCGTCGAAATAGCGATCGATGAGGGCTTCTAAGGCGTCGAGGGCGGCCACGGCATCGTCGCCGTCCGCTTCGAGCCAGAGTTCGGTGCCTTGGCTCGCGGCCAGCATCATCACATCCAACATGCCCTTGGCGTTGGCGGTTTTACCTTCGCGGGACAGGACGATGTGGGCGGAAAACGCGAGGGCGGTTTGCACCAGCTTGGCCGAGGCGCGGGCGTGCAGCCCGAGTTTGTTGCGGATAAGCACAGGACGACGGATCACAGGAGAATTCCTCGAAAAGCCCCCGCATACGGGGGTTAATGGCGGTTGACCAGTTCTCGGTGGCGGATCGTCACCTGGGGATAGCGATCGACGAACTGGCGGGCGAGCTGTTCCGCCAGATACACCGAACGGTGTTGGCCCCCGGTGCAGCCAATCGCCACCGTGAGATAGCTGCGGTCCGATTGGGCAAAGGCGTTCACCCAGCGGTGGAGAAACTGTTGAAGATCGTCCCGCAGTTGAATCACCAGATCGTGTTCTTCGAGAAACGCAATCACCGCCGAATCCCGCCCGGTCATGC
>DAIUCA010000073.1:0-11059 GCA_036846405.1 Candidatus Competibacteraceae bacterium
CGGGATGACCACCAGCAGGGAGTTGGAATGCCCAGGGAAGGGCAGCAAGGACGGGAATGGCTCGGGAAGTGGGAACGCCAAGGAACTGACAATTAAAAAGGGCTGCCACGGCAGCCCTTACTTTTATGGAAAAATCGCGATTTGGCGTTAAATCACTTCTGTAATGCCCAACGCCGCAAATCCCTTGGTTTTGAAGTTATTGCGGAATAAATCCCGCACTTTGGTGGCTTGGGCATCGTAAGCCGCCTGATCTGCCCAGGTATGGCGGGGGTTCAACACCTCGTTGGGCACCCCCGGGCAAGACAGGGGCATCCGCAGATTGAAGATCGGATGGGTTTCGTAATCGACCTTGTCGGCATCCAAATCGCCCCGCAATGCCGCATCCAACAAGGCTCGGGTGTGCTTGATCGACATGCGATGGCCCACGCCGTAGGCGCCGCCCGACCAGCCGGTGTTCAACAAGATGCAGCGGGCGTTGTGTTGGGCCATTTTTTCCGCCAACAGCTTGGCGTACACCGACGGCGGCCGCGTCATGAACGGCGCCCCAAAGCAGGCCGAAAACGCCGCCTGGGGTTCGGTAACGCCCACTTCGGTTCCCGCGAGCTTGCAGGTGTATCCCGACACGAAGTGGTACATCACCTCGTCGGCGGTCAGCAGCGCCACCGGCGGCAGCACCCCAAAGGCATCTGCCGTCAACAGCACGATGGTTTGCGGATGGGGCCCCGCCGCGCCCGTCGCCACAAAGGGATTGCAGCTCAAGGGGTACGCAAAGCGCGTGTTTTCCGTGATGGAACCGTCGCTGAGGTCGAGTTCCTGGGGATGGGTTTCGCTCAGGGGCTTGTGGGCCAGGGGCGGCACGTTTTCGATGAGCGTGCCCCCCATGGAGAGCGCCGCCGCAATCACCGGCTCGGCCTCTTTGTTGAGGTCGATGAGCTTGGCGTAACAGCCGTCCTCGAAGTTCGACACGCCGTCATGGGTCCAGGCATGCTCGTCGTCGCCGATCAACAGCCGCTCCGGATCCGCCGACAGGGTGGTTTTCCCGGTGCCGGACAGCCCAAACAGAATCGCGCCATCGCCGTTTTGGCCCACGTTGGCGGAACAGTGCATCGACATTTCCCCTTGGGCCGGCAAGGTGTAGTTCATGACGCCGAACATGGTCTTTTTCACCACGCCGCAGTAGTCGGCGCGGCCCAGCACCAGGGCGATTTTGTCGCGGAAGTTCACGATCACCGCCCGATCTGAGCGCGTGCCGTCGGTAGCGGGATCGCAGCGGAAGGACGGCACATTGAGCAGCGTCCAGCGGCGGGCGTCTTCATCGGCGACGCCGGCAAGTTCCTTGGGAAACATGATGTGGGCGAAGTAGGCGTGGGTGGCGTACTCGGCGACCACGCGGTAGGGCAGGGCGTACCGCGCGTCCCAACCGGAATACACGTCTTGGACGAAGAGCTGGGCCTGTTTGGCGTTGAGATGGGCGGCGACGCGGGCCAACAGGCCGTCGAAATGGGTCGGCGCCAGGGGCTGAAAGTCCGCTTTCCACCAGATGTCGTCGGCGATTTCGGGATGTTTAACACCGTAGGTGTCTTGCACGGGGCGCCCGGTGCAGGTGGGGTCCGAATAAAAAACGAGTGGGCCATCGACCCCGAGGGCGGTGGCATAGGCTTTTTGGGCGTCATCGGCGCCGTTTTTGTGGATGCGCCCGCGGTCATTTTCGATCGCCGCGTGAAACAGGGCGGTTTTATCTAAGTTGTGCCGTAACGTGACGGTGGTTAATCCCAACAATTGTTCTAGTTGTGCGTGCAACATGAGAAGTCCCGACAACGAGTGTCGTCCTCGCGGTGGTGAATGGAAGAAAAAAGGCGGCGATTTTACGGCAAAGTGCCCCCAAACGGCGCTAAATCTTAGGTATCGCGGCGCAATTCGTGGCGTTGGAGATGGCGCGGTTGGCTCATCTCGCCTTGGTCGCGCAACGCCACACAGCTTTCAATCGCTGTCGCCGTCACCAGGCGCACAAACACCCGATACCCCACACCCAGCCCCGAAAACCGCAGGGCAATCGTGGTGAGGTCCGGGTCGCTGTGGGGCATGTCGCCCGTCACCGCCAGGGGCGACGAGGTGTATACGAGATAAAACACCCCATCCCGCAGCGCGCCCACCTCCACCCAATCCGTGCCCGTGTCGCCCCGCTGGAGCACAGGGACAAATTTTTGACGCACGATTTTGCCCACGAAGTAGCGCAACACGGGGGCGGCCGCGGCCTGGTCGTGGTGAATCACGCGAATGGGTTCGCCAGGACACAGCCGCAACAGTCCCAGGGCGACGCCGGTTTTGGCGGTGGGACGATAGGGATGGTCGTCGTCCATCGGCAGGGGCGGATGCACGCGGAATTGCCAGTTGCCCTCGGCAAACAGCGCATTGCGGAAGGCGTGCATCCGCGTGGTGAGGGCAGCGGTCGGCGTCAAATCCATGGCGGCGGTCGGCGTCGCAAATAGGGCCGCAATGAGCGGCGAACGGCTGCCATTGCCCGCCAACAAAATTTCCACACCCCTGGCCATGGCGGCGAATCCCGTCGGCGCGTGGATAAAGGCCGCGTGTAATCCCAGATAAAAGCTCTGAACCCCCCGTTCCAAGCGATCTTCCAGATAGTGGCGCAGGGCGGCGACCGGCAAGGTCAGGGTACATAGGCGCGGGACGCCCTCCCGATCCACCAGCCGCAGGGCGAGGGGCGCGTCGCCCAAACCGTGATCGTCGGGGGTTTCCCACAGGGGCCGCAGCTGGCTGGTGAGCAACACCATGTTGGTGAGCGATGCCTGCGTGCGTTCCAAAAAGGCGTCGCTGCCGGGGAAATGGTCCGCGTCAAAGGGCTTTTGGAAAGTGATATTCAGTTGGCGACAGGTTTCTAGGTTTTCGGGCACCTGAAACACGCGATACGCCAGGTTTTCGAGGATGTTTTCCGCCCCCAAAAAGCGGTCGCCGGAGGCGCCGAAATGTTCGATGACCGTCTCATAGCCCTCGTCGAGTTCCGCGTCATTGGCCAAGCGATAGCAGCCGTAATCGAAATCCGTGGTGCCGCCGCCAAAGTCGAACACCGCGTAAGCCACCCCCTGGGCGGTGGGCGTCAACTCCAGGGTTTCAAACGCCGCCACCGCGTAGGCCACCGGCTCGGCGGCCCGCTCTTCCACGGTGAATTGGCCGAACACGGCTTTGTTGTAGACCAAACTCAACGGCAGGCTCCGTTGGAGTCCCCGGTGGAAGGCGGAGAGAATTTTGTCCTTGACCGGCTGGGGATAGGCCACCGGAAAGGTGAGGCAGTAGTTGAGAAATAGGCCCCGTTGGCGGGCGTTGAGGGCGAGGCCCAGGTAGTAGGCGTACACCTCGATGGGATTAAACGGGTCGTTAGGGCCGACCACGAGAGGCACCCCCGGGGTGGAGGGGGTGCGTTGCAGGGGCGCGATGGCCTGTTCGTGGTGATTGCGCTGGTCGGTGACGCAGAGGGCGACCCCTTGGGCGTCTCGCAGGGCCCATTGCTTCAGGCGAAACAGCACGCTGCGGACGATGGCAGCGTCGCTGTGGCGGTCGCGGAAATGGGCGAAGGCCGCGTGGGATACTTTGAGATCGTCCCATTGGGTGGGCGGACGGTAGGCGATGGCCTGCCACGGGGATAAAAACTGCAATAAATCCACGCATTCCAGCACCGTGGGGTTTTCGTAGTCCTTAGCTTTGACGGGGGCGCGGTAGTCGCTCAACCCCATTTGCAACAGGCGATCTTGGCCCCGCTCGCGGTACGCCACCACGGTGCTGCTGCTGCCAAAGTCGATGGCCACATAGCCGGGCTGCACATCCAGGGCGGGGTCGCGGCTGCGGAGCGGCTCGTTAATCAACAGCTCCACCTGGTCGGTGGCGGGCAACAGGTCGCTGTGGAGTTCCCACAGGCCGCGGGTGGAATCCGTGAGCAATTCGATGGGTAGGCGCGGCAGCGGCAGGCTGTGGGCGTCGAGCTGTTGAAAGATTTCCACCAGCAGTTCTGAAGGGAGCTGCTTGCTTTTGCCGGGCACGAAGGCGAGGGCTTCCAAGTAGGGCGAGCGCAGTTCGCGCATTAACTGGGGCACGGGGGTGTCGGCGTCGTGGGCGCGGAGAATCCAGCCCCGCTGCAAGCATTCCCGCACTACGACTCCTTCATCAATGGCCGTGGGAAACGGCCGCGTGGCGAGCAAACGCCCCTCGTGGTGGGGTTTGAAGTCGTCCAGATCCACCGCGTGTTCGTGGGCGAGGAAATAGCGGCAGTTTTTGAGGCGATGGCCCTCCCCTTCCAGAAGTGGAAAGCCGTTCTGTGCGGCGTCTTTAAGCACCGCCAGGGTGGGCAACTGCCAGCCGTCCAGGCCGCTCAACCGCAAGGTCATCAACACCTTTTTGCTGTGTTCGAGGCGATGGAGTACCCGCAAATTGGGATGCCCCTGCCAGAGCCACAGCCGCTGGCGGTCCAGAATGAGCTGTTCGGCTTGGCCATCGTGAACCCACCACCAACGACAACCGCTGTCGGCCATGGCGTGGGTAATGCGCCGCAAAATGTCGGCGGGTTTGTGCTTCAACAGCAGGTCGATCAGGGCACGGGAACAGGTGATTTTGGGCATGGCCAGATCCTGAAAAAACGCAAACGGCCCACATTGCCGTCATTGCATGGAGACATCGGGAACTTTTGATTCAGCGCGTCCCTAGCTTATCGACAAGCGGGGTGGAGTTGGCCATTTTACGACCGTGGCAAACGCGCCACCGCCGCTCGGTTGATGCGGAAGCAATGACGGTAAAACCTTGGTATCGGAGGTAATTTTGATGAAATGGCACGCGACGCGGCTTGGATTGGCGATGGTGCTCGGGATGGTTCTGGGGGGCTGTGCGACCACGGGGGGAAATAACGGGCCGATCACCCAAACTGCCCCCGTCAAGCTGGATTTGGTGCAGGAAGGCGACGACCAGCTCGACTGCGACACGTTAGAAGCGAAGTTTATGGAGGTGGAGCTGGCGCGGGATCAGTTGGACGTGGTGGCCAACCAGAACCGCGACACCATGAAGTCGGTGGACAGCATGGGGAAAACGGCGGCGAAACAGGCCGGCAACGACGCGGGGTCGGTGATGGACATGTTGAGCACATTTACGGACATGGCGGGTTCGCAAAACGACGCGCAAAACGAGTTGAATTACAAGCAGGCCACCAAGCGCATGGAACGAATTGATCGGCTGTTTACGCGGAAAAAATGCGGCGACTCGTTGATGCCCGAAGAAAAAGAGCGGCCAAAACGCGAGAAGTCGGCAGACAATGACGACGACGACTCGCAGGTCGCCAAGGCATCCAACAAGGGCAAGGGAAAAAGTAAGGGCAATCAAAAAGGCAAAAGCGGGGGCAAGAAGTCTGGTAATAAAAATTCGAAGAAGCCCAAGAAGTCCAAAAAATCCGAGGCCGAAGCGAGTTAATCCGCCACAACCGACCCAACGCCGTCCCACGGTTGTCGTGGGGCGGCGTTTTTGCTTGATGATTAGGGCAAATCTGCCAGGAGACCGCCGATGGCCGACGATTCCGCCCAAGAACGCACCGAAGAAGCGACCCCCAAACGCCGTCAAGACGCCCAGGAAAAGGGGCAAATCGCCCGTTCTCGGGAATTGCCCGCAGCGGCATTGCTGTTGGTGACCGCTGCTTTTGGGCTGCTGTACGGCCCGGTGGTGGCAAACGATGTCTTGGCCTTACTCCGCCACAGCTTCACCTTTTCCCCCGCTGACCTGGCCGACGACGGCTTTTTGTGGCGGCAACTGCGGGAACTCGTCATCGCCGGGGTGCTGTTGCTGTTGCCGCTGCTGGCGGTGCTGTTTTTTGTGGCGCTCGCCACTCCGCTCGTGCTTGGCGGCTGGGTGTTTAAGCTCAAAATGAATTGGGAGTCGCTGAATCCCATCAAGGGCATTCAACGGCTGTTTGGCCTGAAAGCCGTGTTTGAACTGCTGAAATCGGCGCTGAAATTTGTCCTCGTGGGGGGCACCGCCATCCTCGTGCTGTATTTCGACGCGCCCCATTACCTGGCCCTGTCGCGGCTGCCTTGGGAAAGCGCGATTGCCGTGGGCGGCTCCCTGTTGATGTGGGATCTGCTGTGGTTGGTGTTTCCCCTCGCCCTCATCGCCGCCATCGATGTGCCCTGGCAACTCTTTGATTTCAATCGCAATTTGAAAATGTCTCGCCAGGAAATCCGCGACGAATATAAGGAAACCGAGGGCAAACCCGAGGTGAAACAGCGCATTCGGCGGTTGCAACAGGAAGCCGCGAAGAAACGGATGATGGAAAAGGTGCCCAAGGCGGATGTGGTGGTTACCAACCCCGAGCATTTTGCCGTTGCTTTGAAATACGACGCCGCTAAGGACGCTGCGCCGATCGTGTTGGCTAAAGGTGTGGATGAGGTGGCGTTTCGCATCCGCGAAATTGCGACCCAACACCGCATTCCCACGATTCGCGCCCCGCTGCTGGCCCGCGCCCTGTACTACAACGCCAAGCTCGACGCCCCGATTCCCACCACGCTCTATAAGGCGGTGGCGCTGGTGATTGGTTACGTGTTCGAGCTGCGCCGCCACGGCATGAAGGTCGCTAAAAATGAGTTGGATATTCCTATTCCCCCCGACATGCGCACTGAATAACGCGCCGTCGCGCCGATCCCGAGGTTTTTTGTGAACGCCATTGCCACCGCGTTTAATACGCTGCAGGTCAGTGGTCTGAGCGTGCCGTTGTTGCTCATTACCATGCTGGCGATGGTCATGTTGCCCATTCCGCCCTGGCTCCTCGACCTGTTGTTTACCTTCAATTTAGCCCTGTCGTTGGTGGTGCTGTTGGCGTCGGTGTACGCCAAAAAGCCCTTGGATTTTGCCGTGTTCCCCTCCGTGTTGTTGGTGGCGACCCTACTGCGCTTGGCCCTCAACATTGCCAGCACGCGCGTGGTGTTGCTGTACGGCCACGAGGGCGGGGCGGCGGCAGGTCATGTGATCGAAGCCTTCGGGGAATTCGTCATCGGCGGCAATTACGTGGTGGGCCTCGTGGTATTTGCCATTTTGATGATCATCAACTTCGTCGTGGTCACCAAGGGGGCGGGTCGGGTGTCGGAAGTCGCCGCCCGCTTCACCTTGGACGCCCTGCCCGGCAAGCAAATGGCCATCGATGCGGACTTAAACGCCGGGTTGATCGACCAAAACGCCGCCCGCAGCCGCCGCGCCGAGGTCATGCAGGAGGCCGATTTTTACGGCGCCATGGACGGGGCATCGAAGTTTGTGCGGGGCGACGCCATCGCCGGCCTCATCGTACTGTTCATCAACCTCATCGGCGGCCTAGTCGTGGGCATGGTGCAGCACAACCTGCCCCTCAGCGCAGCCCTCGAAACCTACATTCTGCTCACCATCGGCGACGGCCTCGTGGCCCAGTTGCCGGCTCTGTTGTTGTCCACCGCGGCGGCCATGTTGGTGACGCGCAACTCGTCGGAAACCAGCTTGGGCGATCAAGTCCAAGCCCAGCTGTTTGCCAATCCCCAAACCCTGGCCCTCACCGGCGCCATCATCGGCAGCCTTGGCCTCATTCCCGGCATGCCGAATCTGCCGTTTCTGCTCTTGGGGAGCGGCGCGGGCTATTTCGCCTATCGCCGCTATCAGCAAGACCAGACCCGCAAGCCCGGCGAGTTGATCCAAGAAACCGCCGTCGCCCAAGCCCAAACGCCGGTGGAGGTCAGTTGGGACGATGTGCCCCATCCGGACGCCGTGGGCTTGGAAGTGGGGTATCGCCTGATTCCCCTGGCGGAACGCCAAGGCCAGCTGCTCAATCGCCTGCGGGGCGTGCGCAAAAAGCTTTCCCAAGATTTGGGCTTTCTGCTGCCGGCGGTGCACATCCGCGACAACCTGGATCTGCCCCCCAACGGCTATCGAATCATGCTCCACGGCATCGTCCTCGCCGACGACGAGGTCTATGCGGATCGGGAATTAGCCATTAATCCGGGGTCGGTGTTCGGCCAGGTGGCCGGCATTGCCACCCGCGATCCGGCCTTTCAGATGGAAGCGGTGTGGATCGAACCCTATCTGCGGGAACAGGCCATCGGCTTGGGATACACCGTGGTGGACACGAGCACCGTATTGGCGACCCATTTGAATCAACTGCTGCTGCGCCACTGTGCGGAGCTGTTGAGCCATGACGAGGTGCAGGTGCTGTTGGACCGCTTGGGCAAACCGTTTCCCAAGCTGGTGGCCGAACTCACGCCCACCGTGCTGCCCCTGCGGACCGTGGTGAAGGTGTTGCAGAATCTGCTCGCCGAACAGGTGCCGATTAAGAATCTGAAGACCATCGCGGAAACCCTGGTGGAACATGGGGTGAAGGTGCAGGACGCGGACGCGCTGACCGCGCTGGTGCGCGTGGCCTTGGGTCGGGTCATCGTCGCCCAAGTCAACGCCATTCAAGAGGAATTGCCGGTGATTACCCTCGACGCGGGCCTCGAACGGCTGTTGCAGAAGTCCACCGGGGATGGGGCGCGGCTGCCGGTGGAGCCGGGGCTTGCGGAAAAGCTGCATCAATTGCTGTTCAATACCGCCCAGCAGCAGGAGGCCCAGGGGCTGCCGTCGATTCTGTTGGTGTCGGATAATTTGCGGGCGATGTTGGCCCGCTTCATCCGCTACAGCATCCCGCAGATGCGGGTGTTGGCGTTTAGCGAGATTCCCGAGGACAAGCGGCTGCGGGTGGTCGCCACCGTGGGCGGGGCCGGTTAACCCCGTCGTAAAAGCCCAGCGCCACCGCCGCGAGGGACAGACCCAGGGAAGCCGCGACATAACCCAAGGCGAGTCCCCAACGGCCCTGCTGGAGCAGTCCCAACAGCTGCACGCTGAAGGTGGAAAACGTCGTAAAGCCGCCGCAAAACCCCACGGTCCACAGCAATTTCATGGGGGATGCGGTGGATTGGGCGGCGAGGTACCCCAGCAACCCCGATCCCATGACATTGATGAGCAAGGTGCCGCCCATGCCGCTGATGACCAGACCGATGGCGAAACGCAACAACCCGCCCAGGGCGCTCCCGATGGCGACCCAGAGAAAATCCATGGCGGTGATGGTGGTCATGGTGGGGCTACTCCTGAATCTGAAGGGCTGTGGAGGCTGGCGATACTACCAACAGGCCATCGACGGTCACTTGGCGGTTCAACAGGCCCGTCAGCCCGTGGCGGTATGGCTCGACGACCCCGCCACCGACCCTCGCCTCGCCGCCCAACTGCGCCTCGCCCAAACCCTGCGCACCTTTGCCACCGAGGAATTGCAGCTGCCGGACAACGGCAGTTACCGCGATTATGTGGATTTACAGCGCCCCTACCTGGTGAAAAGCCTGTTTGCCGCGCCGCCGTTGTCGCTCCCGCCCAAATCTTGGTGCTATCCGCTGATTGGCTGCGCGAGTTATCGCGGCTTTTTCGATGCTGACCTGGCCGCTGCCGAAGCCGCCGCGCTGCAAGCCGCCGGGTATGAGGTGTTTTTGGCGAACGTGCCGGCCTATTCCAGCCTGGGCTACTTTGCGGATCCGCTCCTCAACACCTTTATCTACTGGCCAGCCGGGGCCTTGGCGGAGCTGTTGTTCCACGAATTGGCCCATCAGCGCCGTTATGTGGGCGGCGATTCGGCGTTTAACGAGGGCTTTGCCACCTTTGTGGGCGAACAGGGGGCGCAACAGTGGCTCGCGGCCCACGGCGACTCGGCGCTCATGGCCGAATACGACCAGCTGCGACGGTATCGCCGGGAATTCCACGCCCAGGTGACGGGGGCGAAGGCCGATTTGGCGGCGCTGTACGCCCGCACCGACCTGACCGACGCCGAGAAATTGGCCCAAAAAACCGTGCGGCTCGCCGCGTTTGTGACCGAATACCGTCGACATCGGGACGCCCATTGGGCTGACTTTCGCGGCTTTGACCGTTGGGTCGAGGCCGATTTAAACAACGCCAAATTCGCCGCCTTCCATACCTACCGCCAATTCGTGCCGGCCTTTGCCGCCCTCTTTGCCCAACAGCCCGCCGCCCATCCCTGGCCCGAGTTTTACGCCGCCGTCGACCGCTTGGCCGCCCTTCCCCGAGACGAGCGCCACGCCCAATTGCAGGCCCTGTCGTCCCCCCCACCCTAGAAGGTTCGTCCCCATGCGGTTTTCCCGCGATCTCCTTGTGTTTACTGCCCTGTTCGCTGCCGTTCTGGGGTTAACTGCCCCGGTGTTACGAGCCGCACCGCTCACCGAGTTCACATTGCCTCCCCTAAACGCCGCCCAGATCCAACCGTCGTCGCCCGCGTTCGGACGGCTTCAGGTGGGAGTTCATCGATCCCTCGCGGCGCTGCGCGTTGCCGCAGCGACCCTGCCTTGGGCCGTGGAACACAACCGCGCGGTCACCCAACTGCGCTTTGTGAGCGAACCGGCCACCGCCCTGCGCCTGGGCTTGCAAGTGGACGCCTTGCCCGACGGCGCCGTGCTGCGGTTTTTTGGGGCGACGCCGGTGGCGGCGTTTACGGTCACCGGCAGCGAGATCAATCGGTTGATTCGCCTGAACCAGGCCGCCGACGGCGACTCGCCCACGGCCCGCGAATACTGGTCGCCGGTGATTGCGGGGACCGTGTTAACCGTGGAAATCGCCTTACCGCTGAAGGAATCGCCCGCAGCGGTGGCGCTGACGGCGACGACGGTGGCCCATTTGGATTTCGATCCCCATACGGCGGCACCCACCCTCAAAGTGGGCGAGGCGGCCCGCTGCAATTTGGATGTGAATTGCTATGGCGACCCTTGGGACGAGATCGCCGACGCCGTGGCGCGGATGATCTTTGTGGAGGGCGGCCGCAGCTATCTGTGCAGCGGCACCCTCCTCGAAGACGGCGACGACACCAGTAAAGTCCCGTATTTCTTGAGTGCGGCCCACTGTTTCCAAACCCAAACCGCTGCCTCTTCCTTGAGCACCTTTTGGTTTTACCGCAGCACTGCCTGCAACAGTGGACGGTTGTCGAGTGGTGCGGTGCAACTCGACGGCGGCGCCCAGTTGCTGC
>DAIUCA010000074.1:0-11019 GCA_036846405.1 Candidatus Competibacteraceae bacterium
GGGTCGCTAGGATTCGAACCTAGGTATGTCGGGATCAAAACCCGATGCCTTAACCGCTTGGCGACGACCCATCAAATCTTTAGGGGGCGCGACTATAGCCAGTCCAATTGGGAATGCAAGGGGGAATGGTTGAGGGTTTTGCCGAGATAAATCGGCCATTGGGGTGCGAGATTTTGCGCCGCCTGTTTTGCCGCTAACTCGTTGTTAAATAAGGCATAAATGGCGCAGCCCGTACCGGTTAAGCGGGCGGGGGCAAAGGCGTTAAGCGCAGCAAATGCTGCCGCGATGGGGGGATAGCCTGCGAGCACCACAGCAGTGCAGTCGTTTGCGCCGTCGAGGTGGGCAAAGTCGGCGGGTGTGGCGGGGGGCGAATGGCGGGGCAGCAGTGGCGCGTTGAACACGGCTTTGGTGGACACCATCACCGGGGGAATCAGCAATAAAATCAACGGGGTGTCGAGGTCGATGGGGGTGAGTCTTTCGCCAACGCCTTCTGCCCACGCCGCCGCGCCGTGGACAAAAACGGGCACGTCGGCCCCGAGCTGCAAGCCGAGTTCCGCCAGAGTCGAAAGCGGTAAATGCACCTGCCATAGACGATTTAATGCTAACAACGTGGTGGCAGCGTTCGAGCTGCCGCCGCCCAAACCCGCGCCGATGGGCAGATTTTTAGTCACAGTAATATCCACTCCCCAGGGCAATCGGGTTTGGGTACGCATGAGATGGGCCGCCCGCAGAATCAAATCCGTTTCCTCGGCGACGCCAGGAATGTTACGGGTGTGGCGAATAACGCCGCTTTGATTAACGGAAAATCGCAATTCGTCTGCCCAATCGAGAAATTGAAAAACGGTTTGCAGCAGATGATAACCGTCATGCCGACGCCCGATGATTCGGAGGGTGCGATTGATTTTAGCGGGGGAAAGCAAGGTTAATTCGGTCATTGGCGCGGTGGATTTTTAGAGAACAGAAAGGGTATTTTTCAAACCAGCTTTTTAATTGCGTCGCCTGCCATGCTGGAAAATGTTCAATATATTCAAACGGATGACGCCCTCGCAGACTTTTGCAATGCCCAGCAAAACGCGCCCTGGCTGGCCTGTGATACGGAGTTTATCCGCGAAAGTAGTTATTACCCCGACCTCTGCTTGATTCAATTGGCGACCCCCCATGCGACGGCGTTAATCGACCCGTTTTGTGTAACGGATTTTTCGCCGCTGACCGCTTTGTGGCTTAACCCCGCCATCACCAAAGTGTTCCACGCGGCTTCTCAAGACTTGGAAATCATCTGGCAGCGATTTGCGATCGTGCCGACGCCGATTTTCGACACGCAATTAGCCGCGCTGGCGATGGAGTTGGGCGATCAGATTTCCTACGCCCAGTTAGTCAAACACTTCACGGCGGTCGAATTAGACAAGTCGGCGGCGCGCACCAACTGGCGGCAACGGCCTTTATCTGCCGAACAATGTCGCTACGCCGCCGACGATGTGCGCTATTTGGGAACGGTGTATCGGCAATCCCTCACCACGCTGGGGACGATGGGGCGAGCCCATTGGTTACGCGACGATTTTGCGGCGTTGAGCGACCCGCAGCTCCACCAGCCGTCCTTGGATAGGGCCTGGTTAAAGGTGCGGGGCGCTCGAAAACTGTCGCCGCTACAACAAACAGCATTGCAACAACTGGCCGCGTGGCGCGAGTCCGCCGCCATGGGGAAAAATTGTCCCCGTCGCTGGCTGTTGGCCGACGATGGACTGATTGAACTGGCGCGGCGGCTGCCCCAGTCGCGCAAGCAATTGCGGACGCTCAAAACCATCGCCGAGCAGCAGGCCCACCAATACGGCGACCAATGGCTGGTGTTGATCGAGAAAATCCTGGCGTTGCCGTCGGATCAGTGGGTGAAGGGGGATCGCATCGCCGACTTAACCCAAGAACAGCAGGATTTAGTGGAATACGGCCTTGAGTGGACCAAAAACTGGGCGAAAACCGTCAATTTTCGGGTAACCGCCGTTGCTCATCAGGAAGAGATGATCGCGTTTGTATTAGACGAATCAGACTGTGCTTTGCGACGGGGCTGGCGCGGCGCGTGGGTGGCGCCGCTGTTGGTTGACGCCCTCCGCCAAGCTGTTGAGCCGAACACGTACAACGCAGGTAAATAAGCCACCCCCTTTGGCTGTGCTCACTTGTAAAATCTTTGAACAAGTTAAGACTTAGACGGAAGACGCATTGTCATACGGCGATATTTGACAGGGCCTCAACAGGTGTGACCATGAACCCATTCGATCCGCAACCAGGAGCAGCCGACGGCGACGCGGCCCATCCGATTCAGGTGGTCGCACGGCGCACTGGCTTGAGCGCAGACGTCATTCGCGCTTGGGAACGGCGTTACGAAGCGATTTCCCCGCGTCGCACCCACAACAGCCGGCGGCTGTACACCAACGCCGATGTGGAACGCCTCATTTTACTGCGTCAAGCCACCCAGCTCGGGCGACGCATTAGCGATGTGGCGGGATTGTCTGTCGAGGCGCTGCGCCAGCTCGTCCAAACCGACGAACGGTTATTACTAGAACAGCAGCCCACCCAATCCACGCCCACAGTGCCACCAACGCGACAGTATTGGTCGCGCTGCACCCATGCTGTACAAAAACTAGACGCGCACGAATTAGAACTCGCTTTGCAGGATGCCGCCCACAACTTGAGCATGGTTCTGCTGCTCAACGAAGTGGTGCAGCCTCTGCTGAACTATGTGGCTGAACAGTGGCGGGCGGGTGAACTGCGCCAATGTCATGAGCAAATGGCCGCCGCGCAGGTGAAATTTTTTCTCGGCAATTTGATGAATAACACCAGTGCCCTGGTGCGTGGCCCTGAACTCATCGTCGCCTCGCCGCTGCATCAGCAACGGGAATCTGAAGCGCTCATGATGGCGGTCGCGGCGGCGACGGCGGGTTGGGGGCCGCTTTATCTGGGCGCCGATATGCCGTCGGAAGAAATCGCATTTGCCGCTCAGATGCGCGACATCAGCGCGATCGCTATTGCTATTTCGTATCCTGCTGACGACCCCGGGCTACCCCAGCGGCTGCGGCGACTGCGGGAACGATTGCCCGTGCTGACGCGGTTATTTGCGAGTGGGGCAGCGTGTCACGGTTACCGCAATACCTTGGACGAGCTGGGTTTTGTCGTGTTGAGTCGGCCTCCGGATCTGCGCTCGGAACTCGACCGCAACGCCCTGAAAGCGCCCTTTCGCCCGCAATAAAAAAAGCTGCCGACCAGAAAGGTCGGCAGCTCCAGCGGACGGTTAGACTTAAGAATTAGGCTGAATTTTAGGGAGTTCTTGGCGGTCGGCCATTTTTACTGACTCGGCAGTCACTTCAGTCGTCGATTTCACCAGAGCAGCCGGCGACAACTCGATGAGCGGAAACCGCCCGTTAACGCCCTGATGTAGATGCAATTTATCGCGCAGTTGGCTGAGATTTAAGGACGGTGCGCCCAGGCGCATTTCCATATCGCTAGAAACGACAGGTGCCTGTCCGCGGTCGGCCAACAAACCGCCCCCCACCACAGCCACGCTGCTGAGAATGCCGAGTCCCAGCGCGGTAAAACGGGAAGTCATGAACATGACAGTCTCCTGGTGCTTTGTTCTACGATGGTTCTTATACAAAAGCTGTTTGTACAAGTCTTGTACAAAGGTATAGATGATTGCCGTGAAAGCTGTCAATAGTTCCAAAAGTTGGCCTTTTTCTCCCGATAACGCGCTTGTCATTCAAACAAACCCAGCAACTCGATCCCATTTTTCCTTTTTATTGATGGGGTTTAGGAAAATTGGCTGACAGTTCAACGGGTTGGCGCAAGTTGTTAGTTAGGGTGTTTTGCCGCATCGGACAAAATCGTTACAACGCGCGTCGCCGAAAATTCGGGGTGAGTAGCGCTCCTCTACTGACTCGGTCTATTTAGGCGCTTTGCCCATAAAACAAGGTAGCTCGATGACGCCGCTCATTTTTCCATGCCCCGTCGCGGGGAACTTCGACCGCCAACTCGATTTAATGCTGGCCGATTGGCAGCCCGACCTGGCGGTGATTACCGTCAATCTCGCGGCAGACCATCTAAACCATGGCGATATTGTTCACGGCGGCGTGCTCGCCACGCTGGTGGATGTCACCGGCGCCTATGCGGGCTGTTATGAACCGCCCGATTTTACGGTCCGCGCCCTCACCCTCACCCTGTCCGTGAGTTACACCGGCCAAGCGCGTTCCGGCCAACTCGTCGCCACCGCCCGCAAGCAGGGGGGCGGTAAAAACACCTTTTTTAGTGCCGTCGAAGTACGCGATTCGGCGGGTCAACTCCTCGCCTTTGGCCAAGCAACCTACCGCTACCGCCGTCCCGCCGACGCCCCCGCGATCCCCCACAACACCGCCCTAAGCGACCCCTCCGACCTCGCCCCCCCGGACATCGGCTGTTAACGGCGACGTTAAATCATCTTCAGGCGCGTCTTGCGGGTCGTGGAGCACCAGCACCCACTCGGGTTTCAGGGCCTGCACTCGCAAGACGGTTTCTCGCGTCACGATGACGCAATCAAACGGATCTTCGTGGCGCACTAGCCCCAATCGACCACAGGCCAACAGCCGCCGCTGGGCCGCCGTCACCCGCACGCGCCGAATCCACTGCGCATCCCAGGGGTAGAAATACAGCTCCTCTGCCCGAGCATCGTTCACCCGTTGCCGCAACAGAATCTGTTCTACCTGCAATTGCACTTCCCGCGCTTGGCGTTCTTCCAAACGCGCCTGGGCAAGGGCCTGATCCCGCGCCCGTTGGGCAGCTGCTTCTTCGGCTAGCTGGGCCGCTTCGGCCGCCGCCGCCGCTTTCGCCGCTTTGTTTTTATGCTGATCGTGCTGCGTTTTGCGCCGCTCTTGTTCGGCGGCCTTTGCCTTGTCTTTGGAAACTAGCCCCGCTTTCAGCAATTGATCGCGTATGGACATGATGGCTGCCTCGAATTAACGGAAATGAGTGGCTACGGAAATAACACGCCGCTGGCGCTTTTTGCTGCTGTTTCGTGAAAATCTCTTTGTGAATCAATCACTTGGCGTGTCATGTCGGCCCACGCGCTAATAACGCCGCCTCCACCGCTGCCACATCGCTCGGCACATCGACCCCTGCGGGAATGGTCGCCGTCGTCGTCGCCACCGCAATCGCTAACCCGTGATGCAGCGCCCGCAGTTGCTCCAGCGACTCCGCCAGCTCCAATGGGCTGGGCGCGAGGCGTGGCCAGCGCCGCAAGGTCGCCGCGCGGTAGGCGTACAGCCCGATGTGCCGCCAGTACGCGGTGTCGGACGGTAAGGGAGGTAATGCTTCTCCCGCGTGATTCGTGAATGTCGCCCGATGGTAAGGAATCGGTGCGCGGCTGAAGTACAGCGCCGTGCTGTCCGCCCCCAGGACGACCTTGACTACGTGGGGATTCCACAGGGTTTCCCCGTCGGTAATGGGCGTTGCCACTGTGGCGAGGGCTGCCGTCGACTCCGCCAAGGTCATCGCCACCATGTGCACCAGCGCCGGCGGCAACAGCGGCTCGTCGCCTTGCAGATTCACGATCACCGCCTCGTCGGGCCACGATTGCTGCGCGACCACTTCCGCCAAGCGATCCGTGCCGCTTTCGTGGTCGGCGCGGGTCATCGCCACCGTCGCCCCCCACGCCGCCGCCGCCGTTGCAATGCGGGCGTCATCCGTGGCGATGGTCACCGACGCCGCGCCACTCGCCACCGCCACGTCGTACACCCAGGCCAGCATCGGGTGCCCCGCCAGCAACAACAGCGGCTTGCCCGGCAGCCGCGTCGACGCGAATCGCGCGGGAATCACCACGTGAAATTCCATCGCTCACGACCCTTTGAGGGCGTTGTATTCGTCCTCCGTAAGCGGCCGCGCCTCCGTTTCCAGCAGCACCGGAATGCCGTCGCGGATGGGATAGGCCAAACGACTGGCCTTACAACGCAGTTCCTGGGTCGCCTTGTCGTACACCAGGGGCGCTTTGGTGACGGGACACACAAGTAAATCGAGCAGTTTTTTATCCATGACGGGTCTCTAGTGGGGTCAATGGGGGGGTGTGGACGAAGGCGGCGGGAATCGCGCCAACAGCGCCAGCACTTGGGCCTGCGCTGTAGGCGGGAACACCGCCTTCGCGGGGACGCACCAGCAGTTTGCTAGGGCAAAACCGCGACATTTGACCGCATCTTTCGCCGTCATCAGCACGGTTTGTCCGGCAAACGCCGCGAAATCGGCGGCGGTGAACGGGTGATGGTCGGGAAACGCTTGGGTGGTGAGGGTTAAACCCGCCTGTCGCAGGGCCGCAAAGAAGCGTTCGGGCTGCGCAATGCCGGCGATGGCGTGACAAGCCGTGTTGCGGAAGGCCGCGAGGGGCTGCGTACGGCCATCGGCCAGAGAAATCGCGCCGTCCAGGTGCAGGTGAATGTCCACATGCCGCCGGAGGGTGAGGTCAACCGGGCGCGGCGGCTCCCGCAGCGGTCCCACCGGCAACAAATAGCCGTTGCCACAGCCGGCCACCGGGCCGCAGGCGGGGTCGATCACCGCGATTTCGGCCTGGCGCGGCAGGTCGCGGTGCTGCAAACCGTCGTCCGCGAGCACCAATGTCACGTCGGTAGTGGCCAACAGCGCCACGCCCGTCCGTCGGCGTCGCGCAACGGCCACCGTAAACCCCGCTTGGGCATGCAACACCGCCTCGTCGCCCCATTCGCGCGGGTCGGCGGTGGCGCTTACGAGGGCATCGCGGCGGTCGCGGCGACCGTAACCGCGACTCACGATGCCCACCCGATGGCCCATGTGCGTGGCGAGCGCTCCAATGGCCTGAACCACCGGCGTTTTGCCCGTGCCGCCCACGGTCCAGTTGCCGATGACGATGACCGGCAGCGCCAGTCGGTCGCGGGAGATCCGCTGTTGGGCAGCGAGCCACGCGGGCCAGGTGAGCGGCCACAGCAGTCGGTGTCGCCAATCCCGCTGTTGCCAAAAACGCCAAAGGCCCTGTTCGAGGGCCTGGCGTGGGGGAAATCGGCGGTGGCGAATCAGAAAGTCAATTTCCCGGCGGCGTGGTGGCGATACCCACGCGGGTAAAGCCCGCTTCGGCGGCGGCGTCCATTACCTGCACCACGACGCCGTGGGGGGCGAGTTGGTCGGCGCGAATCACCAAGGGCGTGTTCGTCGGTCGGGTGCTCATGGACGCCAAGGTAGCCAACAGCGCCCGCCGATCCTGCGCGGCGACGGGAATCTGGCCCACCATCACCTGGCCCTGGGCGGACACGGTGATTTCGAGGCGCCGTTCCTCGTCGTTGCCAGCGGCGGTGCGGGCGTCGGGCAGTTCCACCTGCAATGCGGCCTCTTCTTGGCGAAATGTGGTGGACACCATGAAAAAGATCAGCAGCAGAAACACCACGTCGATGAGGGGCGTGAGGTCCACGATGAGGGATTCGCTGCGGCGGCGCCGGGGCTGGGGTCGCAGGTTCACGATGGGCCCCGCTCGGATTTGCTTTGGTGGAGCGTGTTGCGGTGGATGATTTCCACGAGCAGGGCGGCTTCCCGTTCTAAATCGAGCACAAAGCCATCCACCCGCCCGGAAAAGAAGCGATAAAACAGCAGACTGGGAATGGCGACGGTGAGTCCGGCGGCGGTGGTGATGAGGGCGACGCCAATGCCGCCGGCCAGCCGTTCGGCGTCCCCCGCCCCCACGGTGGAAATCACGTTAAACGTCTCGATCATCCCCAACACCGTGCCCAACAGCCCCAACAGGGGCGAAATCGCGGCGATCGTGCCGAGGGCGTTGAGAAAGCGTTCCAAATCGTGAGCGACCCGGCGACCGGCTTCTTCGATGGTCTCGCGGATGATGGCGCGACCCTGATCCCGTTGAGACAGCCCCGCCACCACCACGCGCCCCAAGGGCGAGCGGCGAATGAACGGGTTTAAGTCCAAATCGCTCAAGCGGCCGCCTTGGGCGACCTGGCGCAGCGCCCGCACCAGGGGCGTGGGCAACACCTGTTCGCGCCGCAGCACCAGCAAACGTTCGACGACGATGGTCATGGCCACCACCGAACAAATCAGCAGCGGCACCATGAGCCAGCCGCCGGCAATCAGCAGCGCAATCACAGAAATTCTCCCGAAGCGGCGGTCATGCGTCGTCCGTCAAGCCGTTGCAATAGACGTTTTGGGTGTCGTCCAGGTCTTCGAGCAGATCCAGCAGCTTGTTGAGCTTGACGCCGTCATCGCCCTTCACGGTTACCAAGTTGGCCGCCCGCCAGGTCACTTCCGCCTCATCCGCCACCAACTGGGCCGCCTGAAGCGCCTGTTGCAGCGTGTCGAAATCGCTCGGCGCCCCCAGCACTTCCACGGAATCGTCGTCTTGCGCGATCACATCCAACGCCCCGGCCTCCAGGGCGACTTCCATGATTTTTTCCTCATTCGCGCCGGGGGCGAAGGTAAACACGGCCTGTTCGCTGAATTGGAAGGCGACTGAGCCGCTGGTGCCCAAGTTGCCGCCGCATTTGCTGAAGGCGTGGCGCACCTCGGCGACCGTGCGGACGCGGTTATCCGTCATGCAATCCACGATGACGGCCACGCCCCCCGGGCCGTAGCCCTCGTAGCGGATTTCCTCGTAGGTGACCCCTTCCAGGGCGCCGGTGCCGCGTTTAATGGCGCGGTCGATGGTGTCGCGGGCCATGTTGGCGGCGAGGGCCTTGTCGATGATGAGCCGCAGACGGGGATTCGTGTTCACATCGCCCCCGCCGTTGCGGGCGGCGACGGTGATTTCGCGAATGAAACGGGTGAAAATTTTGCCCCGCTTCGCGTCTTGGGCCTGCTTGCGATACTGAATGTTGGCCCATTTGCTGTGACCAGCCATAAAACCCCCATAAAAACGTCGGAAAAAGACGGGTCAAGCGACCCGTCGTTCTAGGTTAGCGAAACAGGGGAGCGAACTCGTCGGCGTGGGTGAGCGGCAGAAATTTGCCATCTAGGTCGATGCGCTGGAAAAACACCTGGGTCGAGCCTTGGTTGCCGTGGGTGAAGTCCAAGGACAGTCCTTCAAGTTCCAGGGTTTTGCCCCGCACGGCGGCCATAAAATCCTCGGAGGTGAGCGTGGTCGCTTGGGTTGCCACCTGCAAAAACAGCCGTCCGGCGATGAAACCCTCGATGGTGAGGGGATCGTTAATCTCAGGGAGTCGTTCGCGAAAACGGGCCATGAGGGGCAGGTCAGCGCTCACATGGGGCACCACGTGGGAAATCACTAACTTGTCGTGGAGACCGCGCTCGGCCATGGGGCGCCCGATGTTGTAGTCCGCCGTGAACGACAGTAGCCCAAAGCTCCAGGATTCGCCGTGGTTGCGGGCGTATTCCATAAACGCCATGGCGGGGCGCGGCACCGCCGCCATCACGATGAAGCGGCAGCGGCTGTTATTGGTTTGCTCCCACAGCTTGAGCGACTCATACGCCGCGCGGACGTTGAGCGTCTCTCGGGGATACACCCCCAACGGACCGGCGTAATTGCGGCTGGGATCATGGTCGGGCAAAGCCACCAGGGTCATGAGATGGGTGGCGAGCTCGGCGTGGGCGGGGTCGGCTTTGAGGGTGTTGGCGAGTCCCTGCACCGCCGCCATGCCAAAGCTGTCGTTTTGGGCAAACACGCAGAGTTGGTCGCGGGTGATGCCCTGCTCTAGGGCGATGCGATGCAGCGCGGCGATTTCGTCGGTGTAACGGGGGCGAAAATTGAGAATGGGTCCGGCGGTTTCCGTGAGCAGGGGGCTGCCGGTGTAGAACGCAATCGCCGGCGTATTCGTGGCCATGAGCAGGGGCAGCGCGACGGCGGCGGTGGGGGTGCCGAAGTTGCCGATGAATGCAAACACCCCCTCGTCCAACAGGCGGTTGACCTCGGTGCGCGTGGTGTTGGGGTCGTAGAAATCGTTGGCAAAGCGCAATTCAACGGTGCGTCCGTGGACGGTTTCCCCACGCAAGGCAGCGTTTAGACCCAGTTGGAGGGCGACGCCATAGGTCAAGGTGTCGCCGCCCAGGGGCAGCACGCTGCCGAGACGAATAGCACTGTCGGTGACGCCAGACGCCTGGCTGTACACCGTTCCCGGATGGCCCATCAAAAGCAGGACGCTGAGTAGTCCAATAAGGCGAAGAAACGGGGGGGTTTTCATGGGGTGATGCTCCTCCTCAGAGTGGGTAATGCCCGATTGTCGTGGTCCCGAGAACCGTGGGAACTCTCGCTATAGTGACGCGATTTCCTTGCCTGCGAGATCGTGCCTTGTCCGCCTTCTACCGTCTTCGTGTTCGTAGCCAGCGACTGTGGTCGGCGACCCAGCGCCCGCTGCCCCTGTGGACCATCCTCAAGTTGCTGGGAATGCTCACCACGCTCTTCAGTTTCACCCTACTGCCGCCCCTGGGCATCGCGCTGTTGTACGGCGACGGCGGCACCGAAATTTTCACCCTCAGCTTCATTTTTACGCTGGTTTTGGGGTTGAGCTTGGCCTTGCCCACGCGATCCTTACCCACAAGGCAAAGTCGTCGAGATGGGTTTGTCGTCGTGGTGGTGTTTTGGGTGGTGATTTCCTTACTCGGCGCCATTCCGTTCTATCTCAACGATGCTCCTGATAATTTTACGAATTCAGTTTTCGAGGCCGTATCGGGACTGACCACCACCGGGGCCTCGGCCATTAGCGACATCGACGGCCTGTCCCACGCCTTCAAGTATTATCGGGCGCAACTGCATTTCTTTGGTGGCCTTGGCATTGTTGTCCTTGCCGTGGCGCTAATGCCGCATTTGGGCATTGGCGGTATGGATATTTACTTGGCTGAAACGCCGGGGCCGATGAAACACGAAAAACTCACCCCACGCATTACCGAAACGGCGCGGTTGCTGTGGCAGGTGTACTTGAGTTTGAACATTGCCTGTGCTCTGGCCTACTGGTGCGCCGGCATGACGGTATTCGATGCGGTGTGCTACGCCTTTTCCACCATGGCCCTGGGCGGCCTAGCGCCCCACGG
>DAIUCA010000075.1:0-10908 GCA_036846405.1 Candidatus Competibacteraceae bacterium
GCATTCTGAAGTGGCTCCCGAATGCCGTGGACGCGGCTTAAGACGCGCTTAACATTGCCATCGAGAATCGGAAATCGCTTGCCGAATGCTTGGGCCAGAATCGCCCCAGCCGTCGATCGACCAATGCCCGGCAACGCCAGCACCGCTTGAAAATCTTGGGGAAATTCGCCGGTAAAATCGTCGCAGATGATTTTCGCCGTGCGGTGCAGATGACGCGCCCGTGCGTAGTAACCTAAACCGGACCAGGACGACAGCACATCGTCGATAGAAGCCGCTGCCAGCGTCTGAATGTCGGGAAATCGGTCGATAAAGCGCAAGAAATAATTTTGAACCGTCGCAACCTGGGTCTGTTGCAACATGATTTCAGAAATCCAGATGCGATAAGCGGTTGCCGGATGTTTCCAAGGTAGGCTGTGGCGACCATTTTGGTCGTGCCAATGCAGCAGCTGTTGGGCAAATTCATCCATTGGGTGGCTTGATATTAACGGCGCTTTTTATCTGGAATCGCTTCCGTATTCGGCGGCTGAGGATTAGATGATGCGCCTGGGGGTGTCAGCGACTCGCTGGCCGCTTCTAGCGCACTGTCCTCAAACTTTTTAGCCAACTCATTCAGCGTCTGTAGACAACGGTCAAGGCCATGACGCGCTTGCAGATAGCGTAAATCGTTATAGCTGATCCAGGTTTGCCCTGCCTCGTCTTCCCAAACCAGCGCCTTTAACGGCAAATCCAGCGCTACCGTGCGGCCACAGGGCATCAATGCCCCCATCTGCGGATGGTTGAGCAACAATAGCCAGGTGGGACGAATCTGCAATTCAAGCGCGGTTCCCCAATGGGCTGCGTTTAAGCGGCTTTCGCTGGTAAATGATTGATTAATAAAGGATTTTTCGAGTCGTAACACCGTATCTGCAACGGTGTGAGCGCTCTTAATGTGCAGCAGACCGACCCGAGAGACATCGGCGTGCGCTGCAACAACCCCCAGACAAATGATGAGAATGTGCCATTTCATGGAATAAATACCGAAATGAGGGCTAATAAACCCGATAGGAGCGATACCATCAGCGTAACGCCGATCCATCGGTAGACCTCTGCGTGTTGTCGCGCAAAGTGACGCTCGCCTTCAACCTGTAACTTGCTGAGTTTGTTCTCAAATTCGCGCAAGTTTTGCTGAAGTTGCTTGGTGTCGCCTTGATCTTTTTGGAGCTGTTCGACCTGTACAAATCGCGCTTCAAACCGATCAAGCTGTTGGCGTTGCACATCGAGTTTGAGCAGCTGTTGCCCAATTTCTTGGCGCAATTGGGCAATCTGGTTGCGTAATTCGTCTTCCATCGGGCGAGTCTTCGCAAGGCAGTGGATATAAACCAGCATAACATGTCTCTGTTATCTCCCTCTGACGATTGAATTAGATATGTCTCTCTTATTAGTTGACGGCTCGGCGGTCATTCACCGCGCCTTTGCCAAGTTGGGAAGCCTCACCACATCGCAAAATCAGCCCACTGGTGCCCTGTTCGGGCTGGTTAACACGCTCGACAAGTGGCTCAAAACCCACCAACCCACCCACATTGCGGTGGTTTTTGATGGGCCAGGGCCAACATTTCGTCATCGACAGTTTGCTGCGTACAAAGCCCATCGACCGCCGCTGCCCGACGAATTGCGGCAACAGTTTGAGCCGCTTCCAGAACTCATTACGGCCATGGGATTGACCTATCTGCAATCTTCTGGTGTGGAAGCAGATGATGTGATCGCTACCCTGGCTACTCAGGCCCAACAAGCAGGCGTTTCGGTGTTAATCGCCAGTCCCGACAAAGACTTAGCGCAATTAGTGACGCTCCAGATTCATCTATTGCGCGACGAAGGCGTGCTCAACCGCGAAGGAGTCTTTCAGAAATATGGCGTTTGGCCAGAACAGATCGTCGATTATCTGACGCTTGTGGGCGATACCGCCGACAACTTGCCCGGTGTTTCCGGTGTCGGCCCCAAAACCGCCGCTAAATGGCTCGGTGATTTCAATGATTTGGAGGGGATCACCCGCGCCGCACCACAAATCAAAGGTAAGGTGGGCGAAAATCTACGCGCCGCACTGGCAACTTTGCCCACTTTCAGACAGTTGATCGAACTCCGTTGCGATGTGGCTGAATTGCCGTCATTCACGACATTGCAACGCCGTGAAATGGCAGTGTCAGCTCTGGCATCCTTGTATAAACGCTTTGAATTCAATCAGTTACTTAAATCTCTTCGGGTAGAAGGCGATCTGTTTAATGCGCCATCTGCTCCCGCAATGCCCACCACGCCACGGCATTATCAGACAATTACCTCATCTGAACAGCTCGCTGAACTCATGCCGCAATTGGAAAATGCGCCACTCGTCGCCTTCGATACAGAAACTAATGGCCTCGATCCGTTCAATGCGGAACTCGTGGGTATTT
This sequence comes from Candidatus Competibacteraceae bacterium, assembly GCA_036846405.1. Taxonomy (GTDB): domain Bacteria; phylum Pseudomonadota; class Gammaproteobacteria; order Competibacterales; family Competibacteraceae; genus DAIUCA01. The sequence continues at coordinate 2,424 of DAIUCA010000075.1, forward strand.
CTCTCGCTTGGGGAATCGGATTAGCGGCTTACATTCCATTGAGACATCGAGAATCGACGGTCCAATTAACTATTCCAGAAGTATTTGCGGCATTAAATCCGCTATTGAATGGACCACCTAAAATCGTTGGCCACCATCTGAAGTTCGATAGTCATATTCTGCAAACTCAGAATTTATCGCTTACCGCCATCGCTCACGACACGATTTTACAATCCTATCTCCTTGATTCTGCTGAAAAACATGATCTGGACAGTTTGGCTCGCCGTTATCTGAAGGAAACGATGATTGCCTTTGAAGAGGTGGTCGGTAAGGGCGCAAAGCAAATCACCTTCGACCAAGTGCCGATTGCGCAGGCGACGGCCTATGCCGCTGAAGATGCCGACATGACCTGGCGTCTACATCGATCGCTTTGGCCACGGATTCAGAATGTGCCGAAGCTCCAACAGCTCTACGAAAATGTGGAGTTGCCGTTAATGCCGATTCTGCAACGCATGGAACGCCATGGCATTTTGATCGATGCAGCTTTATTGCAGATTCACAGTGGGGAATTGGCTGAAAAACTCGCCAAATTAGAACAGGAGGCGGCTGAATTGGCAGGCACTCCGTTTAATCTGAATTCACCCAAGCAGCTGCAAGAGATTTTATTTGAAAAAATGGGCTTGCCCGTTCGGATAAAAACTCCCAAAGGCGCTCCGTCAACCGCAGAAGATGCCTTAAGTGAACTCAGCGATTTTCCATTGCCACGGCTAATTTTGGCCCATCGCAGTCTGAGTAAACTCAAATCGACCTACACCGACCGCCTTCCAGAACAACGGAACGCTCGAACTGGCCGCGTCCACACCGCGTTTCAACAGACCGTCACGATTACCGGACGTTTGTCGTCTACAGACCCCAATTTACAGAATATTCCGATTCGCACAGAAGAAGGAAGACGTATCCGCCAAGCCTTTATCGCGCCTGAAAATTGTCTGTTGGTGACCGCTGACTATTCGCAAATCGAACTGCGAATTCTTGCCCATCTGTCGGGAGATCAGGGGCTGATTGGGGCATTTCAACGCGGCGCCGACATTCACGCGGCAACTGCTGCCGATCTGTTCGGCGCGACGGAGGTCTCTGCGGACCAGCGTCGTTTCGCCAAAACCATCAACTTTGGCCTGATTTACGGCATGTCCGCTTTCGGATTAGCGAAAAAATTGGGGATCGATCAGAAATCGGCTAGCCAATTCGTCACCCGTTATTTCGAGCGATTCCCCGAGGTGAAACAGTTCATGGAACAGGTAAAGCAGAACGCCGCCCAGACTGGATTTGTCGAGACGGTGTTTGGTCGGCGAATCTATTTGCCAGAGGTACAAACAAAGTCTGGCCCGCGTCGGCAGGCAGCAGAACGCACCGCCATCAACGCCCCCATGCAGGGAACCGCTGCCGATCTCATTAAAATGGCCATGATTCGCGTCCAGCAATGGCTCGATGCCACGGAATTTCCCGCCAAAATGCTGTTGCAGGTACACGACGAATTGGTGTTTGAAGTACCAGAATCCGCCGCTTCAGAACTCGTCGCCCAGTTGCCGGCGCTGATGACTACCGTGGCTTCATTGCGCGTGCCGTTGGAGGTTACCGTGGGCATCGGGCCCAATTGGGATGCTGCCCACGGCTGATGAAATTCGCTACAGGGCGATTCAGAATTGGCGCGTGCACTCGGCAACGAGTTCTGGTTGGCCGTCGAGTTCGGCAGATTCCAGGCGTACCGTGAATCCCCACATCTGATAAAAATGCTTCAGAACCTCTTGGGCGCTGGTTTTATCGAGCGGTTTACGGTTGTAACGGGTGTGGCGCAGCGTTAAAGAGCGATCCCCACGGTGATTCACGTCGAAAACCTGAATATTCGGTTCCCGCGATCCCAAGTTGTACTGATCCGCTAACGCCTGGCGGACATAGCGGTATCCCGCTTCGTCATGGATCGCCGAAATTTCTAATTCCCGCTGCTTGTCGTCGTCGAGTACAGAAAATAAGCGGAAGTCCCGAATCACTTTAGGAGACAGGAATTGGGCGATAAAACTCTCGTCTTTGAAATTGCGCATGGCAAAATCGAGGGTTTTGAGCCAATCACTACCCGCAATGTCGGGAAACCAGTAACGATCTTCTGCGGTGGGTTGCTCGCAGATGCGGCGAATGTCCTGCATCATGGCAAACCCTAGGGCGTAAGGATTAATGCCGCTGTAATGGCTATGATCGTAAGTCGGTTGATAAACCACGTTTGTATGGGATTGTAAGAATTCCACCATGAAACCATCGGTCACACGGCCTTCATCATACAAGGCGTTAATCAAGGTGTAATGCCAAAAAGTGGCCCAGCCTTCGTTCATCACCTGAGTTTGCCGTTGTGGGTAAAAATATTGAGCCATCTTGCGCACAATGCGGATGACTTCCCGTTGCCATGGCTCAAGTAAGGGAGAGTTTTTTTCGATGAAATAAAGTAGGTTTTCTTGGGGTTCGGAAGGAAATCTTCGTTTTTGATCATCAGCGCCTTCCCGTAAGGAAACTGGGACTGTACGCCACAAATCGTTGACTTGGGACTGTAAATAGGCAGCTCGCTCCTGTTGTCGCAATCTTTCCTCGAGCAGTGATAAAGGCGCGGGGCGTTTGTACCGATCCACCCCGTAATTCATCAAGGCGTGACAAGCATCTAACCAATGCTCTACCCGCTCTTCCCCATGTCGTTGCTCGCATTCCCGAATGTAATTTCGGGCGAATACCAGGTAATCCACAATGGCATCCGCCGAAGTCCACGAGCGAAACAGGTAATTGCCCTTAAAGAAGGAATTATGGCCAAAACACGCATGGGCAATGACCAATGCCTGCATGGTAATCGTGTTTTCTTCCATCAAGTAAGCAATGCAAGGATTAGAGTTAATCACGATTTCGTAGGCCAATCCCATTTGGCCCCGACGGTAATTTCGTTCAATACCGACAAATTGCTTACCGTAAGACCAATGGCGATAACCAATCGGCATGCCTACCGACGAGTAGGCATCCATCATCTGCTCGGCGGTAATGATTTCGATTTGGTTGGGATAGGTGTCCAACCCAAAGCGATCTGCTAGCTCGCCAATCACCGTTTCATACTTCTCTAACAGCGGAAAGGTCCAATCTGAACCTTCAGATAGATAATTTCTCATGGGAATCCCCTCACGATACGCGCCGCTTAAACAGCTCGCGGAATACCGGATAAATGTCTGCTGGGCCGTCGATTTGGGTCATGGCGAAGTGAGCACAGTTCGCTTTCACCTCTAAATACGACTCCCACAGATTCTGATGACGGTCGGGCGTAATCTCGACATACGCGAAATAACGCACTTTAGGCATGATCTGTTGCAGCAAGAGATCGCGACAGGTGGGCGAATCCGTGTGCCAATTGTCCCCATCAGAGGCTTGGGCCGCATAGATATTCCACTGACTGACCGGATACCGCGCTTGGATGATGTCCGCCATCAGACGGAGCGCACTCGACACCACCGTGCCGCCGGTTTCCCGCGAATAGAAAAACTCTTCTTCTTCGACTTCTTTGGCCACCGTGTGGTGACGAATAAATACAATCTCGATGCGCTCGTAATTGCGTTGCAGAAACAGGTACAGCAGCGTGAAAAAGCGTTTCCCCAGATCTTTACGGGCTTGGCTCATGGATCCCGACACATCCATCAGACAAAACATCACCGCCTGTGTCGTCGGCTGGGGCTGTTTGATGCGGTTGTTGTAGCGCAGATCGATGTTGTCGATGAACGGAATCGCATTGATGCGAATTCTGAGGCGCTCCATTTCGGCGCGAATTTCCCGCACCTGGGGATGGTCTTCGCCAACCTCGGCTTCGAGGTGCGCCAATTCCTCGGCCAACTCCCGCAATTTGGCGCGATAGGGCCCGCCCAACGCGATCCGTCGCCCCAACGCGCCGCGCAAACTGCGGATCACGTTGATATTGCACGGCATCCCGTCGTGGCTGTAACCGGCCCGCACCGTCTTAAAATTCGGAATCTTCGCTAACTCGGTTTTGACGAGTCGCGGCAGTTCCAGATCATCAAAGAAAATATCCAGAAACTCTTCGCGAGATAGCTCAAACACAAAGCTATCTTCGCCGTTGCCCTGGTTGCTCGCTTGCCCATTGCCCGCCCCCCCCCCGCCGCCGCCGCTTCGGGGCCGAGGCACCTTGTCGCCGCCGATAAACTCTTTGTTGCCAGGATGAACAATTTGTCGCTTACCGCCGCTACCATGGCCAAATACGGGTTCAGAAAGGTCTCGCGAGGGAATCGACACCTTCTCGCCCGAATCCATATCTTTAATCGACCGCCCCGACATGGCATCGGTGACGGCGCGTTTTAACTGCTGCTTGAAACGCCGAATAAACCGCTGGCGATTTACGGCGCTCTTATTTTTTCCATCTAATCGACGGTCGATGAAGTGAGACATGGTCGGTCGTTGGCTCGCAATAGATTCGTGAAATTGTCGGCGACACGTCGGTTAAGACGCTTTCCGCACCCGCAGATACCATTCAGATAACAGCTTGACCTGCTTGCGGGTGTAGCCCTTCGCCACCATCCGATTCACGAAATCTTCGTGTTTCTTCTGTTCGTCCGACGAGGCTTTGGCGCTAAACGAAATCACCGGTAGCAGTTCTTCGGTGCTAGAGAACATTTTCTTCTCGATGACCGTCCGCAACTTCTCGTAACTCGTCCATGTGGGATTGTTGCCCGCGTTGTTGGCCCGCGCCCGCAGCACGAAGTTGACGATCTCGTTGCGAAAGTCCTTCGGATTAGAAATCCCCGCCGGCTTTTCGATTTTCTCTAGTTCGGTGTTCAACGAGCGCCGATCAAAAAACTCGCCCGTGTCTGGATCGCGGTACTCTTGATCTTGAATCCAGAAGTCTGCATAGGTCACATAACGGTCAAAAATGTTCTGGCCATATTCGGAATACGATTCCAGATAAGCCGTTTGCAGTTCTTTGCCGATAAACTCCCCATAACGCGGAGCCAAATGCCCTTTCAGAAAACCGCGGTATTTTTCTTCAGTTTCTGATGGAAATTGTTCCCGCTCGATTTGCCGTTCCAGTACATACAGCAGATGCACCGGATTCGCAGCGACTTCTGAATGATCGAAGTTGAAGACTTGCGACAAAATCTTGAAGGCGAAGCGGGTGGAAATCCCCGTCATCCCCTCGTCAACCCCGGCATAATCCCGATATTCCTGAATCGACTTCGCTTTGGGGTCAGTGTCTTTCAGATTTTCCCCGTCGTACACCCGCATTTTGGAGAACAGATTCGAGTTCTCGGTTTCTTTAAGCCGCGACAACACAGAAAACTGGGCCAACATCTCCAGGGTGCCCGGGGCACAGGGCGACTCGCGTAACGAGCTGTTTTGCAACAGTTTTCGGTAAATGCTCACCTCTTCCGATACCCGCAAACAGTAGGGCACCTTCACGATATACACCCGATCGATGAAGGCCTCGTTGTTCTTATTGTTCTTAAATGCCTGCCATTCGGATTCGTTAGAGTGGGCTAGCACCAGACCGTCAAACGGCAGCGCCGAAATGCCCTCGGTCCCCTTGTAATTGCCTTCCTGGGTCGCCGTCAGCAGCGGATGCAGCACCTTAATCGGCGCTTTGAACATTTCTACGAACTCTAAAATGCCCCGATTCGCCAGACATAACCCGCCGGAATAGCTGTACGCGTCCGGATCGTTCTGGGCAAACCGTTCGAGTTGGCGAATATCGACCTTGCCCACCAGCGCCGAAATATCTTGATTGTTCTCGTCACCCGGCTCGGTTTTAGATACAGCAATCTGTTTTAACGATGACGGATATAACTTCACGACCTTAAAACGGGTGATGTCGCCGTTGTATTCCTCCAACCGCTTCACGGCCCAGGGCGACATGATGTTATTCAGATACCGCCGTGGGATGCCGTAGTCGTCTTCCAGAATCGGGCCGTCTTCGTTGATATCGAACAACCCCAAGGGGGATTCATTAATCGGCGAATCTTGAATGGCGTAAAACGGGATTTTCTCGATGAGCGCTTTCAGACATTCCGCCAGCGACGATTTACCGCCGCCTACCGGCCCCAGGAGATACAGAATCTGTTTCTTCTCTTCGAGGCCCTGGGCCGAATGTTTCAGATACGACACGATCTGTTCGATCGAATCTTCCATGCCGTAAAAGTCCCTAAACGCCGGGTAAATCTTGATGATTTTGTTGGAAAAAATCCGACTCAATCGCGGATCGAGACGGGTGTCGATGGATTCGGGTTCGCCAATCGCCATCAATAGCCGCTCGGCTGCCGTGGCATAGGCCGTGGGGTCGCTTTTGCAGATATTGAGATAATCCTGCAAAGAATAGACTTCTTCGCGACTCGCTTCATAACGCGAGGTGTAACGCTCAAAAATACTCATGGGGTGGGTCTCCTAGGAGGCGTTCTGATCCGCAAGGGTGAGGTCACGCGGGGAAGTCGCCGAAAATGGGGAAAATGCGAGTTACAACAAGCAATTATCGACGGCTCAATCACTTTGACGACAACCGCGAAAACCGCTTGGTTTCACGGACTATCTCGCCGTGCTTCTTGTATCGCAACGGGATGATTTTCAGGGTTTGTTCTGCTTAATCCAGCGTCGCAATCCGCAGCAGATTGGTCGTACCCGAGGTGCCAAACGGGACGCCCGCCGTAATCGCTACCCACTGGCCCCGCTCGCCAAACCCTTCGTGAATCGCCACGCGGCAGGCGTCCTGCACCATTTCCGTGGTGCTTTCGCAATCTTTGCCGACCACCGCGTGAATCCCCCACACGAGGGTGAGTCGCCGCGCCGTCGCCACTTGGGGGGTGAGCGCCAAAATCGGCGACGCCGGGCGCTCGCGGGCCGCGTTGAGTCCCGTGGCCCCCGAGCGGGTGTAGGCCACGGTCGCCGCAATCGGCAGGGTCTGCGCCACCGTGGACAGCGCCGCGCAAATCGCCGACGCCGCCGTTTCCGAGCGATTTTTCGGCGTCGTTATGTGCACGCGGTAGCTTTCGTCGTGTTCGGTGCGGGCGATGAGCCGATTCATCATCTGCACCGCCGCCAGCGGATAGCGTCCTGAGGCGGTTTCTGCCGACAACATCACCGCATCCGCCCCGTCGTAGATCGCCGTCGCCACATCCGACGCCTCCGCGCGGGTCGGCGTGGGGCTGTTAATCATGGATTCGAGCATTTGCGTCGCGACCACCACCGGTTTGCCGTGTCTACGCGCCTTTTTGACGATGCGCCGTTGCAGGCCGGGCACGTCTTCCGGCGGCATTTCCACCCCCAAATCGCCCCGCGCCACCATCACCGCATCCGCCGCCTCGATAATCGCCTCCAAACGGGCAATCGCCGACGGCTTTTCGAGCTTTGCCATCACCCCCGCACGCCCGCGCACCCGCTCCTGCAGGGCCAACACGTCTTCTGCGGTCTGCACAAACGACAGGGCAATCCAATCCGCGCCCTGGGCGAGGGCAAATTCCAGGTCGATTTCGTCTTTGGGCGTGAGCGCCGACACCGGCAACAGGGTGTCCGGCACGTTGACGCCCTTGCGATCCGCCAACACGCCGCCCACCACCACCTCTGCCTGGGCCTGTTCCCCGTCGCACGTGACGATCCGCAGGCGCAATTTGCCGTCGTCGAGGAGCAATTCGGCCCCCGGATGGAGTGCGCGGAAGATTTCTGGGTGGGGTAGCGACACCCGACGGTTGTCGCCCAAGGCGGGTTGTTGGTCGAGTTGCAGCATTTCGCCGGCGATGAGTTCCGCTGCGCCCCCGTGCAGACGGCCAATGCGCAGTTTTGGGCCCTGTAGATCGAACAGAATGCCCATGGGCCGCTGGGTGGTGGCTTCGAGTTCGCGAATCAGACGCACGCATTCCGCGTGGTCGGCGTGGCTGCCATGGCTACAATTGAGCCGAAATACGTCCACGCCCGCCTGGAATAACGCCCGAATCGTGGCCGCGTCGCGGCTGGCTGGCCCCAGGGTGGCGACGATTTTCGCGTGGCGATGGCGACGCATGGCTACCGCACTCGCCGATAACGCACCGGACTGCCCCGGCCATTCAACGGCGCGACCCGTAGCCCATCGCCCTCCCGCGCCACGAAAAACCGAGTGCTGTCAAACACGAATTGCCCGTCGGCATAGGTTCCCTCGTAAACCTGGCCGCCGATGTCGGCAATCACGCGGCCATTGCGGCGGATGTCGAGGTAAATGTGGGTGCGCTGCTGAGGGTTAAACCCATCAAACTCGCCCACCACCCAATCGGGAATCGGCACAGGACGGCCTCCCGCCAGGTTGGGGCCTGACCCGGTCGCCGGCGGTCGTGGCGTCATCCCCGAAGATTCCCGTTCGCGGGGCGGCGGCGGGGGCGGATTGGCGTTGTTCAGCGCCGCAATCGCGCCAAGCAACGCCAATCCGCCGCCAATCGCAATGGCCGTGTTGCGGTCGCGTTCT
>DAIUCA010000076.1:0-10731 GCA_036846405.1 Candidatus Competibacteraceae bacterium
GAAGCGGGGATTGGCCGCCAAGGCCCGGGCGACTTCTACCCGCCGGCGTTCGCCTCCGGACAGGCTGATGCCCAGCACGTCGCGTAGGGGGCCGATTTCCAGCTCCGCCATGAGCGCCTCGGCGGCGTCGTGGCGCTGGGCCCGGCGAGGCAGGTCGCGCCGCAGTTCCAGCACCGCCAGCAGGTTGTCCCACACGGTCATGCGGCGAAACACCGAGGCCTCCTGGGGGAGATACCCCAATCCCCGACGGGCCCGCGCCGCCATGGACAGTCGCGTAATGTCCTGGTCGTCCAGGGTGACCCGGCCCTCGTCGGCGCGAATCAGGCCCACCATCATGTAGAAACTCGTGGTTTTGCCCGCGCCGTTGCGGCCCAACAGGCCCACCACCTCCCCGGGCGCGACTTCCAGGGAACAGGCGTCCACCACCCGGCGGCCGTTGTAGCGCTTGACCAGTTCTTTGGCGGTCAGCATGGGGAACACGCCCTCACGAGTGGCTCAACTTCAGGCCGATGACCCCCGCCAGAATGAGCGCCACGGACAGCCAGCGCAGGCCATCCGCCGATTCCCCAAAGAACATCACCCCCACCACAAAGGTGCCGGCGGCGCCAATGCCGGTCCACACGGCGTAGGCGGTTCCCATGGGGATCTCCCGCTGCACCCAAAACAGCAGGACGATGCTGGTGAGCAGCCCGAAGGCCACCAGGCCGATGCCCAAGACCCGCAGGGATTCTTGCTGCGCCAGTTTCAGCCCCACGGGCCAGGCGATTTCGCACAGCCCCGCGACGATCAGGAGTAGCCAGGCCATACGCCGCGCCCCTGTTGTTTGTGCCGCGCCAGCAGACAGAGGAAATCATGGGCCACCGTGGCCCCCGCCAGGGCGGTGATTCCCGCCACGTCGTAGGGCGGCGACACCTCCACCACGTCCATGCCCACCAGGTTCAGGGGCTCTAGCGCCCGCAAAATCGCCAGGGCCTGGGCGGTGCTCAGCCCGCCCACCACCGGGGTGCCGGTGCCCGGGGCAAAGGCCGGGTCGAGACAGTCGATGTCGAAGGTGAGATAGACCGGACGGTCGCCCATGACCCGCAAAATCTTGCTCACCACGGCGTTCACCCCCTGTTCGTGAACCCACGGGGCGGTGAGCACGGTGAATCCCTGGGGTTCCGCGTGGGTGCGGATGCCGATTTGCAGGGAATGGGCCGGGTCGATGAGTCCCTCGTTGAGCGCCCGCAAAAACATGGTGCCGTGATCCAGGCGGCCCTCTTCGTCGGGCCAGGTGTCCGGATGGGCGTCGAAGTGGAGCAGCGCCAGGGGGCCGTAGCGTTCCGCGTGGGCTTTGAGGAGGGGATAGGTGACGAAATGGTCGCCCCCCAGGGTGAGCATCCGCGCACCGCTTTGGAGCAGGGTGCGGGCGTGGTCGGCGATGGTGGTCACCACGTGTTGCGGCTGGTGGGGATTCAAAAAGCAGTCGCCGTAATCGGTCACCGCCAGGATTTCCAGGGGATCGAAGCCCCAGGGAAAGGCCGGCAGCTCCGCGAGTTGCACCGAGGCGGCGCGGATAGCGGCGGGGCCCAGGCGAGTTCCCGGGCGATAGGTCACCGCCGAGTCAAAGGGAATGCCGCTCACCACCACGTCCACCCCCGCGAGGGCCTTGGTGTAACGGCGGCGCAGGAAGCTCAACGCCCCGGCATAGGTCATTTCGGGCTGACGGCCCCGCACACTCGGGGCCGTAAAAGCGTGATCGCCGTGCATCGTTAATCAGGTCTCCGATTGAAGGGGGAGGTTGACCACAAAAATAGTCGCACGACGGGAAGAGCGACAAATGATCCCCGCGGCGGGTCTTAACCTGTCTTCTTTGACCAACTGTGAGTAACCAAAAATGACGTTGATGTTGAGCGATTGGGTGTGGGTGGGCGTGAATCTCGCCCTGGTGGCCGTGGTGCTGCTGATGGTGCCGGTGAGTTACGCCCTGGTGCGCGGGCCGACGGCGGCGGATCGGCTTCAGTCGCTGGAGCTGCTGTTTACCCTGCTGATTGGGGTCATCGTGCTGCTCGCCGTGGTGAAAAATGCCCCGCTGTTTTTGGATTTGGGCATTGCGCTGGCGGCGTTTAGCTTCATCGCCACCGTGGCCATTGCTCGGTACTTGAGCGACGGCCAGGTGTTTTAGCCCATGACCACCGCGCTGCCGCTCCCGCCCGTCGTCGCCCATTTCCTCGATTTTGTGGCGACCCATCCCCTGGAACGCCTGCTGCTGGAATACGTCGGGCTGCTGTTTATCGCCGCCGGGGTGTTTTTCTGCTTTGTGGGGGTCCTCGGCACCCTGCGACTGCCGGATGTGTATAGCCGCCTCCACGCCTCCGGCAAGGTGGGCACCCTGGGCCTGGTGGGCATTCTCATCGGCACGGCCCTACTGCTGCCTAACACGGCGTTTAAGGTCATCGCCCTGGGGATTTTCCTCCTGGTGACCGCGCCCCTCGCGGCCCATGTGATCGCCGCCGCCGCCCATCGCCAGGGGGTCCCCCTCGCCGACGGGGCGCGGGACGATTTGGCGGTTCATCGCACCGCCACCGACGCGCCGACCGCCGCCGAGCCGACGGCGACCGATCGCCCGTAACCCGCCCCATGACCACAGCCACCCTGGCAACGGCGACTAGGCCCGCACCGACGGCCTCGGCCCCCGCGCTCCCCCCGGGGCTGTTGACGGCGCTGCTGCTCTTTTGGGGGGGGCACACGGGCACGCTCTGGGGGGCGGTGCCTCTGGCGCTCCTGCTGGCCTGGCTGCCCCACAGCCCCACGCGTTTTCCCTTGAGCGACCGCGAGTTCCATCGCCTGGCCGATCTGTCGGCGCTCCTGTGGCTGGGCGCCATCGTCTATTTGCTGCTGAATCCCGGCAGCGGCGGGTTGCAAACCCTGTTGGTGTGGTCGCCCCTGCTCATGGCGCCCCTCCTGCTGGTTCAGTGCTACAGCCTGGCGGGCACGCTCCCCCTGAGCAGTCTGTTTTGGTCCGTGCGCTACGCGGAAAAGCGCGGCGCTTTCGTGGGCAAGCGGGTGGATTTGCGGCCGAGCGTGGCGGCCCTGTGTCTGCTCGCCGCCAGCCCCATCCAACACGAGGCCGCCCAGTGGAGCTATCCCCTGGCAGTGGCCGTGGCCCTGAGTTGGCTGCTGATTTACTACCGACCGCCGCGTTATCCCCTGGGGGGCGTGGCGCTGCTGCTGCTGTTGGTGGCCGCCCTCGCCTGGGGGGTGCAAGCGGGGCTGCGCCATGGGCAAGAACAGGTGGAAAACTGGTTGATGACCTGGATCGACGACTGGCTCGCCGACTGGCCCTTGGGCCAAACCAGTCGCTTGGGGGATGTCCGCGCCATGAAAGGCCGCGATGAGATCGTCCTGCGACTCCAAGCCGACAGCGCCGACGCCAAGTCGCCCCCCGGCGGGGGCTTGCTGCCCACGGCGACCTTTGACCGTTACACCCGGGGCGAATGGTGGGTCACGCCCCAATACACCCGGCTCGACGCCGCCGATGACCGGCTGCTCCGTTGGGTGTTGCATCCCAGCGCCACCGCCCCCACGCCCGAGCGGCCCACGGCGACCCTGTCTATGAACCTGCGCCGAGGGCGGGGCGTATTGCCGCGTCCTGTTGCCACCGTGGCCTTGGACGACCTGCCGGTGGGGGTCCTCGAACGCCATGACCTGGGCACCCTGCGCGTCGCCGACGGCCCGGGTCTGGTGCGGTATCGGGTAGAACTCGACGCCCGCTTTCCCCTGGCGCCGCCGCCCACCGAAGACGATTTGCGGGTGCCGCCCACGGAACTCGCCTGGATTGCCCCGTGGCTCGCCACCCAACCCCTCGACAATGCCACCCCGTCCCAACGGCTCGCCGCCGTAGAACAGCAGTTCGCCGACTACCGTTACACCCTGAATCCGCCCCACAGCCTGGCCCAATTTTTTGAAGAACAGCGGGCTGGTCACTGCGAATACTTCGCCACCGCCACGGTGCTCCTGCTGCGCGCGGTCGGGATTCCCGCCCGTTATGTGACCGGCTACGCGGTGAGCGACTTCAGTCGGCTAGAAGGGGCGTGGATCGCCCGCCGCCGCCACGGCCACGCCTGGGCCATGGCTCATGTGGACGGCCAATGGCGCGTGGTGGACACCACCCCCAGCCAATGGCTCGCCGAAGAAGAACTCGCCGCCGGCTGGTGGCAGGGCCTGGGCGATGTGTGGGGATTCCTGTGGTACCAGGTGGATCGCTGGCGCTGGCGCGTGGAGACCGACACGGTGGATCAAAGCGTCGGGTGGCTCGTCGTCGCGGGGGGCCTGGTGGGCTTGTTGATCTGGCGGGTGCGCCGGCGCCGTCAGGTGCGCATTGCGGTTCCCACCCCCCGACGGGGCCCTGCCCTAGCTCAGGGGGCGGATTCGCCGTTTTTCGCGACCCTCGCCCAATTAGAACGCCGTCACGGCCCGCGACCGCGGGGGCTGGCCGTCGGTCGTTGGCTGACCCAACTGGGTTTAGAACCCGAGTTGCGCGTCGCTTACGACGACCACTGTCGCCGTCGCTTTCGGCCCCGAGACGACGACGCCGTGGAGCGCAGTTAGTGGTTAAACGACTGCAACAGCAGCAGCTTTTGCCACACCGAGCGGCCGAGCTCGTTGGTGAGCGTTTCCACGTCGTTGACGGCGCTGATCGCCTCGTGGTCGTCGGTGCGCTGGCCGTAAAGCGCCGCGATTTTCCCCAAGAGCGCCAACAGCTCCATGCAGTAGTTGAAATAGCGGCTGAGTTCCTGGGCCGACATCTCGTGGGCGTCGGGGGAATTCGCCGTCGGCACATAGCCTTTGGCGAACTTTTGCGGGTCTTTGGCGAGTTGGCGCATATCCACCACATGAGCCAGGACCCGCAGTTCGTTCATCGCCGCCACCACGCGAGCGCGTTTTTGGCGGGTTTCGAGGGAGCTGGCGAAGAAAATCCCCGCGCCCATGAGCACGAGGGTTTGCAGCGCGGCTTCGATGGCGGTCACCACTTCCACCAGGTCTTGGCGGGCCAAGCTCGCCACCAGCATGCCGGTCGATGCCAGCATCATCGCGCCCAGGCCGACGATCACCAGCCACATGACGAGGCGCGTGCCGTAGTAGGGCCGAGACACCGCTGCGGCACGGCGCTGGGCGATTTGGGCGAGGGCGACGATTTTGTCCGCCAGCGCCCGCAGCTCGGAGTTCGGGAAGCGGTCGGCGATGCGGCGGGCCAGGGTTTCAGCCACGGCGATGACTTGGGTCGCATCGAGTTCGTTGTTTGCCTTCAAAAATGACGCGTTGGCGGGGGATTTGGCGCGCATGAAAACTCCAGCAGAGGGGGAAAATCGGGGGGTTTAGGCGCCGGCGTCGTGGAGTTCCCGCACATGGGCTACCACGCTCGCCCCCAAGGCGCTCAAGTGATAACCGCCTTCCAGCACGGACACCACGCGGCCTTGGGCGCTGTCGCGGGCGATCTCCAGGAGCTTTTTGGTCAACCAGACGTAATCCGCCTCGTGAAAATCCAGATTGGCCAGGGGATCCAGGTAATGGGCGTCGAATCCGGCGGAAATCAACAGCAGTTCGGGGCGAAAGGCGGTCAGGGCCGGCGCGATGTGTTGGCTAAACGCGTGGCGGATTTCTGCCGAGCCGCTGTGGGGCGCTAGGGGCAGGTTGAGCACATTGTGATCGACGCCGGTTTCCGTTTTGCGACCGGTGCCCGGATAGAGGGGCGACTGGTGGGTGGAAATGAACAGACAGCCCGGGTCGTGTTGCAAACAGGCTTGGGTGCCGTTGCCGTGGTGCACGTCGAAATCCACCACGGCGACCCGCGCCAAGCCGTGGTGGTGGCGGGCGTGGGCAGCGGCTAGGGCCACGTTGCTGAAGAAGCAAAAGCCCATGACTTCTCGCGGTTCCGCGTGGTGGCCGGGCGGGCGCAGGGCGCAAAACGCATTGGCGATTTCGCCGGCCATGACCGCATCCACGGCGGCGCATGGCCCCCCGGCCGCCCGTCGGGCCGCGGCGGCGGTGCCGGACGAGGCCACAGTGTCTTCCCCAAAGCGGCGGTAATGCCCGGGGGGAATCGCCGCCAGCGCCTCCAGCACCGCCTCCACGTGTTCCCGGGGATGGAGCCGTTCGAGTTGGTCGTCGGTGACTTCTGGGGCTTCCCGCCAATCCAGATGAGGCAACGCTGCCTGTTTTAAGGCGGTGGTGATGGCGACGAGCCGCGCTGCGCTTTCCGGATGGCCGTCCCCCGTGTCGTGGGCGAGGCAGGCCGGGTGTTGATAGAGACCGGTACTCATGGCAGCGGCCCCTCCACGACGACGGCGTCGCCCACCGGCGACGGATCCACCAGGGTTTCCCGCAGGGCGCGGAGCACGTCTTCCCGCCCAATCACCCCCACCAGGCGACCGTCCACCACCACGGGAAAGCTCTTGTCGCGGGTTTCGATGAACTGGGCGAGCACGCGGCTTAGAGGCAGCTCGGGCGACACGGAGTGGGGGGAACCGGTCATCACCGCCGCACAGGGCTGGGCCATGAGGTCGTCGTAGGGCGGCAACAGGTGGTGGTCGTCGAGTTGGAAGGCTTTGAGCACATCGAATTGGGTCACCACGCCCACCAGGCGGCGTTCCCCATCCACCACCGGCAGGCTGTTGTGGTGGGTGGCCTCGAAGAGTTGCTCGACCCCGTGAAGGGACGTGTCTGGGGTGACCGTCACTGGTTGGGCATTCATGGCGTCGGCGACCTGGCGCTGTAGGAAACGGTAGTGCATGGGAGATCCTCCGGTGATGGCCCTATTGGAGCCAAATTAACGCCGCCAAGCGGCCACAGCGGCCGTCGCGACGGTGAGAGAAAAAGCGGTCGGGCGCGGAAAAGGTGCAGTCATTGGCGTCGGGATGGGCCCCATCGCCGCGATACACCGCTACGCCCAGGGCCACAAGCTGTTGGCGCGCCACAGAAGCGACATCCAGAAGCCAGCGGTCGGCGTGGGCGGGCGACGGCGCAAAGGCGGCGGCGTAATCCCCCACGGCGTCGAAGGCCGCGCGCACGTCAGCGCCCACCTCGTAGACCGCGCCGCCAATCGCCGGCCCCAGCCAAGCCAGCCAGTCGTTGCCGCTGGCGACATGCGTCGGCGACGACGCGGCCAGGGCAGCCCAGGTGGCGGGAATCACGCCCGCCACCAGGCCGCGCCAACCCGCGTGAATCGCCGCCACCGCTTGGCCCTGGCGATGGCACAAGAGCACGGGCAAACAGTCGGCGGTCATCACAGCGCACACCACGCCTCGGCGGCGGGTGTAACTGGCATCGGCGGTGGCAAGCCCGGTCACCAGATCGGCGCGCACCACCTGGCTGCCGTGGACCTGCTGGAGCCAGCGGGGCGGCCCGGGCAGCTCGAGGCGCGCGGCCAGGCGCCGGCGGTTTTCCGCGACCCGCTGGGGATCGTCGTCCGTGTGAAAACCCAGGTTGAGCGTCGCAAAGGGCCCGGTGCTCACGCCGCCTTGGCGGGTGGTGGCGGCGGCCTGGACGTTCGGCGGCGCGGGCCACGCGGGGCGAATCACGGGAAAGTCGGCGTTATCGGTCATCGTCATCACACCCCGTGAGGTCAGGCGAGGATCGCCAAGAGTTGTTGCAAATCCGTCGGCAGCGGCGCCTCGGCGGTGAGGGTGTCGCCGGTGCGCGGATGGGGAAATTGCAAGCGCCAGGCGTGGAGGGCTTGGCGGCGATAGTGGTTGAGGGCGTCCCGTTGGTCGTCTCGCAGCCCCGGGGGCAGGCGGCGGCGGCTGCCGTAGAGCGGATCGCCCACCACCGGGTGGTGGATATGGGCCATGTGGACGCGGATTTGGTGGGTGCGCCCGGTTTCTAGCTCCACCAGGAGCTCGGTCACCCCCAAAAAGCGCCGGTGGATGCGGTAATGGGTGACGGCGGGCCGGCCGCTCTCCACCACCGCCTGGCGCAGCCGGTCCTGGGGATGGCGGCCCAACGGTGCATCGATCACGCCGCCGCCGGTCAACTCGCCCTGCACCAGGGCGCGGTATTGGCGATGAATCTGTCGCGCCTGCATCTGGGCCGTGAGCTGCTGATAGCTCGCCCCGTGGCGGGCCACCACCAACAGCCCGGAGGTGTCCTTGTCCAGGCGGTGAATCAGGCCCGCTCGGGGCAATTGGGCCAGGGGCGGATCGAAATGAAGGAGCGCATTCATGAGGGTGCCCTGGGGATTGCCCGCCCCCGGATGGGTAATCAAGCCCGGCGGCTTGTTAATCACCCAAAAGTCCGCGTCCTCCCGGATGACCTCCACGGGAATCGCTTCGGGCATGGCCGTCAGGGTGGGGGCCACCGGCAGGGTGCCGCGCAACTGTTCGCCGCCCACCACGCGCGTAGCGGCCTTGGCGGCGTGGCCATCCACGCGAAGGTGACCGGCCTTGAGCCATTGTTGCCATTGGGCGCGGGAATAGTCCGGATAGAGCGCCGCGAGGGCTTGATCCAGGCGATGGCCCGCTAAATCGGCGGGAATCACGGCCTCTAGGGCGGTGGACGAGGGAGCGGTAGACATAACTATCGAAGCGATCCAAAGAAATGCGCCCAGCATAGTCGCCCTGCCCCGGACTGCGACCGACGACGAACGGTTGTCCCTGAGGGCGCGGCTCTCTTTAATTCGCGCTTCCCCTTTCCCGCGACGATGCCGAGTTCCCATGTTGATCTCTCTTTTCCCGTGGCGCGGCGGCCTGCTGCTGGCCCTGCTGCTCACCGTGACCGCCTGTGGCTGGCTGCCCAAAGAAGTCGATAACACCAAGAATTGGAGCGCCGACCAGCTCTACACCGAGGGCCGCGACCAGATGAACAGCGGCAACTACGAAGAAGCCGTGAAGTATTTCGACCGGGTGCAGGCCCGTTACCCCTTCGGTCGCCACGCCCAACAGGCCCAACTCGACCTGATTTACACCCACTACAAAGACAGCGAGCCGGCCCTAGCGCTGGCCGCGGCGGACCGCTTTATTCGCACCTATCCCCAGCATCCCTCGGTGGATTACGCCTACTACATGCGGGGCGTGGTGAATTTTCAGCGGGGCCGCACCTCCATTGCCGACCGCCTCATGCCCACGGATCCGGAAACCACGGACACCGCCCTGGTGCAACAGGCGTTCACTGACTTCGCCCAGCTGGTTAACCGTTATCCCAACAGTCAATACGCCGACGACGCCCAACAGCGCATGGTCTATCTGCGGAACACCGTCGCCCGCTACGAGTTTTTCGTGGCGGATTTTTACTATCGGCGGGGCGCGTATTTAGCGGCGGCGAACCGCGCCGTGGGCATCGTCGAGAAATACTCGAAAACCCCGGCAGCGCTAGATTCCCTCGCCCTCATGACCCGGGCCTATTGGCAATTGGGCCTACCCGACCAGGCGCAAAACAGTCTGCGCGTCCTCGAACTCAACGCCCCCAACGACGCCGCCCTTTCCGAGCTGCGCCAGTTGTTGCAAACCCCGGCGCCCAACGCGGTTTCCTGAAGGGCCAGCGGTTTGATATGCGAAAAGTCCCGTGGAGTTATGCTCATTGGGCCTAATCATCCCCTTTTGGAGCCATCGTCATGACTGCTGTCCCGTCCCCCGCCGCCGCTGCCCCGGCGGCGAATCCCACCAGCCACTGGCTGGCCCATTTTCCCATTTCGTTTTTCGCCATCGTCATGGGACTGGCTGGCTTCACCATCGCCATCGAAAAAGCCGAGCACGTGTGGGCCATCCCGCCCCTGGTAAGCCCCGTGCTGTTTGCCCTATCGGCGACGATTTACGCGGTAATCGCCGCGATTTATCTGGCCAAATGGCGGGCGTTTCCCGCCCAAGTGACCCACGAACTCGCCCATCCCGTGCGCTTGAGCTTCTTTCCCACCCTGTCCATCAGCTTGATTTTGCTATCGGTGGCGGGCTTGCCCCTGCTGCCCCAGAGCGCCGTGTTGGTTCTGTGGGCCGTGGGCAGCAGCGTCCAACTCCTGCTCACCCTGTTCATTCTGTCGGAATGGATGCACCAAACCCATTTTGAGATTCACCACAGCAATCCCGCCTGGTTCATTCCGATTGTGGGCAACATTCTCGTGCCCATCGCGGGGGTGCCCCTGGGTTTTCTGGAGGTGTCTTGGTTCTTCTTCAGCATCGGCCTGTTGTTCTGGATTGTGCTGCTCACGATTCTGATGAACCGCTTCTTTTTCCATCACCCCATCGCGTCCAAGCTGCTGCCCACCCTGTTTATTCTGATTGCGCCGCCCGCCGTGGGCTTTTTGTCGTGGACGCGGCTCCATGGGGGCCAACTCGATGATTTTGGTCGGATTCTTTACTACGCCGGGCTGTTCACCACCCTGCTGTTGCTGTTCCAAAGCGCCCGCTTTGCGAAGGTCAAATTCGCTCTGCCCTGGTGGGCCTACTCGTTTCCCACGGCGGCCATCACCATTGCCTCGCTCACCATGTTCGAGAAGGTCGGCGGCACGTTTTTCTTAGCGCTTTCTCTGGTGCTGTTTACGGCGCTCACCCTGCTGATTCTGGTGCTCGTGGGGCACACGGTGAACGCGCTCATTCGCCACCAAATTTTTCACCCGGAATAGGCTGCCGATCGGCGACGCGAGAGGTTTTCCCATGCAGCTCACTGGCCTGTTTATTTATCCCGTGAAATCCGCCCGCGCCATCGCGTGCACCACCGCTGCCCTGTCGCCTTTTGGCCTAGAAAACGACCGCCGCTGGCTCA
>DAIUCA010000077.1:0-10602 GCA_036846405.1 Candidatus Competibacteraceae bacterium
CGGTGATTAAGGTCGGTGCGGCGACGGAAGTCGAAATGAAGGAAAAGAAAGCCCGTGTCGAAGATGCTTTACATGCTACGCGCGCGGCGGTGGAAGAAGGCGTGGTGCCCGGCGGCGGTGTGGCGCTGATTCGCGCCCAACAGGCGCTGAAATCCTTACAAGGCATCAACGACGACCAAAATTTCGGCATCAGCATTCTGCGGCGCGCCATGGAAGAACCGTTGCGTCAAATCACTGCCAATGCGGGCGATGAGCCGTCGGTGGTGTTGAACAAGGTTGCGGAAAACGAAGGCAACTTTGGCTACAACGCGGCGACCGGCGAGTACGGCGATATGATCGAAATGGGGATTCTGGACCCGACGAAGGTGACGCGCTCGGCGTTGCAGAACGCGGCATCCGTCGCCGGCCTGCTGCTGACTACCGAAGCCATGATCGCCGAACTGCCCAAGAAAGAAGACAAAATGTCCGGTGGTATGGGCGGCATGGGTGGTATGGGCGGTATGGGTGGTATGGGCGGCATGGATATGGATATGTAATTGGCAATACCGCCGATTTTTACCTCGAAAGGCCCCGCTCGGCGGGGCCTTTTTCTTGGCAAGGATTTACAGGGCGTTGTAGTGAATTTTGCCTAAATCATCGATGTCGTAGCCAGGAAATTCCGCAGCCCGCTCTCGAAATATCGGGGTTCGCGTAAAGGCAATGAGTCGCTGCATCGGCGCCTCAAAGTAATCCCGTCGATTGAGCACCAAGTCGTAGCGCTCTTTGTGCAAATCGATAAATGACAGTGGCAGGTTATGTACTACCGCCGCCACGCCCAACCCCACATCCGCCTTGCCACTCGCCACCGTCATGGCTACCTCGATTTGATTGCGGGCCATGGTCACTGCTGACAATAACTGATTGATTTCAAAACCTTTTTCGGCGAGCAAATGGCAGAGCAGGACATGACTGCCGGCCTCAGGTTGACGCAGAACTACGCGAATGTCGGGCCGTAACAAATCTTCAATGCCGCGCAGGCGACGGGGGTTGTTTTGGGGCACGATAAGGCCCTGTTGGCGTTTAGCCCATTCCATGGCAATGCCCCAAAAGCCACTGAGCGTCTTGAGATAGGACACATTGTAGCTGCCGTCCGGATGGCGCAAATGCAGCCCACATACCAGTGCCCTCCCATCGGCAAAGCGGTGTAAACCGTCTAGGCTGCCATTAAATAAAATCGCCAAGTCACAGGTGGATTCACTCACTGCCCATTCCAACAGGGGGTCGTGGCTCCCGGCCAACACTAACGGTCGCTCTCGATGGCGCGGCACGCTGGCTGGACAGTCGGTGTTGTCGAGAATCCATAGATCAATCAATGACTTAGGAAACAGCCACTTGCCCGTAATGCGCGTGCAGGGAATCGCTTTAACCGCCACTAGTTCGTAAATCTTGCGCTCTTTGAGGCGGAGATAATCCGCCACCTCCCGCGTTGTCATCATTTGATCCACTCGTGTTTGCTCCGCGTACAACAGGTGCTGTGATGCGTTGCAGCGTAGATTTATTGAATCAAACCGACAACAAGCTGTGGTTTTTTTGCAAAAACTGGGGGAAATCCCTAGGTTTTCCAGCGCCACCAGCCCCACGCAATGGCCAGAAAACCGCCGTGTATCAGCCAAAGGCCACCCTCGGGGAGACGTTCTTGTCGCAGCAGCGTTTCGCCGGTTTGCAGCAGGTTCACATAGATCACCCAGACCAATAGCGCCGCGAGCACGCGGCTGTAACGGCCACTGCGGGGCGGCGCCCGCGCAATCAGCGGCGCGAGACTCGCGAGCACAAGCACCATCCACACGGTGTGTTGGCGGCGTTGGACCTCGGCGCTGGCCCAAGGCGCATTGGTAGCCAACAGTTCGTCCATGGTGAGGGCTTCGCGGCGTTGGCGTTCTGGATTGGGCGTGGCGAGCTGATCCAGTCGCAAGGCCAGGCGATCGAAGGTGACCGAATCAAAATCGGGCGTCCCGGGGTAGCCCTCGTAACGGTGGCCCGCTTCCAACACCAGGTAACGCACGCCTTGGGCCTCATCGATGGTCTGAAATCCGCGCCACGCCGTGGTGATCGTCGTGAGGTGGTCGGCGGTGTGGCGCTGGATGAACACCTCTTCAAAGCCCTGTTCGGCATTCAGCCGCCCCACGTAAAACACCAATTTGCCGCCCAATAGCTCGCGAAAACGCCCCGGCGTGAAGAGCGACAGCTCGGCTTCGTGACGCGCTTGGGCCTGCAATTGGCTATGGAGCTTCATCGCCGCCGGCACGCCTGTGGTGTTGAGCCACCAGAGCAGGCCCATGAGCGGCAAACACAGCACCAAAATGGGGCGATATAGCCGCCAACCGCCAAATCCCGCCGCGTGCATCGCGGCCATCTCGCTGTCCCGTTGCAGCCGACCCAAGGTCAGCACCATGGCCAAGAGCAGCGCAAAGGGCAGGAGCAGTGGCACCACGCGCAGGGCCTGCAACCCGAGTAAGGGCCAGATGGCTTGGGCGTTCAGCAGCCCACTCGCCGCTTGGGTGAAATACTGACCTAGGCGATGAACGAGAAAAAAAACCAGCAAAATCAATAGGATAGCGGCGGTTGTCGCGATCCATTCCCGCAGTAAATACCATTCGATTCGGGTCATGGAAGCGGCTCAATGGGGGGCGACCCGTGGGGCAGGCGCGACAGGAGGGCGAGCACTTCCACATGGTCGGTTTGGGGGAAGAAATCCCAGGGATGGAGCGCCTCGACGCGGTAACCGACCTGGACCAATTGGGTTAAATCGCGGCGCAACGGCCCCGCCGCACAGGCGAGATACGCGATTTTGCGGGGGCGGCCCGCCCGACAAAGCCAATCGCGGGTGATGTCGTCCAGGCCGGTGCGCGGCGGGTTGACATACAGCAGCCGCTCATCGGGGGCGCTATTGACCCACCAAGCGGCGATTTGCGGCAGCCGCTGATGCACCAACCCTAGCAACTGCTGGGCTTGTGGCGCATTCATGGCGGCGCATTGGAGCGCTTCCCGCGCCGATTCCACACCGAGTACGTGGGGCGTTCGCATTAGCCAACGACGTAAACTCGCCCCTAATCCGCAATACAGATCCAATAGCCAATCGTCAGCCGTTGGCGAGAGAAAACGGGTGGCTAATTCGAGGGCGGATTCGTGCAAATGGGACTGTTGTTGAATGAAACTCGTGGGACCGTAAATTAGGCCCTCGGCACTCCTGCTGGTGGCTTGTCCCCACAGCAATTGCCACCTGGATTTAGCGAATAAATGAATCCCCGCTGCAGGATGGCAATGCAGCCACAATCCCTCGATTTGATGGCAGCGCAATTCGCCAATCAGCGCCTCATTAACCCAAGCGGTCGCGGCAGATTTGGCCTTAACCACAAGGGCAATTTGATGGTCGGTTTGGGCGTAAACGAAGAGGGGAAATTCATGAAAATCAGGGAGATAACGCCTAATAATTGCAGCCGCAGCGTTAATGCGTGGGTGATGAATGGGGCAGTCGGGAATGGCAATGATCGCCTCTCGCCGCCGCAGTCCCAATTGCCACGGGGGGGCTAATTCAGGCGCCCATTGGGCTGCTAATTGCGCCCGCCGTCGATAATGCCATGAAGCGCATGGGTCGAATTGCAACGGTTGTAATTGCAATTCCCACGGGGCGAGAATCCGCTTGAGCCAATCGAGCTTTCGTTGATGGCTGTCAATGGGCGCGAGTTGGCGATAACGACAGCCCCGACAGGCGGATTCACAGCCCTGGGGTAACGCTAATTCAGATGCCCGTAATGCGGTCATTTAATCCCCGTCATTTCATTCATTTGGGAGAAGTTCACCATGTTTCAGCCCCGAACACTGCTCGTTACCGGCGGCGCGGGTTTTATCGGCAGCAATTTTATTCGCTACCTCCTGGCTACCGAGACGGCAGTGCGCATCGTTAATCTGGATTTGCTCACCTATGCGGCGGATCAGCAGGCGCTGGTCGGTCTCGATCCCCAACGCCATTGCCTGGTGGTGGGCGACATTGCGGATTCCGCCCTCGTGACTCAACTGCTGCGGGAGCACGACATCGACACGGTGGTGCATTTTGCGGCGGAAAGTCATGTGGATCGCTCGATTACGGGGCCAGCGGCGTTTATTCATACCAACATTGTCGGTACATTTTCCCTGTTAGACGCCTGTCGCCATTGCTGGCAGGGACGCGATGATGTGCGTTTCCACCATGTTTCGACGGATGAAGTTTACGGAACGCTCAGTCGTACCGATCCGCCCTTCACAGAAACCACGCCTTACTCGCCTAACTCTCCTTACTCTGCCAGCAAAGCCAGTTCAGATCACCTGGTGCGGGCGTATTTCCATACTTATAACCTGCCAGTGGTGACGACTAACTGTTCCAACAACTATGGCCCATACCAAAACAACGAGAAATTCATTCCTACGGTGATTCACAGCGCTTTTGCCCAGCAACCGATCCCGATTTACGGCGATGGCTCCAATATCCGCGATTGGCTCTATGTGGAAGACCATTGCCGAGGGATTCACCGCGTCCTTACCGCTGGCCAGTTAGGCGAAACGTACAACATCGGCGGCCACAATGAATGGGCCAATTTGCGCATTGCCACCGCGATTTGCGACTTACTCGACGAATACCGCCCACAAAATGCGCCCCACGAGCGACTCCTTACCTTTGTGACTGACCGCCCTGGTCACGATTGGCGCTATGCCATCGACGCCCGTCGCATGGAGAAGGAATTAGGCTGGCTTCCCCGCGAAACCTTTGAAACGGGAATCCGCAAAACCGTGGAATGGTATTTGAACCGCTACGAACAGGAAGCCAATTGATGAGCATCGTACAGATTTGTCGCATTGCAGTTTATGTAGGGTCTATATCGACTGCTATTTTTCTAATAAGCAGTTTGATTCTGTTATTTGGGGGCATTAGTAAGGAATGGGGCCTAACTTTGATTGGCTTCGTGCCATTTACCTTTCTTCTGACCTTTGCTGGATTAGTCATTGTGATCCTTGGCAGTCCACGGGAAACCAATGAAGGCCGCGATGCCATGACCGCCGCCGATTTACACGACGATCCCCAAGATTTGGAAGATCACGACGCTCGCAAAAATTAGCGGCATTCCAACAAAAAAGCGTCGCGTTGGGCTTGATCGCGTTCGCGTCGCCATTTTTCGCCCTCTGACGGACGGTAACCCGCCCGCAAGCGTTTATCCAATGTGGCGATTTTTTGGGTTAATCGCCGACATTTTTCCTTAATTCGCTGAGTTTCCTTGCGTTCCTTGCGCGCATTGGATCGCGCTGCATTGTTATCGGCACGGCGGCGGGCGCGATTTTCGGCGTCGCGCCGCGCTTCGATGTCGTCTGCCAACGTCTTCTCCCCAGGGCGCAGGCCCCCAGTTCCCAGGGGCGCAGCGGGCGTGACGGTAATGACGTCGGCGTTGCCTGCGGACGGGGGACGATCGCTAAATTGCACTCGCCCCTGGTCGTCGGTGTAGCGATACAGCTCGCGGCTCGCGGCCGGTGGGATAAGGGCGAGCCAGAGAAGAACGGCGCCCAAAAAAAGGTTAACGGATTGATTCATCGCACTGTTTTCGCTCGCTCGTTGTCCACTGGCACTGTTGCTTTCGCCACGAGTTTACCGTCATGACGCACCCATTTACCCCTGCGTTCGAGTCGTTGCCCGACACCCTGCCGATTTTTCCCCTGGGCGGCGTCATCCTGCTGCCTCACGCCCAGTTGCCCCTCAACATTTTCGAGCCGCGCTACCTCAACATGGTGGTCGATGCGCTGGGCCAGGGCCGATTGATTGGCATCGCCCAGCCGGATCCCGCGAAAGATGACAAAAGTTTGACGGGCTTGGGTTGCATGGGGCGCATTGTCGCCTTTAACGAAACCACTGACGGGCGTTTCTTACTCAACTTACTTGGAGTCTGTCGTTTCCAACTGGGCGAAGAAATCGCGACGACCCGCGGATACCGCCGTTTTATCGTGGATTACAAGGATTTTCGGGCTGATTTGGACGATGACATCGACATCGATCCCATTCCTTTACGCCAGGCGTTTTACAACTACTTCGAGTTCAACAACATTCAAGTGGATTTAGAGGCATTGCGCCAATTAGAAGGCGCGGCCTTGGTGAATTTCCTGTCCATTAACCTGCCCCTGGAACCGACGGAAAAACAGCAGCTCCTGACTGCGCCGAGCATTACCGAGCGGGCGGAAAAGCTGTTAGAAATCGCCCAGGCGGCTTTGTCTAATCGGCGCCGGTCGCCGCAATGACGGTAAGCTGCGCCGTAAAATCCGCAAAATGAGGCAATTGCAGGGCTTCGGTATGAATCGCCTGCAATTTTCCTTCATCGGCAATGGTTTCTAGCTGTTGGCTTAACGCCTCGTATTCGGTCACCGTGGGATTGAAGCGATGTTTGACGGTCGTCAAAATGTAATGGCGACCGGCCTTGGCGGCGGCGGTTTTGCGGATGTGTCGCAGGTAAGGCGTATTTTGGAGGGAAGCGAGGGTTGGCATATCCAGGAAGTTCGTTGCACGTCGTAAGAATTCGGGGGATTCGATGAGACAAAACAAGGCGTTAAGCAGATCATCGCGCATTTTTTGATTGGGTAATGCGGTGAGATAACGCATGACCAGAGGCAGGTGACGCGGCTGTTCGTCGGCGATAATTTGTCCGAGTAAGGCGAGCAAGGGCGCGTGGGATAATTCCAGAAATTCGTCGAATCGCAGGCGTGCCAAATGCACCGTGTGATACTGCCAGGCTAGGGACACGCCGCCGTCGGGACATAGCAGCCAATGATCGCCTTCGTCGCCCAAGCCGGCGTCCGCCCCCACGTAAATGACGGCGCCGCAGAGTTTGGTGCGATGGCGAATAGCGAGTTGGGTTAAAGACGCTGCCATGCGCCAGCTCATGGGTGGCGATTCGTTATCCGCGAAGGCGATCACAAATACACAGCTTTGGCCGCCCGCCAGGGTGACGCGGTAACGCAGTTCGTCGGCTTTTGGGGGAAGTCGGCCCAGGGTCGTGATCTCTTGATCCATGAGCCAACTAATGAAGGTGCCGGCGAAGCGATCCACCAGATAACGCAGCGGATGGGACGGGAGGGTCATGTGAACTGGATGCGGGCGCTGGGACTGGTGCGAAACAGCACCGCCACGTGGCCGATGTGTTGGACGAGTTCGGCGCGACTTTGCTGTTCCATCTGGGCGATGATGGCGCGGCGTTCGTCGCGATCGGCGGCGTTGACCCGCACTTTGACGAGCTCGTGGCGACTCAAGGCAAGGTCGAGTTCGGCCACCACGGCCTCGGTTAACCCCTGATTGCCCACGATGACAATCGGATTTAAGTGGTGGGCTAATGACTTCAACTGGCGCTTTTTGGCGTTATTCAGCATGGAAAATGACCCTTTTATTCACGTCAAACGACAATTAGGTTGGATTTTGTTGGGGATTCCCCTCGTGTGGGGACTGCAACTCCAACTGTTAAGCGACCCGGGATGGCGCGTGCTCACCCTATTGATTTATGGCGTGGGCGCGGCCCTGTGGCTCGCCATTCAAACTCATCGCACGGTACGCAAGCATGGCCCGCACTAAGACTAGCCACCAGTGGCTCAAAGAGCATTTTCAAGACGCTTACGTAAAACAGGCGCGGGTAGACGGCTACCGCTGCCGCGCGGTCTACAAACTCAAGGAAATCCACGAAAAAGACCAATTGCTCAGATCGGGACAAACCGTCGTGGATTTGGGCGCCGCCCCCGGAGGCTGGTCCCAGTTTGCCGCGCCGTTGGTGGGGGAACGCGGCTGCTTGATCGCGTTGGACATTTTGCCCATGGACCCCCTGCCCCACGTGACCTTTATTCAAGGCGATTTTCGCGAAGAAAGCGTGTCGGCGGCGTTGTTGGCGACATTGAACGGGCGGCCTGTAGACCTGGTGTTATCCGACATGTCCCCCAACATCAGCGGCATGAAAGCGATGGATCAACCCCGCGGGATGTATCTCTGCGAACTCGCCGTCGAGTTTGCCCAACGCACCCTGCGCCCGGGCGGCGACTTATTGATGAAAGTCTTCCAAGGTTCGGGATTCGATGAATTACTTCGCCAGCTGCGGACTCAATTTCAACGAGTGGCCACGCGCAAACCCCTCGCGTCGCGTGCGCGCAGCCCCGAACTATATTTACTGGCACGAAACTACCGACCGACCGAACCACTCTACGAGTCTCCGCCTGTAACCCATTGATACGATTAACAAAATAGAGGGAATCACCTTGAACGACATCGTGAAAAATATCCTGCTTTGGGTGGTCATCGCCGTGGTGCTGATGTCCGTCTTCCAGAGCTTTGGCCCCCGCAATGCGCCCGCCGCGCAGATGCCGTACTCCCAGTTTTACCAGCAGGTGCAGCAAGGCCGCATCGCTAAAGTCATCATCGAGCGCAATACGATCATCGGTCGCACGAACGATGGCGAACGCTTCACCACCTTTAATCCCGAAGACGACAACCGCTCGTTGATCGGCGAGCTGTTAAGCAACGGCGTCGAAATCGAAGGCCGTCCGCCAGAACAACAGTCGCTGCTCATGCAAATCTTTATTTCCTGGTTCCCGATGCTGCTGTTGATTGGCGTGTGGGTGTTTTTCCTGCGGCAGATGCAGGGCGGCGGTGGCGGTCGCAACGCCATGTCTTTTGGCAAAAGCCGCGCCCGCATGATGGGCGAAGATCAGGTGAAAGTGACCTTTGCCGACGTGGCGGGCGTGGATGAAGCCAAAGAAGAAGTCGTCGAATTGGTGGAGTTTCTGCGCGATCCCAGCAAATTCCAGCGGTTGGGCGGCAAGATTCCTCGGGGCGTGCTTATGGTGGGCAACCCCGGTACCGGCAAAACGCTGTTAGCGAAAGCCATTGCCGGCGAAGCGAAGGTGCCGTTTTTCTCGATTTCCGGCTCGGATTTTGTGGAGATGTTTGTCGGCGTGGGCGCGAGCCGCGTGCGCGACATGTTCGAGCAAGCCAAAAAGCATGCCCCGTGCATCATTTTTATCGACGAAATCGACGCAGTGGGCCGCCATCGTGGGGCTGGGTTGGGCGGCGGTCACGACGAGCGCGAGCAGACCTTGAACCAGCTGCTGGTGGAAATGGACGGCTTTGAAGGCAACGAAGGCATCATCGTGATTGCGGCGACCAACCGTCCCGATGTGCTCGATCCGGCGTTGCTGCGCCCGGGTCGCTTTGACCGCCAAGTCGTCGTGCCCCTGCCGGATGTGCGTGGCCGCGAGCAGATTCTGAAGGTCCACATGCGCCGCGTGCCCCTGTCCACCAACATCGACGCATCGGTGATTGCGCGGGGCACCCCGGGCTTTTCTGGAGCGGATCTCGCCAACCTGGTGAACGAGGCGGCGCTGTTTGCGGCGCGGTTCAACCAGCGCGAGGTCACCATGGACAACTTCGAGAAGGCGAAAGACAAAATCATGATGGGCGCCGAGCGCAAATCTATGGTGATGAGCCAAGAAGAGAAGAAGCTGACGGCGTACCACGAGGCGGGCCATGCCATCGTGGGGCGGTTGGTGCCCAGTCACGATCCCGTCCACAAGGTGAGCATTATTCCTCGGGGCCGTGCTTTGGGCGTGACGCTGTTTTTGCCGGAAGGCGACCGTTACAGCGCCTCGAAACAGCGGTTGGAAAGCCAGATTTCCACGCTCTTTGGCGGTCGCGTGGCGGAAGAGCTGATTTTTGGACCGGAAGCCGTGACCACCGGCGCATCCAACGACATTGAGCGCGTGACCGATATTGCGCGGAATATGGTGACTAAATGGGGGCTGTCGGAGCGTTTAGGGCCGTTGGCGTACAGCGAAGACGATGGGGAGGTGTTTTTGGGTCGTCAGGTGACGCGTCACAAGAATGTGTCTGACGGCACAGCGCACATCATCGACGAGGAAATCCGCTCGATCATCGACCGCAACTACGAGCGGACGAAGAAAATTCTCGAAGAGAATATGGACAAGCTCCACGCCATGTCGGAAGCCCTGATGCAGTACGAAACCATTGATTTAGAACAGATTAATGCGTTGATGGAAGGCCGCGAGGTACCGCCGCCGCCGCCGGTACAACCGCCGAAGAAAACCGATGTCGATGGGGGCAATCGGCCCTTACCGCCCATTGGCGATCCGGCCCAGCAGCTCTAATCGTTTCTGAATCTTTGTTAGCGTGCAGACGGCGGCCCACGGGTCGCCGTTATTGTTTTGCGCTTTTTGGAGTAATCGAGACCCATGACGAAGCGAACCAAACTCGTGGCCGGCAATTGGAAAATGCACGGCGATTTAGCGAGTAATCGGCAATTGGCGGCGGCGGTGGCGGCCTCGACGGCGGCAGTAGCCGCCTCGGAAAACGCGGTGGAGATCGCGATTTTTCCACCGTTTGTCCATCTGCACACCGTTGTGGAGGCGGTGCGCGGTACGCCAGTCGTCGTCGGTGGCCAAAATCTGAGCGACCAGGCGGTTGGGGCGTTTACCGGCGAGGTGAGCGGCCAGATGTTGGTGGACTGCGGCTGTCGTTGGGTGCTGGTGGGGCATTCTGAACGGCGGCGGCGTTATGGC
>DAIUCA010000078.1:0-10595 GCA_036846405.1 Candidatus Competibacteraceae bacterium
TTGCTGCCACTCGGCGAGCTGCTGGGCGGCGGCCACATGGCCCTGGGCGGCGGCCCGCTGGCACCAATCCCGGGCGGCGGCTTCGTCTTTCTCCATGCCATCGCCAAAATACAGCCGCGTCGCCAGGGTGAATTGGGCCTGGCTGTAGCCATTTGCCGCTGCCTGTTGAAGCCACAAAAGACTCGCCACATCGCTCTGCATGACGCCGTCGCCCTGGGCGCAATGGCGACTCAAGGTGAGTTGCGCCCGCGCGTTGCCCCGCTCCGCCGCATACCGCAACCACGCGATTTGTCTGTCGCCGTCGAGCAATTGGCTTAACGCAAACGCCGCCATGTCATCCCCTTGACTGGCGGCTTTTTCGTACCACATGGCCGCCTGGGTCGGGTCATCCAACCCATATTGCGCCCACAGCCCCGCCAACCATTGGGCCGCCGCGTCACCGGTGGCAGCAGCTGTCAACCAGGCGTGGTGATCGGCGGCGTGGGGTTCGAGCCAGGAATAGGCCGGCGTGCGATCCAACGTACGTCGCTCGGCAAACACGCAAGACCAGTCGTCTTGTTCGTCGAAGGTTTGCGCCCAAGCGCGGCGCGCTGCCGCCGTGAGTTCAGCCATATTCATGTGCAGGGTTCACCTGGGAGAGGAGGAATCAAAGGTCGGCGCGCCGGCAGCCAATACAGCGGCAAATCGGCGGTTTCAAAGTAGTCGGTACTTGGCGCATAGGTGGGCAGCCGATTGACGACGCGCCACAGCCGCCCGCGCAGACGCACGCCATCGTCTTGGCGCGCCATCAACGCCAGCACCAAGCCCCGAGGATCGCCCGTCAACCCCATGGCGTCCTGGTCGGCGGCGAATCGACAGCCGTCCAGCAGCCGCGACTGGCTCCAATGCAGCAGCCACGGCGACAGCAGCAGCCACCCGCTGCCCGACGCCACCGCATAACCCACCGCCAACAACGCGGTTGCCGCCCACAATCCCCGTTGCAACGCGAACAACGGCCCGTCCTGGCGACGGCGATGGCTGATCGCCTGGGCAATCACCGCCGCCAAGGTCCGCCACGTGAGTCGCCGCAGCAGGCCATCGCTTAAAATCAGGGCATCGCGCCCCGATTGCTGGTGCCAGGTGAGGGTTCGCGCTGCCGATGGGCGGTACATCACGGTGGGCGGCGCGGCTAAACCCGCTCGCAAGCTCAAATCCACCACAATCCACGTGAGCGGCGGTATGGCACGCAGCGCCAACGGCCGATCCTGGCGGCGATGCCAGCGCGAAA
Organism: Candidatus Competibacteraceae bacterium; assembly: GCA_036846405.1. Taxonomy (GTDB): domain Bacteria; phylum Pseudomonadota; class Gammaproteobacteria; order Competibacterales; family Competibacteraceae; genus DAIUCA01. The sequence continues at coordinate 1,268 of DAIUCA010000078.1, forward strand.
TCGCCGCGGCCACGCCCAAACACAGCAGGGTCAACCCCGCACCGGCGGCCACTGCCCCCAGCGCATCGTCGGTCGTCCCACCGATGGCCGCCCACAGCAGGCTTGCCACGACCAACAACGCCGCTCCGCGCCAGCGCGATGCCCCGATTGGGGGCAGTCGCTGCCCGCTTAGGGGGCGACGTTCACGCATTCGCTCACCACCTGAGCCAGTTGCAGTGCACAGCGCTGGGCCAATTCCCGCTGGTCGGCTTCCACCATCACCCGCATCACCGGCTCGGTGCCCGACGGGCGCAGCAGCACCCGTCCGCGCGCGCCGAGTTCGGCGGTCATCTGGTCGGCGGCACGGGTAAGTTGGGGGTAATCCGCCAGGGCCACGGGGCGGGACAGGGGCACGTTGCGCAGCACTTGGGGATATTTCACCAGGTCGGCGGTGAGGTCGGCGAGGGAACGGCCCTGTTGGGTCATGGCTGCGAGCACTTGCAACGCCGAAATGATGCCGTCGCCAGTGGTGGTTTTATCGAGGCAAATCAAATGGCCGGAGTTTTCGCCGCCCCACTGCAAGCCCCGTTGGATCAGCTGTTCGAGGACAAAGCGATCGCCCACGGCGGCCCGATGCAACGCAATGTGCCGCCGATGCAGCGCCTGTTCGAGGCCGAAATTGCTCATTTGCGTGCCGACGACGGCATTTACCGCGTGGCCGCTGTGCTGGCGGGCCGTCGCGATCACAAACAGCAGGTCGTCGCCGTCGTAGAGCCGCCCGTGGCGATCCACGATCACCAGGCGGTCGCCGTCGCCGTCGAAGGCAATGCCCAGATCCGCCTGGTGGGCCTGCACCGCCGCGATGAGCGCCGCCGGCTGGGTCGAGCCATAGCCCAAATTGATGTTGAGGCCGTCGGGCTGCACGCCAATCGCATGCACCGTGGCGCCCAACTCGGCGAACACGTGGGGCGCAATGTGGTAGGTGGCCCCGTGGGCGCAATCCACCACGAGTTTTAGGCCGCTGAAATCGGTTTGATGGCTCACCGTGCCCTTGCAGAACTCGATGTACCGCCCGGGCGCGTCGTGAATTCGCTCGGCGCGACCGATTTTCGTGGGATCGCGCAGGGTGAGCGGCGCGTCCAGCGCGGTCTGCAAGGCGCTTTCGATGGCGGCTTCCTGGGCGTCCGGCAGCTTCATGCCGTCGGCGCCGAAGAGTTTCACGCCGTTGTCCTGGTGGGGATTGTGGGAGGCGCTGATGACCAGGCCCGCCGCCCCGTGGAGCGTGCGCGTGAGGTAAGCCACGGCGGGGGTGGGCATGGGCCCGAGGAGCGCCACGTTCATGCCGGCGGCGGCGAGACCCGCCTCAATCGCCGACTCGAACATGTAGTTGGACAGGCGGGTGTCTTTGCCGATGAGCACCTTGCGGCGCGGAGCCTCTTGGAGGGCGGTGCCGATGGCAAAGCCGAGTTTGAGCATCACATCCGGGGTGATCGGCGCTTCGCCCACGCGGCCACGGATGCCGTCGGTGCCGAAATAGCGGCGGGTTGCGGGGGGCGCGAGGGCTGTCGTCGGCGGGATAGGAGGCGGTGTTAGGGTCATAAATCACGGTCTTTTGCGCGTTTGCGGGCGGGTTTTTGCGAATCGGCGAGCCATTTGCCGTAAATCGGGCGGAGCCGGTCGACGCCGTCCAGGTGTTTGAGGGTAGCGAAGAGCGCCGCCGTGAGTCGCAGTCGTTGCGGGAGATTAAACACCCCCACGGCACGGTCGTTATCGTAGCGAAAGCGCACGAAACAGCCGGTGGCGTCGTCGAGATGGTCGGCAAAAGCCCGTCGCAGCGCCTCCACCAGCGCCGGAGTGGCGCGGCGGCCCAGGCTCAGATTGAGCCGTTCCACCTGGCCGAGCAGCTGGTCGAGGGTCATGGCGCTGTGGACAAAGCAGTCCGGGCGCTGGGTGTAACCGTCGAGTTTCACGTCTCCCCACAGCACCAGCACCTGGCCCACGGCGAGGGGGGTGGCCGTCGGCAGCGACTGCATTACATCGGCGTTGAGCCGCAATTCGATTTGGGTGTGGGGATCGCTCAGGGTGATGAAGGCCATTTTGCGGCCCTGCTTGTCGAGTTTGGGCCGCACGCTGGTCACCAAACCCGCCAGGGTCGTGCTGCGGGGCAGGCCCTGGTCGCTAAACGCTTGGCTGAGATTGTGGGTGGTCACCTCTTTAAGCGCGTCGGCAAACTCGTCCAGCGGATGGCCCGACAAAAACAGTCCCAACGCCTCCTGTTCGTGTTGCAAACAGGTCAACAGGGAATGGTTGGGTTGCGGCTTGAGGGCAGGCTGCATGAGGGTGGGTTCGTCGCTAAACAGGCTCACCTGATGGCGGTGTTTGCGGGCCTGCTCTGCGTAGCCCAAGGCGCCGTCCAAGCCATGAAACAACGTGGGCCGATTTATGCCCCATTCGTCAAACGCGCCGCTAAAAATCAAGCCTTCCAGGGTGCGGCGGGTGATTTTGCGGCTGTCGAAACGGGCGCAAAAATCGAACAAATCGGTAAACGGCCCCTGCTGCTGGCGGGATTCGATAATCAACTTGGCCGGTTCTTCCCCCATGCCCTTAATCGCCCCCAAACCGTAGCGAATGGTGCGGTCGTCCACGGCGAAGAATTTGTACAAAGAATGGTTCACCGACGGCGGCAGCAGCACGAGCTGCATGCGGCGACATTCCTCCACCGCCACGGTCACCTTGTCGGTTTTGTCCATGTCCGACGACAGCACAGCGGCCATGAAATCGCTGCGAAAATGCGCTTTCAGCCAGGCGGTTTGGTAGGTGAGCACCGCGTAGGCCGCCGAATGGGACTTGTTGAAGCCATAGCCGGCAAACTTCTCCATCAAATCGAAAATCTCGTCCGCCAAGTCGAGGTCGACGCCGGATTGTTTCGCGCCGTCGGTAAAAATTTGCCGTTGTTTGGCCATTTCTTCCGGCTTTTTCTTCCCCATGGCCCGTCGCAGCAGATCCGCACCCCCCAAACTGTAGCCCGCCAGCACCTGGGCGATTTGCATCACCTGTTCTTGGTAGAGAATCACGCCGTACGTGGGCTTCAGCACGGGCATCAGGGCCGGATGGGGATAGGCGATGGGAGCACGGCCATGTTTGCGGTTAATGAAGTCGTCCACCATGCCGGATTGCAGTGGGCCAGGGCGATACAGCGCCACCAACGCCACGATGTCCTCAAAATCCGTGGGCGCGAGGCGGCGCAGCAGCTCTTTAATGCCGGTGGATTCGAGCTGGAACACGGCGGTGGTTTCGCATTGGCGCAGCAGCTCAAAGGCCCGGCGGTCGTTCAACGGCACGGTGTTCATGTCCAACAGCGCCTGGTGTTGCGCCGCCCGGCGGTCGTTCACGCTTTTCACGGCCCAATCGATCAACGTGAGCGTGCGCAGCCCCAAAAAGTCGAATTTCACCAGACCCGCCAGTTCCACGTCGTCCTTGTCGAACTGGGTAACGGCGGCTTTATCGCTCGCTTCGGTATACAGCGGGGCAAAATCGTAAAGATGAGTAGGCGCAATGACGACGCCCCCCGCGTGTTTGCCCACATTGCGGGTTAACCCTTCTAATTTTTGGGCGAGATCGATGATGTCGCGCACCTCTTCCTGGTCGTCGTACAACGCTTTCAGGTCGGGCACCTGTTCCAGCGCTTCCCGCAGGGTGATGTGGAGGCCGGGCTTGTTGGGAATGAGCTTGGCGATGCGGTCGATAAAACCGTAGTTGTGGCCAAGCACGCGGCCCACATCCCGCACCACCATCCGCGCCGCCAAGGTGCCGAAGGTAGCGATTTGCGCCACGCGCTCGCGGCCATAACGCTGTCCCACATACTCGATCACCCGATCGCGGCCATCCATACAGAAGTCGATGTCGAAATCGGGCATGGATACCCGTTCTGGATTCAAAAACCGCTCAAACAGCAAATCGTAGGGAATCGGATCCAAATCGGTGATGCCGAGGGCAAAGGCGACCAGGCTACCGGCGCCTGAACCCCGTCCCGGGCCGACGGGCACATCGTTTTGCTTCGCCCACCGAATAAAATCCGCCACGATCAAGAAATAGCCCGCAAAACCCATTTTTGAGATGACGGTGAGTTCGGTTTCCAAGCGGTCGTCGTACAACAGGCGTTTGAGTTGGATATGGGGATGGGTTTGGGTACGCAACCCGAGACCGACGCGGGCTTCGGTGGCGAAATAGTCGTCAATGGCGGTTTCGGTGCGATTTGCCGGAATCGGGAAGGCCGGCAGCACGCTTTTTCCCAAGGTGAGCTCCGCGTTGCACCGGCGGGCGATTTCCACGCTGTTAGCAAGGGCTGAGGGAATATCGGCGAACAACGTGTGCATTTCCTCGACGCTGCGGAGGTATTGCTGGGCGCTGTAGTGCTTGGGACGCTTGGAGTCGTTGAGGGCATAGCCCTGTTGGATGGCGACCCGAGCCTCGTGGGCCTCGAAATCCGTCGGTTGGAGGAAACAGACCTCGTTGGTCGCCACCACCGGCAGGGAATGGGCTTTCGCGAGATCCACTGCTTTTTGGAGATACACCGCTTCATCGGGCCGCTGGGTGCGGGTGAGCGTGAGGTAAAAGCGGTCGGGAAATAGTCGTTGCCAGTCGCTTAACAGGCGGATGGTTTTGGCGAGGGGCTGTTGCAACAGGCTGCGGCCCAATTCCCCCTGAACCCCGGCACTGAGCGCGATGAGGCCGCTGCTGTGGTCGGTGAGCCAATCGAAATTCACCACCGCCTGGTGTTGTTGCCAGCCTTCCTGGTAATGGCGGCTGAGGAGCGTGGTGAGATGGCGATAACCCACCTGGTTTTGCGCCAACAAAATCAAGCGAAACGGCGGCTCGTTGCCCCGTTGAACCGCAATGTCGGCGCCGATCAAGGGCTTTACGCCCGCGTCGATGGCGGCACGATAAAATTTCACCAGGCCAAAGAGATTGCCCCGATCCGTGAGGGCGACGGCGGGCATGCCCAGGTCGGCGCATTTCTTGGGCAGGGTTTTCGGGCGAATGAGGCCGTCTACCAGGGAAAATTCGCTGTGGAGATGCAGGTGCACAAAGCTCATGGAAACGGGCTCGCCAACAAGGGAATTGGGGGGGCTAACCATAAAAACGGACGCCTGAGCGTCCGTAACGGGGGTTGCTTCGCAATGCGCGATTACACGTCTTCCACCGTGAGGTACACCAGGGTTTGGTTGAGGAGCTGATACGCCACCTCGCCAAAGGTAATGGGGCCTGTGAGGGTGCCGGTGTGTTGGCCTTCGAGGGACGAGTAGAGGTAATTGAGGATGCAATTGCAGGAAAAGGCCACGCCGTTGAGTTGCGGCACCGACTTGCAGAACTGTTGCAGATAATCGGTCATCGGCGCGGCGAGGCGGTAGCGCACGTTCTTAAAGACCGGCGCGTAGAACTTGACGCGGTCGGCTTCCACGGCTTGGAAACTCACGTTCACCATGGCCCCGTGGTAATCGGCCACCAGCGGCCAGCGGGTATCGACCTGCTGGGCCCGCAGATAATCGGCAAACCGCTGGGGCTGGCCGTTCACCAGACAATGGATCACCTCAAAACCCTCGGTTTCAAAGGTAATCACGTCGCCGGTGCCGGGCTGGAACAGATTCACGATGCCGATGTACGGCAGCTTGTTGGGGGGAAACGCCAGGTGCATGACCACAGCGCGGTCGGTGAATGTGGTGCCACTCGCGCCGTTCACCACCAACGGTTTGATCCGCCCCAAATCGTTGAGATGAACCCCGCTAATCCAGCCGATGATCGGTTTCATAAACATCTGGGGATAGGTGGGCGCGTGTTGGGCATAGGCCAGGTGTACCGGACTATTGGCGGGCAAAATCACCAGAGAACAGCCGTGGTCGGGGGCATCATCGAGCACCTGGGGCAGCTCATTCACCCCGTAATCGCGGATGTCCACGTCGCCCGGTGCGACGGGTAAGGATTGGACAAACAGCCGATCGCGACAGGTTTGCCCACCGAGTTGGCCCATAAAGTAGGGAATTGTGCCGCCAATCCAGTCGCCTGGCGGCAGTTGTCGCAGTAAGGCCTCGTCGCCCGCGAGGGACAGCACCTGTCCCTGGCAAATGCGTTCGGCGACTTCTGCGACCGGTCGCAGCAGGATGTTGTTACCGTCCATTACCGCCGCCATGGATTACGCAGCCCGCTCTTCGCCGAACAGTTGGCCGATTTCGTGGCGAATCAGGCGGTGGTATTTCACGAAATACCCGCGCAATTCCTCAATGCGGGCGTACCGCGACTGGGGATCGTCCTGTTCGCGCAATTGCATCTGCAAGCGGTGCAATAACATCTGCAAACCGAGGTTGCGGATATTCAATTGAATCTCGCCATCCAGCAGGCGGCCCCAATTGGGATGGCCCAAGCTCGGCAATGTGGCGCCACCATCGACTTTTTGGGGTTTCTGCACGGTGGCGAGCTGTCCCAGGGTGCGCCGCACCTGCCCCACCTCGTTGGGTGACACATCGAACAGTTTCACCAGCGCCGCCTCGTCATTCCCCAACATGAGGGCCTGGCGCAGCAGGGATTCCATTGCACCGCTGACTAAAGCGCCGTCGCGCTCGGGAAAGGTGGCGTGGTGGGCGGGCGGTGGCGAGTCGATGAGCGCCTGCTGGCGGGCGTGCATGATCACGCGGTAATCGCCAAAATTCACATGACGCCAGGTGGTTTCTAAACCGTCCCGCTGCTTTTGGCGGCTAAACCACCAGCTGTGCTTGGGATTTTCCGTGTCGATCCACAATTCCACACGGCTCTTGGCGGGGCTTACGCGCACATCGCGCACCAACCACGGAGCCTCGAGCTCGAGTAACCAACGGAACATTTCGTTGCCTTGCATGGGTTGACCCCCCCTTTCTGAAGATCGTTTTTCAATGTGTGACCGCTTTCTGCTCACGGCCTGCACCCGACTATGGTGACGATAACGCCGCATTGTCCATGCGGGCATTGCGCCTCTGGAATAACGGCTTGGCCACTGTCTCACCAAAGGTCTGACCAATGCGTGTTTTGCAAATCTCGCGCCACGCCTGCAATCGGCCCCACGGCCCCGTGCCGTCGGTGGAACTTTCGCCGTACATTGCCCGCCGTTTTCGCTGCTCATGGCCATCGCCCCTCATGACAACCGTTCCTGCCACTCCCTTTGACGCCCTCGCCATCGGTCGCCGCGTGATCCAGCTCGAAGCCGAGCAATTGCAGCAGCTCGCCGCCGCCCTCGATGCCCACTTTGCCCGCGCTATCGAGCTGTTATTGGCAACCCGCGGGCGCGTGGTGGTAAGCGGCATGGGCAAGTCCGGCATCATCGGCCAAAAAATCGCCGCCACCCTCGCCAGCACCGGCACCACCAGCTTTTTTCTCCATCCCGCCGAGGCGTACCACGGGGATTTGGGGATGATTTCCCCCGATGACCTCTGTCTTGCCCTCTCAAACTCTGGCGAAACCGAGGAAGTCGTGCGCCTGCTGTCGTTCCTGCAAGACAACGGCAACCCCCTCATCGCCCTCACCGGCAACCCCCAATCCACCCTCGCCCGCCACGCCACGGTGCATCTCACCGTGCGCGTGACCCAAGAAGCCTGTCCGCTGCAACTCGCCCCCACCGCATCCACCACCGCCGCCCTCGCCCTAGGCGACGCCATCGCCATGGCCCTCATGGAAGCGCGGCAGTTTCGCCCCGAACAGTTCGCCCGCTTCCATCCCGGCGGCAGTTTGGGTCGCCGCCTGTTGCTGCGCGTCCACCACATGATGAAGCGCGACCACCTGCCCACCGTAACGCCCACCAGCCCCGTGAGCGCCGTGATTGCGGCGATTTCCGCCGGGCGGTTGGGCCTCGCCGTCGTGCTCGATTCAGAAGCCGCCCTCGCGGGCGTGATTACCGACGGCGATCTGCGCCGCGCCCTCGAAAAATATCCCCACCAGTTCAGCCAACTCACCGCCGCCGATGTGATGAGTCGCCATCCCCAAACCATCGATCTGAACGCCCGCATCGAAGCCGCCCGCGAACAGATGCATGCCAAAAATATCACCGCCCTCCTCGTCATCGACCAGGGCCAGTTTGTCGGCGTTGTCCATCTCCACGACTGCGCGTAACCCGCGCTATTTTTCCCGTTGCCACTCCCAGGAATGCTATGCAACTGCTTGATTTTGAAGTGGGTTTAGATCACCCCCTGTTTCTGATCGCCGGCCCCTGTGTCATTGAATCCGAACAACTCGCCCTCGATACAGCGGGCCAATTAAAGGAAATCGCCGCGCGGTTGCAGATCCCGTTCATCTACAAATCCTCCTTCGATAAGGCGAATCGCACCTCCCATGAGAGCTTTCGCGGCCTCGGATTAGACAAGGGCTTGCAGATTCTGGAACAGGTAAAACGGCAGATCGGCGTGCCAGTGCTGACGGATGTCCACGAGGACACGCCTTTATCGGAAGTGGCGGCGGTGGTGGATGTCTTGCAGACCCCAGCGCTGCTGGTGCGCCAGACCAATTTCATTCTGAATGTGGCGCGACAACAGAAACCGGTGAACCTCAAAAAGGGCCAATTTCAAGCCCCTTGGGACATGAACGCCGTGGTCGCTAAGGCAAAATCCACGGGCAATCAACAGATTATGGTGTGCGAGCGGGGCGTGAGCTTTGGGTATAACAACCTGGTATCCGACATGCGCAGTCTGGCCCTCATGCGCAGCACCGACTGTCCGGTGGTGTACGACGCCACCCATTCGGCCCAGCTGCCCGGCGGTCAGGGCGACCGTTCTGGTGGCATGCGGGCGATGATTCCGGTGTTGGCACGGGCGGCGGTCGCTGCGGGGGTGAGCGGGCTGTTTATGGAAACCCATCCCGATCCGGCCGCCGCCTTGAGCGATGGCCCCAACTCTTGGCCCCTGGCCCACATGGCCGAGCTGTTGGAGACCCTGGTGCGTCTGGATCGGTTGGTGAAAAGCCGTCCCCTAGCCGAATGCGCTGTGGAGAACTAGCGATGCTCGACCCGAAATTATTGCGCGGCGATCTGCAAATCCTCGCGGCGAAGTTGGCCCAACGGGGATTTACCTTAGATGTATCGGCGTTTGCGGCCCTCGAACAGCAGCGCAAGACTCTGCAAGTGCGCACGCAGGAATTGCAGAATCTGCGGAATACCCGCTCCAAGGCCATTGGCGCCGCGAAGGCGCGGGGCGAAGACATTGAACCGTTGCGGGCGGAGGTGGCCGCCTTTGCCGACCAGTTGCAGACCGCCGAACGAGAGCTGGACGCCGTGCAGAACGCTTGGCAACAGTTGAGTCTGCTGATTCCGAATCTGGCCGACGACAGCGTGCCG
>DAIUCA010000079.1:0-2036 GCA_036846405.1 Candidatus Competibacteraceae bacterium
CGCAACTATCGCATTACTAAATGTTTGCGATTCGCTAAGTCGTTGATTCCATTGGAGTTTATCGCAAAAGTCGCATTTTCATATATATAACATGTGCGCGTGTACTCTATTAACTAACTAATCTCTTTATAGACTCAAAGAATAATAAAAAGAATAGAGGGCGATTTTGCGACTTTTGCGATAAACTCCAATAAAATCAACGACTTAGCGAATAGCAAACATTTGGTAATTTAATGGTTGCAAAACGCAACTTGAGCAAAATCAAGGACTTAGCTAAGAGCCGCAAGGTCGCATTTTAGTCGCATGGAGAATTGTCCATGTTTTATGGTGATCCCCCCCGTTAACTGAGCCATTTACAACCAGGCCCTCCAGGGCGCTCTTGAAGGTGGGGGCGCTGCCATATATTCCCCCAGAGGCGATCTGCACTCCTAGAGCATCCTAGAGGCCTTAGAACATTTTTTTAACCTTTTTCTGGAGAATGCGCTGCGGGTTGCTTTTCTAACGGGGCTGCTTCGATGCGCCCGACCCCGCCCAAACGCCGTCCAAAGGTAGAGCGCTACCCCCCTGTGGTAAGGCAAAGTTTTTTTTGATAGGCGACTCTTAACTCAAACGCCTGCGCTGAATATGTAAAAAAATCAAATAGCCCGAATAACCTGTTCAGGAACCGTTCAGGGAGTACCTTCATTAACTTCCTTCATATCTGTATCCATACAGAAAAATCAGATTTCTCTTACTAGTAAGAATGCTGTAATGCAGCATTTCGATTTCAGCCCAAAAATCTAAAAAGTAAGGACTTCCTAACTTACGCGCATTATATAAACTATTTCTTGCATCCTCGGATTTGCAGTGACACTATCAGTGTCACCGATCAACGAGAGGCCGAATGTCATGCAAACGCAACTCAATATGAAGCTCAAAGCCCGCACTAAGGCTGCATTTATCGCGGCCAAGGGGGCTGATGAGTCGTGGGATGATTTCCTGCAACGCTGTCTTGCGGCGCTCGCCAATACCCCCCGTGGACACTCAGATGAGCTGATGCGCATTGCCCAGCGACTTGTTGAGATAGCTCATGACACTAACAGTGACACCGCCCCTGAGCTACTAAAAAGTGACACCGTAAGTGACACCACCCCTGAGCCGCCGATTTGTGACACTAACAGTGATACCACCCATGAGCTACTGAGAAGTGACACCGTGATTGACACCGCCTCTGAGCCGCCGATTTGTGACACCGTAAGTGACACTGTCACTGAGTCGCTGAGTAGCGACACTGGTATTGACACCGCCCCTGAGCTACTGAATAGTTACACTGTAAGTGACACCGTCTCTGAGTCTCTTAGTGGTGACACTTTAAGTGACACCGTCTCTGGGCCTCTTAGCAGTGTAAAGGGCAAACGCCGTACCTCTGATGAGGCAAAGGCGAAACGGGATCAACAGATTCTGAGTCTTATTAAAGAGGGCAAAAAGAATGCAGAGATTACGAAACTAATGCGTTGCAGCAATAGCGTGGTTAGTGCCCTTAAAAAACGGAATGATATACCTACCCACAACCCTACACCTTAGAGCGTCTTAAAACGCCTCCTAGAGGTCTTAGAAACGACTTTCTACAGGGGCTGGCGCATCGAAGCACCCCGTTAGAAAAGCAACCCGCAGCGCATTCTCCAGGAAATGGTTAAAAACCGTTCTAAAGCCTCTAGGAGGCTCTAGAAGCGCAGATCGCCTTTGATGGAATAAGGGCAGAGTCCCTACCCCTGAAAGCGCCTCTGAGAGGCAGTCTTTGCTAACGGGGGGGCGCAAATCACGACTCCTCCCTCGACCCACAACCCTGCACCCTAGGAGTGTCTAAAATGCCTGCTTGACAGGTACACAAAACCAGTGAATCTGGGCACACAAAGAAACAAAAAGGCGTAAAAACATGGACTTAGCACGATTCCCCTCGTCTCCAATAACATGAACACTTGGCGCGAAAAGAGCGCAAAGCGAGCCAACACAGGGATTGGCATTCACCCAAACACGATGATTTAGAGCACCTTAGC
>DAIUCA010000079.1:2046-10498 GCA_036846405.1 Candidatus Competibacteraceae bacterium
GACAATCGCACTGTCGAGGTCAGGGGTTCGATTCCCCTCGTCTCCAATAAAATGGAAACTTGGCGCGAAAATAGCGCCAATACAGAGATCGGCATTCACCCAAACACGATGATTTAGAGCACCTTAGCGGCATCTTCCTCGACCCGCTGCGGATCGCCATAATCTGCCTTTTGCTCACAGCGACACACACCGCCACCGCGCCGCCAAAAGCGCAGGGCAAGCCCCTGGTTGCCATCGATTACCCCCCCTTCAACCAACAAGCGACCACCGTCCTTCGCCTCGGCGCCTACAAAGCGGTTTTGTTGAATCTGACAGGCTTTAAGAATGGCTTGACCGCCATGAATCGCTAATACACCGGCGGTACGGCCTTCTGAAATATGGCATTGCTCAAGCGTGGCCTGGCTGAGTTCGCTCACCTCGACGCCAGCCAGCTGGTTCTTTTGCACATAACAACCGTCCAACACCACCACGCTCCCATCGGTAGCGAGTAATCCGGTCTCTTGGTTTTCATAGATATGGCATTTCAACAGCCGTGTACCCCGCCAGCCGCTTAAACACACCCCATTGGCGCGATTTCCATAGATTTTGCAGTCCCAAAACTCCCCTCCCGTGTGGCGTATCCCGTTCCATCCCCACAGCATCACGCCATTAGACCCATTATCGAAAATCCTACAGTTCTTAAACACGCCCTTGCCGACATAGGTCACCACTACCCCCGCGTGCTGGCCGTTGCAAATGGCGCTCTGGATAAAAGTTGGATTAGCTGAATCGCGTAGGTAAACATTGGCTTGTGGATGATTTCGCACATAGCAGCATTCCACCAGACCGCCGCCTTTTTTCTTAAAAACCATCCCCGCTTGGCCACCATCGTAAATGTGGCTATCCACAAAATAGGGCGACGATTCGCCCAGCACAAAGACATTGAGATTCTGATTTTTGTAAATCTGACAGCTTCTGAAAACGCCATTTGAACGGCCATTGATGACCACGCCATTGCGATGGCCATCGTAAATGTGGCTGTTATTAAAGGTCGGATGAGAGGCCGTGCGCAGCGACACATTAGCGACTCGATTGCGGTAAATGCGGCAACCGTCGAACACGCCCTGGCCGCGATTGAAACATTTTACCCCCTCGTCTTCCCCATCGTAGATGTGGCAGTCCACTACCTGGGGCGTCGATTGGCTGGTGATCAGCACGTTGGCTTGCGCGTTTCCGTAAATCTCACAACGTTCCAAAACACCGCGACCGCCGCGCTCAAAGGCAATTCCAAAGCCTTGGCCATTGCGGATGCGACTATCGATGAACACCGGAGTCGCCTCAAAGCCCACGGCCACATTGGCCACCGCGTTGTCGAAAATTTCGCAGTGGTTGACTTGCCCCTTGGCTTTTTTACTAAACGACAGCCCCCCACAACCCAGCGCGATCGATCCCCCGACGGTCGTTGGCGGTTGGCCACCGCTATAGATATAGCTTTTGGTCAAAATGAGCCGCGAGGCGGTTTCTACCGAAATATTGCACAGACGATTGTGGTGTATTTGGCAGTTCAAAAGGTCGCCTTGCGCCCGCGCGAGCAGCCGCAGTCCCACACCGCCGTTCTCAAATAGGTCGCAGCCCATCATGTAAAGCCGCGCCTGCCGCACGACCACGGCATCTGCCTGATGGCCGACCATTTCACAGTCTTTCAGCACGCCTTGACTGTTTTCTCCAAGAAATAAACCGCTGCCGCGCATTCCGTGGCGAATGGCCGTTTTTTGCAGCGTGATCTCCGCCGTCTTGCCCCGCACCTCGATGCCGTAGCCTTGGCGGCGATTGCTGACTTCACACGCCGTCAACACCAGATGGCCCTGATGCACGCGGACACAGGCAAGTGATTGATTTTGCGAAAGTAATTCCCACGGCGACCGATAAAACCATCCCATAAAGGCATGGGGTGGCGACAGGGTGGGCCGCTCGCCTCGACCGTGCAGAATGAGGTGATGAACCTCCCCACGGGTTGTTTGCAGATCGAGACAAATCGCCTGTTCGCAACGCAACGTGGGGGGGTGCTGTGGGTCGCCCACCAAGCAGACGGGGCGATCGAGCACCACCGGGCGACGGTATTCACCGGGGCGAATCTGGATGATGCCACCGCCTTTAAGCGGGGCGGCGGCGACAGCGTCGGCAATTTCTCGAAAGTCGCCGTTGCCTGCGGCACAAACCGTGAGCTCCATGACGCAGTCCTAGGGGGAAATTTCCGATGGTGTGAGGAGAAATGCGCGGGGATGCGCTGCCGCAGCTAAGCTGATGAGATAAGTCGGCATGCCTGTTTCTTTGGATAAATCAATGGTCTCACCCAGGCGATGGGGAAAGCTCTGGTACCAAAACATCTGATAGAGACTTGTGATGAAAAAGCGGCTCACCGAGGGGAAGTTGGTCGGCAATAACGTTCTAAAAATGTCGGGGTGATCGCGGGCAATGCGCTGCAACAGATTAATGAGTCGACTGAAATCACCCGGGGTGCAGCGAACCGCCGGACAATGCTCAAAATCTTGCTGATAGCGGCGTTCCTGGCCAAATTGACTTTCGAGTTGACTGTAAATTCGATGCACCCTTTCGTAGGGATCAGCGGGCAGAAAATACCCCATAGGCGCCGACATCGGGTCTTCAGCATCGGTTACCCACAGCAGTGCCTGTTCGTAAGGGAACAGCGCCTCGTCTAAATCGAAGGTGGCTCGGATGTTCGCCATGAACAGAAACGCCATATCCACTTCATCCAGCGCCTTGAGGAGCTGTTGGTCCCCCGAAGTGGCCTCGTGGGCGGTCCAATTACGTAGGGTTTTGAGCAAACAGCCCAGGGTGTACACCCCGTTGTCGGTGGGATGATCGAGACGGCGATACTTATAGAGCCACCGCCATTCCACATTCGCCCAGTCGCGCACCAGCAGATTAAGCCAGTCCCGAAACCGCGCCGTTCGATGGATGGGCGCCAACACCAGAAACGGCAGTAATTGGCTTTCGAGAATCTGAAGGTGATTCTGAAAGTCTTGAATCGACGGCAGTTGGTGGGGGAGATGATGCGCATGAAAGCGATACAGCAAGCGCGTGTCGCGCTTTGGGTCGCCAAGCCGGTCTCCCAGGGTGCGACAGCCCTCGAGCATGGCCCGCCGCAACACGCTGTAGGGCTGTTCACTGGCTTGTAACACCCAATGTCCCGCGTCCTGGTCGCGCTTGCGATAGATGCGCGGTAGGTCGATCTTCGCGCCCTCGAAGGCGTCTTGAATCGACTTCAGATTGTCCCCGTGGTTGGAACAGAACAAAATATGTTCGTAAGGAAATCGCTGCTGGATTAAGAGTTCGATGTACAGCAGATAACCCGCGTGGGATTTCAACCGATAGGCGGCGTCGCTCGCAACCGTTTCGTGGGCAATGACATCGTCTGGATAGTCGTACCACTTCTTCAAAATCCCCAGCACCGAATCGCTGTATGGCTCCCCTTCCTCGGCAACCTGTAAGTCGATGTCTAATACGATGTAATCGATCTGTTGGAGCTGGGGCGATTGGATAAAGCGGAGCGCGTCTTGAAACGTAAGTTTAATTACGATGCCCTGTTGGCGGGCCAACCTCACCATCTGATAGCGATTTTCCACTTCTGTCGGAAAAGCGTTCGCGGGGAACACCTTCCCAAACACATCGTTGGTCGTGGCCATCACGTTATTTTCAAAGTCTTCCACCCATAAGAAATGACTCATTTTCAACCCTTTTGTGACTGACATCTGAACCGACAGCGCGCGCGTTACCAACCCGAGGGAAAGGTAAACCGACTGTGATAGCGATCTACCTGGGGAGCCGCCTCAAAGTGACCGCCGATTTTTTGGGCAATGGCTTTCAAGAATCGGTGCCCCTTTTTAGACCCCTTCTGGAGTAAGCGCTCGCTCACATCCGAGAAGTTAGTGAACTGGAGCTGCGTTTGGTCAACCCATTGAATCTCAAGGGATTGTCCTGCAGACGAATATTTGAAAGCGTTCATCAGACATTCGTTAATCACGATGACTAACACAGAATATTTCACGCCATAGGGCCGAAAACCGCCGGTCACCTGGGCTAATCCCACCAGATTAATTTTGAAAAACCGCGATTCGATCCACTGCACAATGGCGCCGGTGGTCTGGTTGAGTAGATGCAAATACTCGTCTTCCCAGACCTGGTGCAAAGCGTGAGATGCGTCTGATTGTTTCCACTCGCCGCGAGAAATGCCCGCCTCGGCCAGCCCATGGCGCGTGGCATAATGCAGATAATGCTGAGTGATGCGTTCTTGGCCGCTCTTCGAGAGCAGATGGTAAATCGTCATAAACAGCGTCTTGTGCACCACTTCCAGCAGCGGCGTTTCGCCGCCCACGTCTTGACTGATTTTGTCGCGTAAGTACCGATCTTCCGTGGAAATCAAGCCAAAAATGTCCAGCAAACCACTCATGGTTTGACAGGATTCGCGGTAAAGCTCCGTGTCGTGGCTGTGTTGGGTGTTGAAGAGAATCGCATCCAACGGCGAACGAAATTTATGGCTAAACATGCTCATCAGATCTTCTAATTCCGTCTTTGCCTGGGCTAAATCCCCCGTGGTTCGCTCTAATGCGGCGTTCTTTTCCTGTAGCTCTTGGTTACTTTTGCTGAGTTCTCGATTTTTTTGCTGTATTTCCGCGTCGTGAACCTGGCGGGTAATCTCCAACTGGGTTTTCAGATTTTTGCGGTCTTGGTAACTGACCGCCCGATCTAAATCCTTTTCGAGGTCTTCGCTGTCGTCTTGGGAACGGGGCAAGGCGGTCAATTCCGTCTTGGAATTGGGCGTGTTGTTGATCACCGCGAGGGTGGCGGCGGCCTGTTTACAGTACTGAATCGCTTGTTTGAACTCCGCTCTTTCGTGGGCAATCTCGCCCAAGCAACGGTACGCCTCGTAGCGCAGTCGCTGGAGTCGTCGATAGGTGTCGCTGTCGTAGTAATGGCGGTGCGGCTCGGCCGTCAGCGTTAACAATTGCTTACAGTCGGCTTCGGCGTCGTCGAGTGCGTTGGCTTCGATATACAGCTCGCTGCGACCGAAATAGCTCTTAAGCAGCAGTTGATCCAGATCGACGAGTTCCGGATGGGCTTTAAGCTGGTCGATGACGCGGGTGTACACGGCAATGGCCGCGTCGGTGTCGATGTCTGGGGGCTGGAGATAAATCCGCGCCAGCAGTTCATCGCATTGCAGCCGCTGGTATTTGGTGATGGTGGGCGATTTAGCGCACAGCCGTTCTAAATGCACCGCCGATTCCGATTGCCGCAGCTTGATTTCAAAATCGGCGTCGGAACAAGACCGCATCTTGAGCGTTACGCCGATTTTGCCGAGATAGCCCGCCACCTGGTCGGGAAACCGTTGCACAGCCAGGTCGAAAAAGTAGAACGACGCCCGATAGTTGCCGATTTTTTCGTGCCATCGACCTAGGGCGCAGAAGGTATCTACCGTGGTCGGCTGTTCCAGAGAAGCCGTCAGCGTATCCCGCAGCGTCTGTAAATCGTGACGCTGGCGGGGTAGCTCGCCCTGTTCCATCAGCCGTTCGAGAAACTGCCAATGCTGTTTGATATCCGCTGGGGTCATGATCGCTCCAACGCGAAGTGGGAAAAAGATCGCCGAGGGGTTAGCGGTCGGGCGCGTTGTGTTCTTCCACAAACACGCCCTCGCTGCTGCTTTTTTGCAGCCGATGTTCGACGGCGAAGGGCAACGTTGAAGGCGGATTCGTCGAGGGATCCGAAGGCATCAGCAGCTGGGGCGGCACCACGCTGGGGGGATTGACCGCGGCCGGATTGTCTAGCGGCAGGGGCGCCAACAGGGGTGCCGCCACGAGGGGTTCGTCCACAGCGGGTTGGCTCACCGGCGGCGGCGGCACCGTCGGCAGGGGCTCGGGAAGCGCAACGGCGGGCGGCGGCACCGTCGGCAGGGGCTCGGGAAGCGCAACGGCGGGCAGAGACTCGCGCGGCGGCGGGGGCAGGGCCAGCGGTGCGATGGGAATGTCCAACGGCGGCGGCACAGGGGTCATGGTCTGCCAGGTCCACCAACCGCCCGCCACCAGACTCAACAGCGCGATGAGGCCGCCGCCGATGAGCGCCCTATGAGACCGGCGTTTGGGCGGGCTGGGTACAGGCGCCACATACTCATTCAAGGTGGTTTCTAGGGAGGCCGCCAGTTCACTGAGGGCGGCGGTCGCATCCAGATCGGTTCCCCCCAGGGGTAACCCCGGGGGCGGGATGGTGCGGGATGATTCGCGGGGACGGGGCTGATTTTCCCACTGCTGAAACGCCTGTTTCATCACCGCCACCGTGACACAGCGGTTGCGGTCTCGCAGGGTCGCCGCCAGGGTCGCCACGTCGCTCACGACGCCGGGTAAACCCCGACTGTGTTCCGCTAAATACTGAATGGCTTGGGGCGTGACAAAGTCGTTTTCCGGATAGCCGGTGGCGTGAATCTCGAGCTGCACCAAGGTGCTCACGTCGGCGGCGTGGAAGGCTTCCATGAGGAGCATGCGGGGCTGAAACGGCCCAATCAGTCCCTGCAGGGCACCGGGAAACACCGGCGGCCCCATGAGCACCGTGGTGAACAGCGCCTGTTTGCCGTTTTCGCTGGCGCTGCTCTGCAACAGCGCCCGCAGCAGCGCCACATCCAGTCGGTCCCCCTGCTCAAAGGCCAGCAATAGATGACGGCCTCGCTGCTGATACTGGCGCAGATGCTGTTGAAACTGCTCCACGCTCTGGTAGCGGGGCAGCTCGCCCTTGGGATGGAGCGCATGGGCCACGGTCTGCATCACCCCGTTCAGACTTAAATTGGCCTCATCGAACAACAGCAACTGCCCTGTGGGCTGATCCGCGAGGGCCATCTGCAACAGGGTGGATTTGCCGGTTTGCGCTTCGCCAACCAACAACACCAGCGGCGGTTTTTGCGCCATCGCCTGCGTGAACTGGTCGATGAGTCGCCGCCGAGGCCCACTGCGGTAGAACACCGCCTGTCCCTGGGGGCGGGTAAACAGCTGCGATTGGACTCCCTTGGGGATGAGCCGCGCTTCGAGTTCGTCTTCAAGTTCCATAAGTCACAGGCGGTGAGTGATTAAACTGGCTAAAGCCTAAAACCAAGTCACGGTGACTGTCTTGCGTCCTTCATTACGCTGTTTATTTTTCGAATCCGCTACGCCCAGCGCCGCCCTACTCGTGCAAGGCCGCGCCTGGCTACTGCTGGCAGTCGTCGGCGCATTGGGACTGTTGCTGTCCTCTAGCGAGCTGGCCCTGTTGGGTTGGGGCGGCTTTCTCGGCGGCGTCGCATGGGGTTATTGGGTCTGGCTTTACCGATGGCAGGCCCAATTTTGCGATCTCGAAGAGCGCTGGGCCCGCAACCGCGCGTTGGTGGACAACCTGGCTGACGGCGTCGTCCACATCGACGCGCGGGGTAATCTCCTCACCCTTAACGCCGCCGCCCTCCAGATTTTTCGCACAGACGGCGTGGGTTTGCGGGGCCAATCCCTGGAAATGCTCCTCGCGGAACCCCACCGCAGCGACTATGCGGCGCGGCTCGGCCGCTTCCGCGAGACCGGCCAAAGTTGGCACGACAACGCGGGCCATCGCATTCGCGGGCTTCGGTGCAGTGGGGAAGAATTTCCCTTGTACATGGCGGTGAGCACCGTGGAAGTCGGGCGGTTAGTGGTGTTTACGGCCCTCATGATCGACCAAACCCGCGAACAGCAGCGTCTCGACGTGCTCCAGCAGGCCCGCGACCACGCCGCCGCGGCCGACCGCGCCAAAAGCCAATTCCTCGCCCACATGAGCCACGAATTGCGCACGCCGCTGAACGGGGTCCTCGCCACCCTAGAACTGCTCGACCGCACCGCGCTCACCCACGAACAGCAGGAATACAGCGGCATTGCCCAAGCCTCGGGCCGTATGTTGCTGAACCTCATTAACGACATTCTCGACCTCTCTAAAATCGAGGCGAATCGGCTGAAGTTAGAGTTTTGCCACTTCGACTTGATTGCCGCTGCCGAGGAAGTGGTGGGGTTGTTAGCGCCCCAAGCCGCCGCCAAAAACCTCGAACTCGTGCTGGTGGTGACGGCGCGGGTGCCCCAGCGGGTCATGGGCGACGAATACCGCCTGCGCCAGATTTGGCTGAATCTCCTGAGCAACGGCGTCAAATTTACCGACCGAGGCAGCGTGTGTTTTCGGCTGGATTGGGACGCCAACGGGCGGTGTCCCCTGGTGAGCGAGATCAGCGACACCGGCATTGGCATGTCCCTCGCCACCCAATCGCGGCTGTTTTCCCCCTTTTCCCAGGGCGACGATTCGATTACGCGCCGATACGGCGGCACCGGCCTGGGCCTCGCTATTTGCCACCGTCTGGTGGGCCTCATGGGGGGCCAATTGTCCGTGGACAGCCAGCTCTCCCAAGGCAGTTGCTTCCGCT
>DAIUCA010000080.1:0-10468 GCA_036846405.1 Candidatus Competibacteraceae bacterium
GATTCCACCGGTCACCGTGGCCATGGAACAGCTTGTGGGGCCGCGACCCCTGTCGAATGGGGCAACCGCCGGCGTTTTGGATGCCCTCGCGGTGACGCGCTTGGTGCATACCCCGCTGATGGATTGGAGCTGGGACGACCCGCCCTTTGCGACGCCCCTCGCGCTGGCGGAGTTATCGCCGTCACCGCCGCCGATACCAGTCGCACCGACCCTGTCCGCTGGGGTGTTGCCGACGCCACGGCCCACCATTACGGCAAGTCCGACCCTGTCGATGACTCCTCAACGGTGGCCAAAAACGGCGGCGGCGACGGCATTTACCGTGCAATGGCTCAGTGGCCCGCGACCGCAAATAGAACGGTTGATGGCAAGCGGCGAGTTGCCCAAGCCCATGGAGCAGTTTCCCGCAGGCAGCCAGCGGGGCACTCCGTTGTACGGCCTGATTGCGGGGGAATTTGCGTCGCGGGCCGAGGCCGAGGCGATGGCAAACCGCCTGGGTCGTTCCCTGCGACTGCGGCCGCTGGTGCGCCAACTGGCCGAAGTGCAGCCGTTTATCCCGTAACTTGAGAGGTGCGAAGTCGTGAACTTGCCCTTGTTTACCAATGTGCGCGGCCTCGTGGGTTCAACGCCGCCCAACACATCGCTCACCCCAACCAACACCACGGATCCGGCGGCACTGCGCGCGGCCGCGTCTCAAATGGAAGCGCTGTTTGTGCAGGAATTGTTTAAGTCCATGCGGGCGAGTACCCCCAAAGACAGCCTGTTTAACAGCGAACAAACCCAGTTTTATCAAGAAATGCTCGATCAACAGCTTGCGGTGGTACTCGCCAAGCAGGGCCAGTTGGGGATTGCCGCGCAGATCGTCCGCCAAATGGGCGGCGCCACAGCAGATGCCGAGGCAGTGACGGCGTTTTCCATGCCCCACCGGGTGCCCACGGTGGCGAATCCGCCCATGCCCGTGGTGCACACTGCGGTGCCCCAGGCCCAGGGGGCGCCATCGGCGACTACAGCGCCCGCCCCCGCTCCATCGGCCGCGCCGTGGACCCCGCCAAAAACCGCGCCGGAGTTTGTGAAACAGGTGTGGGGCTATGCCCAGCAAGCGGCGGCAGAATTGGGGGTGAGCGCTAAGGTGCTCGTAGCGCAAGCGGCCCACGAGAGCGCTTGGGGCCGTTCCATGCCGCGCTTAAGCGACGGCCGCAGTAGCTTTAATTTGTTTGGCATTAAAGCCCACGGCGGTTGGACCGGGCCGGTGGCGGCGAGCCGTACCCACGAATACATCCACGGGCGGCGCGTCAATCTGAGCGACGGTTTTCGGGCCTATGGATCCTACGGAGAGAGCTTTATGGATTACGTGGCGTTTTTGCGGCGCAACGGCCGCTATGCCCAGGCGCTGAAGCAGACGGACGACGCGGCGTTCATGCGGGAGTTGCAGCGGGCCGGCTATGCCACCGACCCGAAATACGCCAGCAAGGTGATGGCCATTGCGCGGGGTAAAGCGCTTAACGGCGGCTAGTCGCAACGCTGGTCAATGTCCCCGCAGCAGCAGCAATAGCCCGATGATCCCGCCGGCAGCGGTCACCAGCCACGGCATGGTGGGTAACCCAATCGCCGCCACGATCACCAGCGTCGCCCCCGTGGTCATGTAAAACCGCTGGCGATGGTTCCGCCGCAGCTCATGGCGCAGCGCATCCACCGCACTGCGGTCCACTTGAAACGCGATTTCCCCCTGTTCGAGTCGCCGCAAGAGCTTCTCCAGCCGCTTGGGAAATTCGGGGGCTGCCTCAACCCAGCGCGGGAACGCCAATCCCAACTGTTTCAAGGTCGCCAACGGCCCCGCCCGCTCCCGCATCCAATTTTCCAGCAGCGGCTTGGCGGTCTCCCACAAATCCAAATCCGGATCGAGTTGGCGACCCAAACCCTCCACATGGAGCACGGTTTTCTGCAACAGCACCAATTGAGGCTGCACTTCCATCTGAAACCGCCGCGCCGTCTGAAAGAGACTCAACAGGAAGTTGCCAAAGGAAATTTCCTTGAGGGGCTTGTGAAAAATCGGCTCGCACACGGTGCGAATCGCCATCTCAAACTCGTCCACGCGGGTGTCGCTGGGCACCCAGCCGGATTCGATGTGCAGCTCCGCCACCCGGCGATAGTCGCGGCGGAAAAACGCCAGAAAATTCTCGGCTAAATAATGTTGATCCTTCGGACTGAGCGTGCCGACGATTCCAAAATCCACCGCGATGTAGCGGGGATTTTTCGGGTGGGTCACATCGACGAAAATGTTGCCCGGATGCATGTCGGCGTGGAAAAAGCTATCCCGCAGCACCTGTTGGAAAAAGATTTCCACGCCGATTTGCGACAGTTTTTTCAAATCCACGCCCAAGCGATTGAGCTCGTCGATGGCGTTAATGGGCACGCCGCGAATCCGTTCCATCACCATCACCGTGCGCCGACAGTAGTGAAAGTAGACGTCGGGCACATACAGGCTGCGGGCGTCTTGGAAATTGCGCCGCAGTTGGCTCGCGTTGGCGGCTTCGCGCAGTAAATCCAGCTCGTCCAAGATGGTTTTTTCGTATTCCGCCACCACCGCCCGCGGCTTCAGCCGCTTGCCTTCGCTCCAATACCGTTCCACCAGATCTGCGGCGGCGTAAAGCAGATCCACATCGTGGCGGATGGTCGCTTCGATGTTGGGGCGAACGACTTTCAGAATGACTTCGCGGCCATCCAACAGCCGCGCCGCGTGGACTTGGGCAATCGATGCCGACGCCATAGGCACGTCGTTGAACTCCGCAAACACCGCTTCCGGGGCCTGGCCGTAGGCTTGAGTGATGATTTGGCGGGCCAATTCGCTGGAAAACGGCGGCACGCGGTCTTGCAGCAGGGACAGCTCGTCGATGATGTCGGCGGGAATCAAATCCTGTCGGGTGGACAGCATCTGGCCAAACTTCACAAACAGCGGCCCCAAATCCGCCAACGCCCCGCGAATCCGTGCGCCGCGACTGAGGGCATGGCGCTTTTTCCAACGCCACGGCAACAGATTTCCTAATAACTTGATGGGCCCAATCCAAGGACTATCGAGCACTAAATCATCTAATCCATGGCGGACGAGCACGGTGTGGATGAACCACAGACGCCGCACCCGAGAGATTGCGCGACGCCCGATCATGTCTCGCTCAGGCCGTCAGCAGGCGGTGGCGCCGCGAGCATGTCGGCAATGGCGGCCACACGGCGCTGAATTTCTTCGATTTGTTCGGCGACGGCGCTGATTTGCCCCGCAAAGGCGTCGAATTGGGCGCGGGCCGGCAACAAAAACTGTTCTTGTTGCAGATATTCCGCGGCGGTGGCTTGCAGATTCAGCCCGGTTTCCGTCATCCACCGGCGCAAATCGTCGGTTTTTTCGGCGAACTGCTGGGCTACCTGCTGGGGAAGCTGGCGCGGCAGCTGTTGCATGAGCTGGTTGAGGTCAATGCCGATGAGGGCCGTCTGCAACGCTTGAATGAGGGCTGCATCGCCCCGAATGGTCACCCCGAGAATGCTGCCGGTGTTCAGCGCCCGCATTAGCACGAGGATCGGGCCGCTGATGGTGGCGTCGGGCGGCTCCACGGATTCGGTGACGCGCCACTCGCCGTTTTCGGCGGAAAACGCCAGCTTCAGCTTGAGTTCCTGCAATTCCAACTCGACGCGCTTGCCTTCGAGAGGCGCGAGGGGCGCTAAGGGAAGCAGGGTGTTGAGGGCTATTTGTACGGCGTAGGCGATGGCGGCGCTCATGACAGGCGATATCCCCGATGTAAAGCGACGATGCCGCCGGTGAGATTGAAGTAGTCGCAGCCCTCAAAACCGGCGGCGATCATCATGGCCTTGAGGGTGTCCTGGTCGGGATGCTTGCGAATGCTCTCCGCCAGGTATTGATAGCTGGCGGCGTCATTGGCCACGAGCTGGCCCAGGCGGGGCAGCACGCTGAAGGAATACAGGTCGTAAATCGGCCCCAAACCCGGCAGATACGGTTGGGAAAACTCCAACACCAAGGCGTGCCCCCCGAGCTTGAGCACGCGGTACATTTCGCTCAGGGCCACTTCCTTACGGGTCACATTGCGCAGACCAAAGGCAATAGTAATGCGATCGAAGGTTTGGTCGGGAAACGGCAGCTGTTCCGCGTCGGTTTGCAGGTAATGCAGCCCAGAAATGCCCTGGTTGAGCGACTTTTCCCGACCGGCTTCCAACATGGCGTCGTTAATGTCGGCGAGCACCACCAGGCCCGTGGGGCCCACCTGCTTGAGAAACGCCTTCGCCAAATCGCCAGTGCCGCCCGCCAAATCCAACACCGTCATGCCGGAGCGCGCGCGGGCGACGCCCAAGGTGAATTGCTTCCACAGCCGGTGGATGCCCAGGGACATGAGGTCATTCATCACGTCGTACTGGCGGGCTACCGAATCGAACACCTGTTCGACGCGCTTCACCTTCTCTTCGATGGGCACGTCTTGATAGCCGAAATGGGTGGTTTCGGTGCTCATGGCTGGGGGTTCCGGACGTGGCCAGCGGCGGCGAGGCGGGCCAGGTAATCCGCCCAGTTCTGGGCTTGGTGCTGGCCGAGTTCGTAAAAGTAATCCCAGGAATAGAGACCGGAATCATGGCCATCGTCGAACACCAGGCGCACGGCGTAATGGCCCACCGGATCAATGCTCGTGATGTTGATGGCTTCCTTGCCGTAGACCAGCACCTCTTGGCCGGGACCGTGGCCGCGCACCTCGGCGGATGGGGAAAACACCCGCAGATATTCGCAGGGCAGGGTAAAGCGGACGCCGTCGTCGAAGGCAATGTCGAGCTGCCGCGATTGTTTGTGGAGTTGGATTTCGAGGGGTTGCGCCATGACGGAAACCTGTGGTGGTAGAGAAGATACGCCCGCCATAGACCGCAAAATCGCCACAAAATGGGGCGCGACGGCCATCGCGCCGTGAACGCGCACCCCTTGGGGTCGCATTACAAAATGTAGCGGGTGAGATCGTCGTTTTTGGCGAGCTCGCCCAAGCGGGCCGCCACGTAATCACTGTTGATCGCGACCTGTTGGCGGGCCTGGTCGGGTGCGTCAAACGACAGGGGTTCCAATAGCTTTTCCAGCACCGTGTGGAGCCGGCGGGCGCCGATATTTTCCGTGCGTTCGTTAATCTGAAAGGCAATATCGGCAATTTTTTCGATGCCGTCGGAGGTAAAGGTGAGCGTGACCGCCTCGGTGGCCAGCAGCGCCTGATACTGCTTGAGGAGCGCGTTATCCGGTTCGGTGAGAATCCGCACAAAGTCGCCCACGGTGAGCGGCGCGAGTTCCACGCGAATCGGCAACCGCCCCTGTAACTCCGGAATCAGGTCCGACGGCTTGGTGAGATGAAACGCACCGCTTGCGATGAACAAAATGTGATCGGTCTTGATGGTGCCGTGCTTGGTGGTCACGGTGCAGCCTTCGATGAGCGGCAGCAGATCCCGCTGCACCCCTTCCCGCGACACATCCGGGCCGCTGTATTCGCCTCGGCGCACCACCTTGTCGATCTCGTCGATAAACACGATGCCGTTCTGTTCCACATTGTGGAGCGCCATGGCTTTCACATCCTCCTCATTGATGAGTTTGGCGGCCTCTTCGTCCATGAGTCGCTTGCGGGCATCTTTGATCTTGAGTTTGCGCAGCTTGGTGCGCTGGCCGGCAAACTGTTGCATCAGCGCTTGCAGCTGCTGGGACATTTCCTCCATGCCCGGCGGCACCATCACCTCGACGCCGCTTTGGGCGCTCACCTCGATGTCCACGTCCTTATCGTCCAACTCCCCGTTGAGGAGCTTTTCCCGCAGGCGCTGGCGGGTGGGCGACGGCTCGCGGGGGCGGTCGGTCGGGTCGCGGGATGGCAACAACGCATCGAGCAGCCGTTCGACGGCCGCTTCCTCGGCCCGAAACCGCACCTTGGCCATTTCGCTCTCGCGGGTCTGTTTGATGGCCATGTCCATGAGGTCGCGGATGATCGACTCCACATCCCGCCCCACATAGCCCACCTCGGTGAATTTGGTGGCTTCCACCTTCACAAACGGCGCGTGGGCCAGCTTCGCCAGGCGTCGGGCGATTTCGGTTTTGCCCACGCCGGTGGGGCCAATCATCAAGATATTTTTCGGCGTGACCTCATTGCGCAGCTGGGGGTCGAGCTGTAATCGCCGCCAGCGGTTGCGCAGGGCGATGGCCACGGCCCGCTTGGCGGCCTGTTGGCCCACGATGAATCGGTCGAGTTCTTGTTCGATTTCTCGGGGCGTCATCGCGAGGGGAGTGGGCAGGGTGAGCGTCATGGTTGTGTTCAATTGGCGGGCGGGGGCAGGGCTGCCGCTTCCACCAATTCCTCCAAAGTCAGTTGGTGATTGGTGTAAATGCAGATGTCGCCGGCGATTTTCAACGCGGCTTCGGCGATTTCCCGGGCCGTGAGGGGCGTGTGGTCGAGCAGGGCCCGCGCCGCCGCCAGGGCGTATCCGCTGCCGGAACCGATGGCGATGGCGTCGTGTTCGGGTTCGAGCACATCGCCCGTGCCGGTAATCAGCAGCATTTGTTGGGCGTCCGCCACGAGCAGCATGGCTTCGAGTCGGCGCAACAGCCGGTCCGTGCGCCAATCCTTCGCGAGTTCCACCGCCGCACGGGTGAGATGGCCGCTGTGTTTTTCCAACTTGCCTTCAAAGCGCTCAAACAGGGTGAATGCGTCCGCCGTGGCGCCGGCAAATCCGCCAATCACGCGGCCCTGTAACAGTTTGCGCACTTTGCGGGCGTTGTTTTTCAGACAACTATTGCCAAAGGTGACTTGACCGTCGCCGCCGATGACCACATGGCCGTCGCGTTTGACGCCCAAAATCGTCGTGCCGTGGAAGGGTTCCATGGTGCTGCCTCGCTGGTTGGATAAGGGGTTCGCTTCACATGGGGACGCGCTGGCGCCATTTCATCGGCGGGCAAAAAAAACCCCAGCCGTGGGCTGGGGTAAAAAATCACTCGACGTTTGGATCGAGTGAGCCCGCTCAGGGAGAAAAGCGGGCAGGCGCTGGTGCGTGCCATGAAAGTCTAGGACGAAACTTGGACAAAATTAGTTCATCCTCGACGGTTATTAATTTTTCGTTGCTTTATTTAGAGGGGAAGTGTGTCGTGTCGCCAGGGGAAATTCTCAGTCTTTCTGGGCCATTTGCCCGCTTATTGCCCGGCTTTGCGCCTCGGCTTGCCCAACAGCAGATGGCCGATGCCGTCGCCCACACCTTGGACAAAACCCCAAACGCGGTGCTCGTGGTGGAAGCCGGCACCGGTACCGGCAAAACCTTTGGCTATCTGGTGCCGGCCCTGTTGAGCGGCAAGCGGCTGTTGATTTCTACCGGCACCAAGCCCCTGCAAGACCAGTTGTTCCATCGGGACATTCCCACGGTGCAGCGGGCCTTGGCCACCCACCGGCGCGTGATGCTGTTGAAGGGACGCAACAACTATTTGTGTCTCCATCGCCTGGACGGCCTGCGGTTTAACGACGACCGCTTTGCCCTGGTGCGCGCCTGGGCGGAGGTCACCGACCAGGGGGATTTGGCGGAACTCGATGTGCCCGAAAATTGGGCCTTGCGCAGCGACATTACGGCCACCAGCGAGACCTGTTTGGGGGGCGAATGCCCGCGTCTGCGGGACTGTTACGCGGTGAAAGCCCGTCGCGCGGCCCTCGAAGCGGACATCGTGGTCATTAACCACCATCTGTTTTTTGCGGACTTGGCGTTGAAAGAAGACGGCTTTGGCGAGCTGTTGCCGGCGGTGGACGGCGTCATTTTCGACGAGGCCCACCAGTTGCCAGGCTTGGCCAGCCAGTTTTTGAGCGTCGCCGTGAGCAGTCGCCAGTGGCTGGAATTGCAGCGGGATAGCCTGGTGGAACAGCGCCGCGAGGTACCCGAATTTGCTGAGTTCGCCGACTTTTGCGCGGCGTTGCCGCCGTTGATTGCCGACCTCGCCACCCAAATCGGCGGCGACGGCAAAATCGCCTGGAACGAGGTGGCCCCCTGGACCCAACCGGTCGCCCAAAACCTGGCCGCATGGCTGCGCGACCTCATCGCCGCGTTGACCGGGGTGAAAGATCGGGGCAAGGGCCTGGCGAGTTGCCTCGAACGGGCCGAGCGCCTGCGCAGTCGCTGGCAACAGGTGGCCGATTTACCGCCGCCGCCCACCGTTCCCGAGACCGTCGCCGCACCGCCGGCGGTGGATTTGATTCGTTGGATCGAGCGGCGCGGCGGTCAGTGGGTGTTGAGCATGACGCCCCTGGAGGTCACCGCCGTGTTTGCCGCGCTCACCGCCGAAAAAGCCTGGGTGTTTACCTCCGCCACCCTCACGGTGAACCAGGATTTCAGCCATTTCACCCAGCGGCTGGGCCTCACCACCGCCCGCACCCTCCGCCTGGACAGCCCCTTCGATTACCCCCGCTGTGCCCTGAGGTATCTCCCCGACGGCCTGCCCGAACCGAGCAACCATCACTTCAACGCCGACCTCATGGCCCACATCAAGCCGATTCTGCGGGCCTGTGGCGGTCGGGCCATGGTGCTGTTTACGAGTTACGCCGCGCTTCAAGAGGCGGAACGCCTGCTCGCCGACCTGCCGTTTCCGCTGCTGTGCCAGGGCAGTCGACCGCGCACGGCGTTGTTGGACGAATTCCGCGACGGCGGCGGCGTGTTGTTGGCGACCGCGAGCTTTTGGGAGGGCGTGGATGTGCGCGGCGCCGCCTTGAGCTGTGTGGTCATCGCCAAACTGCCCTTCGCCACCCCCGACGACCCGGTGTTGGCGGCCCGTTCCCACGCCCTGCGCCAGCAAAAGCGCGATCCGTTCACCGAATTGCAGCTGCCCCACGCGGTGATCGCCCTCAAACAGGGGGTTGGCCGCCTCATCCGCGATGTCACCGACCAGGGTGTGCTCGTCCTTGGCGACCCGCGCCTGCGCACCAAGAGCTATGGGCCCACCTTCTTGGCCAGTCTCCCCCCCATGCAGCAGACCCACGACCTCGCCGCCGTCCTCGAATTTCTCCACGCCCTGCCCACGCCTATTTCCCGAGTAAAATCATGAAGTTATTGGCCATCGATACGGCAACCGACCGCAGTTCCGTCGCGCTTTGGTGTACAAATGTTGTCGCCGCACAACCCGTTGTTGTCGTGCGACAACAGCAAGACGACCAGCCCAGCGGGGCGGCTCTGCCGGAGTTGCTGGCGGCGGTGCTCGCGGCGGGAAATTGCGACTTACATGCCCTCGATGGCCTGGCGGTGACCCTCGGTCCGGGGTCATTTACCGGCCTGCGCATCGGCTTGGGCTTTGTTCAGGGACTGGCCTATGGGCTGAACGTGCCGGTGCTGGGGCTATCGACCCTGCAAGTGCTGGCCAGGACCGCCCCGGGGGATCGGGTGGTCGCTGCCCTCGATGCGCGGAAAAACGAGGTGTATTGGGGGGCCTACGCGCGGGCCGACGGCGCATGGACGGCGGTGATCGCCGATGCGGTGGAGGCGCCCGCCGCCCTGGACACCCTCACGGCGGCGGATTGGTCGGCGGTGGGCAACGGCTTTTCCCGTTATCCCGAACTTGCGGCCCGTTGGCCCACGGCGATGACCGCGTCAACGCCCCTGGCCGAGGCGTTGGTGCGGTTGGCAGCGCGGCAATGGCCCACGGGAACCACGTCGGCGCTCCAGCTCCAACCGGTTTACCTGCGCAATCGCGTGGTGGATTGACGGCCTTCGTGCCGCGTCGCGCGATTTGCCATGATGTTGCCCCCCCATTTTCGGAACTGGGCCATGTCCTCTCCCAATCCCACCCTGCACCACCACCTGGCGACCCTCGTCAGCGAAACCCTCAACGACGAAGCCATCGTCGTGAATCTCCTCAACGGCCATTACCACCGCATCACGGGCCTGGCCTGTCGTCTGTGGACCGTCCTCGCAACCCCCTGTCCCTTCGCCGATTGGCGGCAACAGGCCCGAGTAGACATCGCGGCGGTGGATGATGCCGTGCTCTGGAGCTTCGCGGCGGCGTTGCAACGGGCAGATTTGCTGCTGGTGACCGTCGATGGTGTGCCGCTCGCCCTCGATGAGCCGGCGACGCCGTCGGCGTTGACCTTTGAAACCTACGAAGACATGAGCGATTTGCTCAGTCTCGACCCGGTGTTGGGGGTGACCGAGTTGGGTTGGCCCCATGCCGCGCCCTAGTCGATGACCGCGTTTGCCGCCCTCGCGCCGGGTTGTTGGGCGCAACACGCCGGCGCCGTCGCCCAGCTGGGGGCGCACCGACGGGAATGGCGTCTCGGCGGCTGGAGCATCGCGGTACACAGTGCGGGCACGGCGCTTCTCGAGGTGCTGCGCCCCGCCCTCGACCATGCAACTGCCGCCCCTGACCCCACCGCGCCCGCGGTCACCCTGGCTTTGTGGGACACGGCCAGCAGCGGGATGACCACGCCGGTGCACGATTGGCAGC
>DAIUCA010000081.1:0-10350 GCA_036846405.1 Candidatus Competibacteraceae bacterium
TCTCCAACCACACGATGATTAACGAGAACCTGCTGCGGTTTTTTAACGGCTTTAACTACGACGCCCACCCGATGGCGATGATGACGGGTGTAGTTGGCGCGATGGCCGGCTTTTACCACGACAACATGGACATTAAAGACCCCGACCAGCGGCGCGTCACGGCCCATCGCTTAATCGCCAAAATGCCGACGATTGCGGCGGCTTGTTATAAACATTCCATCGGTCAGCCGGTGCGCTATCCGCGCAATGACTTGAGCTACTGCGGCAACCTGCTGCACATGATGTTCTCCGTGCCCTGCGAAGACTACCAAGTGGATCCGGTCGCCGAGCGCGCCATGGATGTGCTGTTTATTCTCCACGCCGACCACGAACAAAACGCTTCTACCTCGACGGTGCGCTTGGCGGGTTCATCGGGCACGAATCCGTTTGCGGCGATTTCGGCGGGCATCGCCTGTCTTTGGGGCCCCGCCCACGGCGGCGCCAACGAAGCCGTGCTGCGGATGCTCGACGAGATCGGGACGCCCGAGAACGTGGATAACTTCATTGCGAAGGTGAAGGACAAAACCAGCAACGTACGCCTGATGGGCTTTGGCCATCGCGTGTACAAAAACTTCGACCCGCGGGCGGAGCTGATTAAAGGGATCTGCCACCAGGTGCTCGAAAAATACGGCCACGACCCCCGCATGGAATTGGCCATGAAACTCGAAGAAATCGCCCTGAAAGACGAGTATTTCATCAGCCGTAAGCTCTATCCCAATGTCGATTTCTATTCCGGGATTATCTACAAAGCCCTAGGCATTCCGGTCGAAATGTTTACGCCCATGTTCGCCGTCGCCCGCACCGTGGGGTGGATTGCCCATTGGAGCGAAATGATTAGCGAGCCAGATCAAAAAATTGGCCGCCCGCGCCAGTTGTATGTCGGCCCCGCCAGTCGCTCGCTCCCCCCGATTGCCGACCGTCCCTAGTTTGGCGCCAAGCCCACGAAAAACCGCTCTTTGAGGGCGGTTTTTTTTGCCTGCGCCAAACTGTCACAGATTTGTGAGCCGTTTAGAGACGTTGTTAACTTCTAACCACGTTCAGACCACTGCAATATCCCGCTGCCACCGTCCACTTTGTTGTTGTCTGGCCGAAAACACACATAATGAGTCAATAACACAACAAAAAAGGCGCTGGATTACCCCCCATGAGTTCGCAGACGCGATTTCGCCGTCTGTTCGTAGACAGTAATTGTTGACAATCGGGAGCAAATCTATGGGCCTTTTTGATAGTAAACCCCGCCTATTGGGTATCGATCTTAGCGATTCCGCCGTCAAAGTCGTGGAAGTGAGCAAGGTCGGTAAGCGATTCCAGGTGGAGGGCTACGGCACCGAACCTCTTCCCACCGGCGCCATGGAAAACCACAATCCCAGCGATATGGACGTCATCGCTACGGCGATTAAAAAAGCCATGCGCAGCGGCGGGATGAGATTGAAACAGGCCGTCGTTGCCGTCCCCACATCAAGCGTGATTACGCGAACGCTCTCCATGCCCAAGTCGTACACCGAGGATGACATTGAAGCCAACATTCAGTTGGAGGCGGCTCAATACATTCCCTTCCCCCTCGATGATATTCATCTGGATTTTCAGATGTTGCCCAACGCTTCCACTAATCCCGACATGCAAAGCGTGATGCTCGTCGCGTCTCGTAAGGAAAATGTCGATTTACGGGAAGAAGCGCTGAAAGAAGCCGGTTTGAAGGCGATGATTGTGGATGTGGAAGCCTACGGCATCGAAAATGCCTATCTTTCGGCCCTACGCCATCTGGGTAATGACGGTAAGGCAGTCGTGGCAGAAGGTGGCGAGCGGGTGGCTATTGTGGACATCGGCGCCCAAAACACGATTTTGTACGTTTTTGAGAATAATCGCGTGATTTTTACGCGGGAACAGAGCTTTGGCGGCGATTTCCTGACCCAGTCGATTAGCGGCAACTACGGCCTCGAACGCGACCGCGCCGAACTCGCCAAGCGCACCGGCGAACTCCCCGACGATTACGAAGAAGTCGTCGCCGAACCCTTTCGCTACAGCGTCGCCGAGCAAATCGGCAACGCGCTCCAGTATTTCTTCTCGTCGAGCCACTACAACTCGGTGGATCGCTTACTGCTTGTGGGCGGCGGCTCGCTGATGAATCACCTGGAAACCACCGTCACCGAACAGCTTGGCGTGCCCACCTTTATCGGCAATCCCTTCACCCAGGTGGATATTTCAAAGCGCATTCCCATTACCCGTCGCCAACTGCTTCAACGAGAAGCCCCCCTCTACACCCTCGCCTTTGGCCTTGCCCTGCGGAGTTTTGAATGATGGCCACTCGGATCAACCTGCTTCCTTGGCGGGAAGCACGACGCAAACAGCGCCAACAGGCGTTCGGTTTCCTCATGGGGGGGGCGCTGGCCATCGGCGTCGCCATCGTGGTCGGCGCGAATCTCTATACCCAAAACCTCATCGACGACCAACGGGCGCGGAATCGCTTCCTCGAAGGCGAAATTAAAAAGCTCGACGCCGTCGCTAAAGAAATCGACCTGCTCGAAACCCAACGGGAACGCCTGAAAGCCCGCCTCGCCGTGATCGAACGCTTGCAGCTCAGCCGCCCGTTCATGGTGCAGGTGCTCGACGAGTTTGCCCGCCGTCTCCCCGATACCCTGTTTCTGCGCCGCTTTGCCACCGATGGCGCCGTCAATCTGCTCATTGTCGGCACCGCCGTGGATACCGACACCGTATCCACCGCCATGCGTAGCCTCGAAGCCTCCGAAATCTTTGGCGAAGCGTCGCTACGGTTCGTGGAAAACAAAGAGATTCCCGTGGGAAATACGTCGCCCCGCTTGAGCGAGTTTGAAATCCTCATGCCGCGGGTAATGCCCAAAGCGCCCAACGCCGAAGACGCCGACCAGGTTGTGAACTAGGAGACCCTCCATGGACTTAAACAGTCTCGATATTAACGACGCGGGGAACTGGCCGTTCCCCATCAAACTGGCCGCCGCCTTTCTGCTCATCGTCGCGGTGTGTGGCGGGGGTTACTGGTACGACACCCAGCAGCAGTTGGAAATTCTCCAGCGCGAACAGGCCGCCGAGCAAAAACACAAGCAGGATTTCATCCGTCGCCAAAGCACCCTCGCCAACATCGACGCCTTTCGCCGGCAAATCTCCGAACTCGAAGGCATGTTGGCCACCCTCGTGGCCCAATTGCCCACCGGTACCGAAATGCCCGACCTCCTGGATCAGGTGTTTGCCCGGGGCCAACGCAATGGCTTGAAGTTTGAAATCTTTCGGCCCGAAAACGAGGTGTCACGCGAGTTCTACCTCGCTAAACCCATCACCATTCGCGCTCAAGCCAACTTCCATCAGTTCTCTTCCTTCATCAGCGCCGTCGCCGCCATGGACCGCATCGTCACATTGGAGCGCTTTAACGTGACCTTCGACGCCATTAAGGCCCTGCCGCCGCCCACCCGCCCCGGTAGCCGCAGCAGCCCGTCTCCGCGCGGCGGCACCAATGTCGTCGATCGCCCCCTCATCGAGGCCACGCTGCAAACCTATCGCTATATGGATGAGGCAGAAGCCGCCGACAATGCCCCCGCCACGCCCGCCCGCCCAGGAGCACGGCGATGACCCGTTTCCCGCTTTGGTTGTTGAGCTGCACGGCGTTGTTTCTCACGGGTTGCGACCTCATCGGCACCGCCCGCGGTCTGCAAGACTTGGAAGCCTGGGTGGCCACCCAACGGGCCACCATCAAGGGCAAGGATCCAGAACCCATTCCCCCGCTCCAGCCCTATCGCCCGTTTGAATATCAGGCGGTGGCTTTCAAAGACCCCTTTGCCCTGGTGGAATCGCTGATTCCCATCGAGGAAGAAGCCCCCCTGCCGGCTGCCGCCCTCGCCGCCGTGTCCGACCCCAACGCCATCCGTCCCGACCCCACCCGCCCGCGGGAAGAACTCGAAAAGTTTGCCGTGAGCTCGCTGTTGATGGTGGGCACGCTCAAACGCCCCGACCAGGATGTATTTGCGCTGATTAAAGCCCCCGACGGCATCGTCCATCGGGTGCGTCAGGGCAATTACCTGGGCCTGGATCACGGGGAAGTGCAGGCGATTAACGAGCTGCGCATCGAGTTACGGGAAATCGTCCCCGACGAGACCACCGGCGGTTGGAAAGAACGCAATACCGTGTTGACGTTGGCCGAATGAGGCCCGCTGCGCCCCCCTTTTGGCGGGCCGCCATCCCCTCCAATGAATCACTTAAATGAGGAATCTTCCGTGTTTCCATGCTTAAACCGCCCATTGTCGCGGTGGATCGCACGCACGCTGTGGGGGCTGTGGCTCTTTGCCTTGAGCTTCACCCTCTGGGCACAACCCGATCTCACCTTGCAAACCATCGACGTGAATAACCTCCCCGGCAGCCGCGTCCAATTGCGCTTTCAGCTGTCTGGCCCCGCCCCCGAACCCCGGGTGTTCACGATTAACGCCCCCGCCCGCATCGTGTTGGACTTTCTCAACACCCGCAGCGCCGTCCGCAGCAGCGAACAGACCATCGGCACCGGCGTGGCCGAAAGCGTGAGTTTTTTAGAGGGCAACGATGGCCGCACCCGCGTTTCCATCAACCTCACCAGCCTCGTGCCGTACCAACTCATCCGCGAAGGCAACGCCGTGGTCGTGACCCTCGATGCCGGCGCGTCCACCGCCCAAATCCCCACGGCAAACTTTCCACTGACCGCGCCTCCATCCCCGACCCGCGCCGATGCCCCCAGCCGCGCCGCGAGCGCCGGTCGGCAGGTGGATAACGTGGATTTTCGTCGCGGTACCGCCGGCGAGGGCATCATTTCCTTCGCGCTTTCCGACCCGTCTATCGTCGTGAGCGTCCGCGAGGAGGGTAGCCAAATCGTCGCTGACTTCAGCGGCGCCCCCCTGGCTCGTGGCCAGGAACGCCGCCTCGATGTCACCGATTTCGCGACCCCCGTCACCCTCATCGACGCCCTCAACAAAGACGACGGCGCCCGCGTCAGCATCACGCCCACCGGGCTGTACGAGTACTTGGCGTACCAAGCCGACAACCGTTATGTGATCGAGATCAAGCCGCTGAATCTGGAAGAACAACGCCGTCTGCAGGAACAGGAGTTCACCGGCGAACTGCTCTCGTTGAACTTTCAAGACATCGAAGTGCGGGCGGTTTTGCAGATCATCGCGGACTTCACCGGCTTGAATGTCGTCGTGAGCGATACGGTGTCCGGTAGCCTCACGCTGCGGCTCACCAACGTGCCGTGGGATCAAGCCCTCGACATCATTTTGCGCACCAAGGGCCTGGCCCAGCGCCGCAGCGGCACGGTGATTTACATCGCCCCCAACGAGGAGTTGGCTGCCCGCGAACAGCTCGAACTCGAAGCGCAGAAGAAGAGCACCGAGTTGATTCCCCTGCGCACCGAGGTGATTCAGATCAACTACGCCAAGGCGGTAGACATTCGGAATCTGCTCAAGCGCCCCGTGTTGAATCAGAACGAAACCACCGTTTCGCTGCTCTCCGAACGGGGTACGGTGACCGCCGACGAGCGCACCAACACTTTGATTATTCAAGATATTCCCGCCCGCCTCGCGGAGGTGCGGGACATGGTTTCGCGGCTGGATCGCCCCGTCAGACAGGTCATGATCGAAGGCCGCGTGGTCATCGCCTCCGATAACTTCAGAAAAGAACTCGGCGTGCGCATGGGTTTTACCGGATTGCAGAAAACCGACGGCGGCGTGGGGGCGTTGTCCGGCGGCCTGGGCGCCACCGACACCATCACCGGCAGCGTGGTCGACAATCTGAACTCCACCGGCACCCGCTTTCCCGCCGCTGTGCCCAGTTTGGGAGACCGCTTGGGCGTAAACTTGGGTGTACCGGAAGCCACCAGCGGCCTGGGCCTGGCCATTTTGGGGCGCAATTACCTGGTGGATTTAGAGCTGTCGGCGCTCCAAGCCGAGGGGCGGGGCGAAACCATCTCCAATCCCCGCGTCATCACCACGGACCGCGCGGCCGCCGTCATCAAGCAGGGGGAAGAGATTCCCTACGAGACCTTCCAGGACGGCACTTCGAGCATCTCGTTTAAGGAAGCTGTGCTCGAACTCAACGTGACGCCGCAAATCACCCCCGACAACCGCATCATCATGGATTTGCTGGTGAAGAAGGACGAAGTGGGCCGCGAGATTCGCGGTCGAGACGGCGCTCAGAACTTCGGCCTCAACAAGCGCGAAGTAAAAACCCAAGTGCTCGTGGACAACGGCGAAACCGTCGTACTCGGCGGCGTGTTTGAGCAAATCACCCGCGAAACCGTGAGCAAGGTGCCGTTTTTCGGCGATTTACCCGCCGTCGGTCGGTTGTTCCGCCGCAATGGCAGCAATAACGACAAACTCGAATTACTCATCTTCGTGACGCCTCAGATCGTCACGGACAAAGTGGTGAACCGCTAATGCAACGGGAAAACTTTTTTATGCGTCATCCGATGCCGCTGTTGAGCCAGTGGCTGGCGTTTTGGCTGTTATTGCTGGTAGCGCAAGGCAGTTTTGCCGCGTTTACCACGCCACCCGACATCACCCTGGCCATTCTCAAGGAACGCCAAACCGTTCCGGTCAACCCGACCAATCGCCCCAGCAGTCTGTTTAGTCCATTCACCGTGGCGATTACCGTGCAGGTGCGTAGCAACGGCATCGCCGTGGACGATGGCATCAACGTGAGCTTGACGGTGGATAACTTCCGCTCGGGATTGGTACTGCCGGCCACGGCGGTCGGCACCACGCCCGGCGGCCCCGCTGCCGTCGCCGATACTCGGGGTGGACAAGCCCAATTTTTCTTCAACTCCCTGTCCCAGCGCGGCGACGTCACGTTGCGGGCGTCGGTGAGCAACGGCACCAACAGCTTTTTCACCGAAACCACCATTCGCGTGGCCGGCCAAGTCGATCCCGACGATGGCTTTGGCTCGCTGTTTACGGTGACCGTGCTCCCCGAGCGCTTAGAAATCCCCGTCAACCCCACCAACCAGCCCAGCAGCCTGTTCAGCCCGTACACCATGGCGGTGAATGTGGAAGTCAAGCGCGAGGGCAACCTGGTGGCGGGCAGCGTGCCGGTGACCTTGACCGTCGATAACTTCCGTTCGGGCCTGGTGCTCGCGGCAGAAAACGTGGGCACAACGCCTGGCGCCGTCACCGCCACTGCCGACACGGTGAACGGGCGGGCGCGATTCCTCTTTAACTCCCTGTCGCAGGCGGGGTTAGTGCGGCTGCAAGCCGGCATCGACGACGACGGCGACGCCACCACACCGCAAACCGTGGTGGGCGAAGCCACTGTGCGGGTGGCCGGCGACAGCAGTGACGGCGGCGGCGGCTTTGGCTCGCTGTTCGCGGTGACCGTGGTGCCCGAGCGCCTCACCATCCCCGTGAATCCCACCAACAACCCCAGCAGCCTCTTTAGCCCGTACACCATGGCGGTGAATGTGGAAGTGCGCCGAGAGGGCAATCTGGTGTCGGGCAGTCTGCCGGTGACCTTGAGCGTCGATAACTTCCGCTCGGGCCTGGTGCTGTCGGCCACCGCCGTGGGCACGACGCCGGGCGAGATCACCGCCACGGCCAACACCGTCGATGGTCGCGC
Source organism: Candidatus Competibacteraceae bacterium (assembly GCA_036846405.1). GTDB lineage: Bacteria > Pseudomonadota > Gammaproteobacteria > Competibacterales > Competibacteraceae > DAIUCA01. The sequence continues at coordinate 7,639 of DAIUCA010000081.1, forward strand.
CCGCTTCTTCTTCAACTCCCTGTCCATGGCGGGCAACGTGGTGCTGACCGCCGCCGTCCAGGACACGGACAATCCCACGCCCCAAACCGTGCTCGGGCGACAAACCGTCGCGGTGACCGGCCAGAGCACGGATCAACCGGGCTTTGGCTCGCTTACCACCCTGGTGCTGCGACCGGAGCGCACCTCGCTACCCACCAATCCGAATAACGAGCCGGCGAGTCTGTTCCGCCCCTACACCACGGCGGTCATCGCCGAGGTGTTCCGCGAAGGCCGCCCGGTCACCAATGGCACGGTGGTGCAAATCACCCTGGATAACCCCGGTTCGGGGCTGTTTACCGACCCGTTCTCCGCAGAAACCGCCAATTTGTTCGGCAACCCCACGGCGCAGAGCACCACGGTGGGCGGGCGGGCGCTGTTCTATCTCACGTCCCGCTCGATTCCCGGCACCCTCACCCTCGCGGCGACGGTGACGCCGCCCAACGAAGCGCCGGTGACGCAAACTGCGACGGTGGCCGTGGTGGGCGACAACTCGGGGAGCACCGGGCCGAGCAGCGTGACCCTCACGGTGACGCCCGCTAAAACCCGCATTCCCGCCAATTACAGCCAAGAGGGCGGCAGTCCCCTGCGGCCCTACACCACGGAAATCACCGTGCGGGCCATCGACACGGCCACGGGCCAGCCGCTGCTCAACGGTACCGATGTGCAGTTGGTGTTGAGCGGCTTGGAGTTTGGCTTTTTGAACCGCCCCACCACCGGCGACGAGGAAGGCGCATTTACCGACGAGGACGGCAATCCCCAGGGGTTCTCCGCCCTGCCATCGACGCTGCAAAGCGGAGTCGCCACCTACTTCTTCACGGCGTTAAGCACCCCGGGCACGGCCACGGTCATCGCGTCGCTGCAAGACCCACTCACCGGGCGGATGGTGCAGGCGTCGGCGCAGATCGAAGTCATCGGCAACGCGCGGGAGGTGGCGGCGATCACCCTCACCGGGCCGTACATCGAAGCAGTGCGCACGGGGCTATCCCGCTTTGGCGAGGATATTCCTCGGGACGGCGTCTATTCCCGCGTGATCAGCGCGTTGGCGACGGATGCGAACGGCAATCCGGTATTGCCCAACACGCCGATTCACTTTTTCACCGTGGACGCGCCGTTGGTGGATTACCCCGCCACGCCGGGCGGGTTCTTGATTGCCGGTGCGAACGGCAATCCGGTGGAAGGCGACCGGGTGTTGACGGCCACGGGTGCCCAATTCATCACCAAAGGCACCCGCGTGGGCGACCGCCTGGTGCTCGACGGCACGAAAGAAGTGCGGCCGGACAATCGGCTGCTCACGGGGATTCGGGAAATCGCCACGGTGGTGAACGAAACCACGGTGCAAATCAACAGCACCCAACCGCCCTTTAACCTGGCGCCGCGGGACGAGGGGGCGACGGTGCCGTTCCTCGTGGGCCGCAGCGAGCATGGGACGATTTTGTCCCCCAGCTACACCAACGTGCTTGGGCGAGCGGACACGCTGTTGAGCTATCCGATTTATCGGGTGGGCCAGACGGCGGTGATCGTCGCCTGTACCGAAGACCGCAGCGTGTGCGGTGTGCTGAATCCCTGTGACGCAGGCGGTGCGAATTGCGGTTCGACCTATTTGGCGTCGGCGAACGGCACGGATCAGGTGCTCACCCTTTCGACGACCGAAATCGAAGGATTGCCCGGGGGATTACCGGTGCGGGTGTGTTTGCGGGACGCGAACTTTGTGCCGGTGGCCCAGGCGGAGATTCGCTATCAAGTGGGCGAAACCGGCGCGGCGCGGGTGACGGTGGATGGTCGACGAGACAGTGCAGGCAGCTTCCGCACCGGCGTGGATGGGTGCATCACCGTGCCGATTGCCGCGACCGGCCAAGTGGCGCGGACGCCGGACATTCCGGTGGTGTTTACCTCGCCGCTGGCGGGGGCGAGCGTGAGCGTGCGGATTCGCGCGCCGGGCGCGTTGGAACTCAACGGCACGGTGAGCTGCGACCGCAGCGCCGTCGATGCCTATCTGGATGCGGTGCAGGCTGGCGATGTGACGGCGCTGCCGCCTCGTTATGTGGCATGCACCTTCGATTTGCGGGTGGTGAACGACCTGGGCCGGCCGGTGGCGGGCGTGGTCGTGTACCACAGCACAACGGGCATCGTGCCCGGGCGGATCACCTACAGCCCGCCCTTTGGCACCTTTGGCATCACCAACGACCAGGGGGCAGTGCTGTCGCGGGTGGAGTTTGCCGTGGGTGGCAGCTCGACGATCACCTACACCCTGGAGGGCGGCGCCGACACCTTCACCTACACCATCGACACGGAACTGCCCGACCCGCCGACGCCCGACGACCTAGAACTGGAGTTGAATGGCACGACGGTGTGCGACACCGCGGCCTATGACGCCTATGTGCGGTCCGGGGGGTCGACCTCGGCGCCACGCTTTGTGCGCTGCACCTTCTCGTTGCGGGTGGTGAATCAAAACCGCGAAACCGTGCCGAACATCTTGATATTCCACAGTGTGACGGGATTGATCCCGGGACCGGTGGTGTACAACCCCGCCTTTAACAGTTTTGGCATCACGGGCAATCAGGGCCAAAACACGGTTCTGGTGGATTTTACCGTGGGGGGAGACAGCACCCTCACCTTCACTCTGGAAGGCAGCGACGCCACCTACAGCTACACCCTGAGCATTCCCTTCGTGGA
>DAIUCA010000082.1:0-10216 GCA_036846405.1 Candidatus Competibacteraceae bacterium
CCCGAGGCGGTCGGCGTGACCTTGGGTAAGCATTCTCCCAACGATCCCCGCAATGTGCGGTTATGTCAGGAAATCGCTCCGCTTCCGCCCAACAGTTCGCGGAACGCCATCGTCGATAAAACGCGCAAAATCATCGCCTGGTATGGGGACGACCCCACTTGTCGCAATGATCTGCTCCGCTCGGGGATTTTCTTGGCGGTCTTACAAGACGCGGTGAAGCATCTCATTCCCGATTTTCAACAAATTAAGCTCGGTTTCGTGAAATTCGTGGAATATATCCAGTATGCCTGCAAAGACACCGATTTCTGTGTGGTGCGCTCGCCTAATCTGTCGCCGGTCCTCGCCTTACGGGACAGAACTCCCGAAAATTGGGAAGTCCTCGCAGATTTGCCCGAACGGGAACTGCATGGTTTGGAGAACTATCGGCGAATTTTAGCCAATGGCACCCCCGTTTTGCGATTACCCGAGCCCTCGACGCTCCATGGGGTGGTGGATTGGTTGGTGCAGCAGGGGCATTACGCCCAATCGTTTGGCGAATGGTTGGAACAGGCCACCGACGCCTCACCGTATTTCTCGGGGGAATCGGTTCACATGGCCCTGGTCACCCTGGTGAACGCGGAGGTTTTCTTACGGGAATCCCCATCGAGCGTCGCCAACGAGCAAATTCTGCGGTTGCGCCCCGACATGACCCACACCAACCTGGTTTTGACCCAAGTCACCCTCTGTGTGGAAAAGAAAATTGCTGCCGTGCTCACGGTGCTGGATACGCAGATCATGGCCGAGCTGCTGCCCGCGGTGACCACCTAATCGCGCCACTCGCTTTGGGGTAAATCGTCGTCCAGCTGCCACCGCCCGAGCGACCGTCCCCGGGGACAGCCCCCGTCGAGCAGCGCCATAAACTCCCGTCGGGTCAGCGATACCGCCCCCAAACTCGCCAAATGGGCCGTGTGCATCTGACAGTCGATCACCAGAAAGCCCCAGCGCTGGAGCTGTTGACACAGCGCCACCAAGGCCGCCTTGGAGCTGTCGGTCGCCAAAGAAAACATAGATTCCCCAAAAAACACCTGACCCAACGCCACCCCATACAGCCCGCCCACGAGCTGAAGCTCGCCCTGATCGTCGCGCTGCCAGCTTTCCACCGAATGGGCATAGCCCAGGCGATAAAGCTGTTCGTAAGCCGCCGTCATTTCCGCCGTGATCCAGGTGCCGGCCTCGCCCTTTCGCGGGGCCGCACAGCCCGCCATCACCGCCGCAAATTGTCGGTCCATAGTCAGGGTAAATACTTGTTTTTTCAGCACTTTTTTCAGGCTGCGGCGAATGCGCACGGCCTCGGGAAACAGCACCGTGCGGGGTTCGGGAGACCACCAAAGAATCGGTTGACCGTCGGAAAACCAGGGGAAAATGCCCCGACGATAGGCTTTCAGCAGCCGCCGAGGCGACAGGCTGCCCCCCAAGGCCAACAGGCCATTGGGTTCCCGCAGGGCCTGGTGCGGATCCGGGAACGGCTCCCCGTCGTCGTGGGGACTGAGCCAGGGCAGTTGGTGGCCCATCAGCGCGCGCTATCCCAGGCCGCCCATGGCCACGGTGCTGAAGCCGCCGTCTACATAGGTGATTTCGCCGGTAATCCCCGACGCCAAATCCGAACACAGAAACGCCGCCACATTGCCCACCTCCTCGATGGTGACGCAGCGTTTCATGGGAGCGGTTTTCTCAAACGCCTCCAGCATCTTGCGGAAATCCTTGATGCCCGCCGCCGCCAGGGTGCGAATCGGCCCGGCGCTAATGCCATTCACGCGGATGTTTTGTTCCCCCAGGGATTGGGCCAGATACCGCACGTTGGCCTCCAAACTGGCCTTCGCCAGGCCCATCACGTTGTAGTGGGGCACGGAACGGACGCCCCCCAGATAAGACAAGGCCACCATGGCCCCCGCCCGCCCGGCCATGAGCGGCGCGGCTTCTTTCGCGAGGGCCGCCAGGCTGTAACTGCTGATGTCGTGGGCAATCCGGAAGTTTTCTCGGGTCACGCTGTCGATGAACCGCCCTTCTAAAGCGTCTTTGGGCGCGAAAGCCACCGAATGCACCAGGATGTCCAGATGGCCCCAAGCCCCTCGGAGGCCGTGAAACAGCTCGGTAATCTGATGATCGCTTTCTACGTCGCAGGGCATCACCAGTTGGCTGTCCAAGGTGGCGGCCATTTCGGTCACCCGCCCCTGGAGCTTGTCGTTCTGATAGCTAAACGCCAGTTCAGCCCCCTCCCGGCGCATGGCCTGGGCAATGCCCCAGGCAATCGACCGTTGGCTCGCTAGACCGACAATTAATGCGCGTTTACCCGTCAGAAAACCCATGGGTGAATACCTCAGATTTGGTGAAAATGATGTTGTTTACTGCACTGCCTACCGCGAGACCGATTATGGCGATTCATTCTGCAATTTGGCGACTCGTCGCCTTGGGCTGTGCCTTGGGGGTCGCCCTGCCGGCCACCGCCCGTTACGACGTGCCGGTCCACGCCTTCGCCATGCACGGCGAGCCCAAATATCCCGCCGATTTTGCCCACTTCGACTATGTGAACCCCCAAGCCCCCCAGGGGGGTCAGGTGAAATTCGCCGCCGTGGGGGGCTTCGATACCTTTAATCCCTTCAACCTGCGGGGCCAAAGCGCGGCGGGTCTCACGTATCTATTTGAAACCCTCACCACCCAGAGCCAAGACGAGGCGTTTACCGAATACGGCCTGATTGCGGAAACCATCCTGGTGCCCGCTGACCGCTCGTTTGTGGAATATCGCCTGCGCGAAACCGCCCGCTTCCACGACGGCAGCCCGATTACCGCCGCCGATGTGCAGTTCTCCTTTGAGATACTCCGCGACCAGGGGCGACCGTTTTTCCGCTTCTATTACGCCAATGTGGATCAGATCACCGTGAGCGATGACCGCACCATCCGCTTCAGCTTCAAGCCCGGGGTAAAGAACATGGAGCTGCCCCTGATTCTCGGCCAGCTGCCGGTGCTCTCGAAGGCCTATTGGGCCAACCGCGACTTTGCGGCCCCCACCCTGGAGGTGCCCGTGGGCAGCGGGCCGTATCGCATCGCCCAATTCGAGCCGAATCGCTTTGTGGTACTGGAACGCGATCCCGCCTACTGGGGCAACGATTTGCCGGTGAATCGCGGCCACTACAACGCGAAAATCCTCCGTTGGGATTACTACCGCGACGCCACCGTGGCCCTGGAAGCCTTTAAGGCGGGGCAATTCGACCTGCGGCTGGAAAATCGCGCCCGCGATTGGGCGCTGGCCTACGACACCCCCGCCCGTGGGCGCGGCGAGTTGATCCAGCGGGAGTTTCCCCACGAGCGGGTCGCTGGCATGCAGGGCTATGTGTTCAACCAGCGTCGGCCTCAATTCCAAGACCCGCGGGTGCGCGAGGCCTTGGGCTATGCCTTCGACTTCGAGTGGAGCAACCAGAACCTGTTTTTCGGCCAATACACCCGCACCCGCAGCTATTTCGACAACGCGGAACTCGCCGCCCGCGACCTGCCCACCGCCGCCGAGTTGGCGCTCCTCGAGCCCCACCGAGACGCGTTGCCGCCCCGGGTGTTTACCGAAGCCTATCAACCGCCCCGCCACGGGGATGCCGCCGCCACCCGCCAGCATCTGCAAACGGCCCTGGCCCTGCTGAAAGACGCCGGTTGGTCGTTTGAGAATCGCCGCCTGGTGAATGCCCAAGGCGAACCGTTCACCCTGGAGATCCTCCTGGATTCGCCGGCCTTCGAGCCGATTACTCTGCCGTTCACCAAGACCCTGGAGCGCCTGGGCATTCAAGCCACCGTGCGCACCATCGACCCGGCCCAATACGAAAACCGCCTGCGGGACTTTGAATTCGACATGACCGTCACCGTGTGGGGCCAGTCGGCGTCGCCGGGCAACGAGCAGCGGGACTTTTGGGGCAGCGCCGCCGCTCAACAGCCCGGCAGCCGCAACCTGGCGGGTCTCCAGAACGCCGCCGTGGACGCCCTCATCGAAGCGGTGATCGCCGCCCCCGACCGCGACCAGTTGGTCACGCGGGTGCGCGCCCTCGATCGGGCGTTGCAATGGCAGTTTTTGGTGGTTCCCCACTGGCACACCACCAGCGACCGCGTGGCCTACTGGAACCGCTTTGGCTATCCCGCCACCGACGCCCGCGTGGGCTTTGTGTTCGATACCTGGTGGGTCGAAAGCGACCAGCCCCGAGCTGCCGTGGCCCCATGACGGCCTATTTTCTGCGGCGGCTGCTGCTGATTCCGCTCACGCTCCTGGGCATCATCGCCACCAACTTTTTCATCGTGCAGCTCGCGCCGGGCGGCCCGGTGGAACAGCTCATGGCGGAGCTGCGCGGGCCAGTGGCCGGGCTGCAAAGCCGCCTCGATGGCACCGGCAGCGGCGAGCTGTCGGCCCCCACCCAAAACGTGGGCAGCCAGGATTTGTATCGGGGCGGCCAGGGCATCGACGCCGCGCTCCGCGCCGATTTGGCCCGCCAGTTCGGCTTCGACCGTCCCCTGCTGGAACGCTTTGGCGACATGGTGTGGCAATACGCCACCTTCGACCTGGGCCGCAGCTTCTTCCGCGACCGCCCGGTGCTGGATCTGGTGCTGGAAAAACTGCCGGTGTCCGTTTCCCTCGGACTGTGGAGCACCCTCATCATTTACGTCGTGTCGATTCCCCTGGGCGTGCTCAAAGCCGTCCACCACGGCTCGCCCTTCGATCGCGCCACCAGCATCGCCGTCATCGTGGGCAATGCGATCCCCGCATTCTTATTCGCGATTTTGCTCATCGTGGTCTTTGCCGGCGGCCGCTATTTGGATTGGTTTCCCCTGCGGGGCCTGACCTCCGACCACTGGGCCGACTTGAGCTGGCCCGCCCGCATCGCCGATTACCTCTGGCACATCACCCTGCCCACGGCGGCCCTGGTGATCGGCGGCTTTGCCACCCTCACGCTTCTAGTGAAAAACAGTTTTTTGGACGAAATCCGCAAGCAATACGTGACCACCGCCCGCGCCAAGGGCCTCACCGAGGCGGCCATTTTGTACGGCCACGTATTCCGCAACGCCCTGCTCATCGTGATCGCCGGGTTTCCCGCCGCCCTGGTGGGCCTGCTGTTCACCGGGTCCCTGCTCATCGAGGTGATCTTTTCCCTAGACGGCATCGGGCTTTTAGCTTTTGAAGCGGTGACCCGACGGGATTATCCGGTGATGTTCGGCACCCTCTACGCCTTCAGTCTGCTGGGTCTGGTGCTCAATCTGCTGACGGATTTGAGCTACCACCTGGTGGATCCCCGCATCCATTTCGAGGCGAAAACCTAAATGACTGCGTCGCCCCTGCCTCCGCCCTTCGCCATCGCCCGTCCGCCCACCCTGGCCCAGCGCCGGTGGCAGCAATTCCGCGCCCACCGCCTGGGCTTTTTCTCGCTTCAACTGTTTTTGCTGCTGTTTGCCGTGAGTCTCATGGCGGAATTCATCGCCAACGACCGTCCCCTGCTCATTCGCTACGACGACCAATGGTTTGTGCCGGTGCTCGTGGAATACGCGGAAACCGACTTTGGCGGCGTGTTTCCCAGCCCGGCCGACTATCGGGACCCGTTTCTCGCCGACCTCATCACCGAGCGGGGCTGGATGCTGTGGCCGCCGATTCCCTTCAGCTACGACACGGTGGATCGGGAGCTGCCCACCCCAGCGCCGGCGCCGCCGTCTTGGCGCCATCCCCTAGGCTCCGACGACCAGGGCCGCAGCGTCTTGGCCCGCCTGATCTACGGCTTCCGGCTGTCGGTGCTGTTTGGGCTGCTGCTCACCCTCACCTCCACGGTGATCGGCGTCGCTGTGGGCGCCGTTCAAGGCTATTTCGGCGGTTGGCTCGACCTGGTGGGCCAGCGATTCATCGAGATTTGGAGCGGCTTACCCCAGCTGTTCATCCTCATCATCGTGGCGTCGGTGCTGGTTCCCGGCTTTTGGACCCTCCTGACGGTGATGCTGCTGTTCAGCTGGACCGGCCTGGTCGCCGTGGTGCGGGCGGAGTTTCTTCGGGGTCGGGAACAGGATTACGTGCGGGCGGCCCGCGCCCTGGGTGTATCGAACACCGCCGTTATGGCCCGCCACATTTTGCCCAACGCCCTGGTGGCTACCCTCACCTTCCTGCCCTTCGTGACTGCCGGCGCGGTGACCGCCCTCACGGCCCTGGATTTCTTGGGCTTGGGACTGCCCCCCGGATCGGCGTCCCTGGGGGATTTGCTCCGCCAGGGCAAGGAAAATCTCCACGCGCCCTGGCTGGGCATCTCGGGATTTGTGGTGATTGCGCTGCTGTTGACTTTGCTGGTGATGATTGGCGAAGCCGTGCGGGATGCGTTTGATCCCCGCCACATCAACCCTCGGGCCTGACCCCGCCGCCGCCTAAAACTCGCTGGGCGGCAGGGTTTTGAGGACCTCTTCGATGGTGGTAAGCCCCGCCGCCACCTGTTGGGCGGCGCTCAGGCGCAGGGGCCGCAGTCCCTCGCGTACCGCCGCTTGCCGCAGCTCATCCGTGTCGGCATCGCGCTTCACGTGCCGTCGCAGAGCCGGGTTGAACTCTAAAATCTCGTAAATCGCAATGCGGCCCAAAAAGCCGGTTTGGCGACATTCCGGACAGCCGGTCGGCTGGCAAACGCTGGCGGGCGGCGGTTCGTTGTAGGGCGCCACCAGGGTTTCCCACAAAGCCGGGTCCACGGGCGCGCTGGTTTTGCAATGGGGACAGAGGGTGCGAATCAGCCGCTGGGCCATCACCCCCAGCACCGTGGCTTGGATGAGGTAGTGAGGCACCCCCAAATCCAACAGCCGCGTCACCGCCGACGGCGCGTCGTTGGTGTGCAGGGTGGAGAGCACCAAATGGCCGGTGAGGGCGGCTTGAATCGCCATTTGGGCGGTTTCCAGATCGCGGATTTCGCCCACCATGATGATGTCCGGGTCCTGGCGCATGAGGGCGCGAATGCCTTGGGCAAAGGTCAACCCAATGCTGGTTTGAATCTGCATTTGGTTGAGATTCGGATCCACCAGCTCGATGGGGTCTTCCACGGTGCACACGTTCACCTTGGGGTCGGCCAGCAGCCGCAGGGTGGAATAGAGCGTGGTGGTTTTCCCCGAGCCGGTGGGGCCGGTGACCAAAACAATGCCGTGGGGATGGTCGATGAGGGCCCGCCAGTGGCGCTCTTCCTCGGGGGAAAAGCCCAATTGGGCAAAGTTTTTCACCGCCACGTCCGGATCAAAAATCCGCGCCACGCATTTCTCGCCAAACGCCGTGGGCATGGTGGCCAAGCGCAGTTCGACTTCCCGCCCCGACGGCGAGCGGGTTTTGATGCGGCCGTCCTGGGGTCGGCGTTTTTCCGCCACATCGAGACGTCCCAAAATCTTGAAGCGACTCACCACGGCCCGCATGACGATCGGCGGCATTTCGTACACCCGGTGCATGACGCCGTCGATGCGAAAGCGCACCTGACCCTTTTCCCGCCGGGGTTCCAGATGGATGTCGCTGGTGCGCTGCTCGAAGGCGTATTGCAGCAGCCAATCGCAGATTTGAATGATCGGCTTGTCTTCGGCGCCGAGTTCCGACGATTCGCCCAGCTCCCAGAGCTGTTCCAGGTTGTGAATATCGACGCCGCTGCTGCCTTCGGATTTCGCCGTTTGCAGCGAGCGGGCGAGGCCGCTGAACTCCATGAGAAAACGCTGAATATCCAGGGGATTGGCCAGCACGCGCTTGATGTCTCGGCGCAACAGCTTGCCCAAATCCGGCATCCACTCGGTGATGAACGGCTCGGCGGTGGCGAAGGTGACCGTGTGGGGATCGACGGCGATGGGCAGCAGGCGATACCGCGCCGCGTAGGCGTAGGACACCAGGCCACTCACGGCGGCGGTGTCGATGGCCAGGGGATCCAGGCGCACGTAAGGCAATTGGGTGCGCAGGGCGAGCCATTGGCACAGGGCGTCCAGGCTCAACACCGAATGGGGCGGCTGGAGATTGGGGATTTTCTGGTTGGCGATGACGATGAGCGGGTGCAATTCCCGTTGACCGCCCCATTGGCCCCGTTTGCGGGCCTGTTCCGCGTGGTCGACGCTAATGAGCTGGTCTTGAACCAGGCCGTCCAGCAGGGGCGCCAGGGTGAGCAGTTTGCCCGCCAAGAGCGCCGGATTAAACACAGGGAGTGACATGGGAAGGGCGTTCTCGAAGGGGCGGGCGCAAGGGGATTAATTGGGGCTGTCGTCGTTACGGCGACGGCGGGGCACCCCCGGGCGCAGGGGCGACGACACGGTGAGAGATTGGCTGCCCGGAGGCAGCCCGCGACCGGCGTTGGCCCGCAGGCCGCCGAGCATCCAGGCCAGGCGCCGTTCCAGACCGGCCTGGGCTTCGGGGGTGAGATCGCCGTAAATCAACAGCCCCGCCCCCACGATGAGGGCGAGGCCGCCGATGAGAAACACCAGCTTTTCCAGAAAGCCGATCACGAGGGCGACGCCCAGCAATAACAGGTAATGGCGCAATTTCATGGGCAATGGCCTCGGGAAAACATCGTTACAGAAACTCGCCGCCGTCCAGGGTCAACGTGGCGCCGGTCATGAAAGGATGCGCCAAAAGATACGCCACCGCCTCCGCCACGAGAGGAGCATTTCCCGCCCGTTGGAGCGGCACGCGGGCCTGAACCAGGGCGTCGAGATCGCTTTGGGGTCGGCCCGGCGGCGGCAAAATCGCCCCCAAGGCCAAGGCATTCACGGCAATGCGCGGCGCCAGGGCCTGGGCCAGCATGGGCGTGAGGGTCTGTAGCCCCTGTTTGGCCAGGCGATAGACCAGGTGATCCGGGCGGGGCCGTTGGAGTCGGGCGTCGGTCACATTCACGATGCGACCGGTGGCCTGGTTGGGCAGTTGACGGGCAAAGGCTTGGGCGAGCACAAACGGCGCATGGAGATTCACCGCCATCACCGCGTCCCACAGGGCGTCGTCGGCCTGGTCCCAGGTGTCGTGGGCGGGAAAAATCGCCGCGCTGTTCACCAGGGCGTCGAGCCGCCCGAGCTGCGATACCACCTGGGGCACCAGGTCCCGCACCTGTTGACGATTCGTGAAGTCGGCGGCAAAGGCATGGGCGCGGCCCCCCGCTATGTGGATACGCTCCAGGGTGTCGGCGGGCGACGATTGGCCATGGTGAACCGCGACGGTGGCGCCCAAGGCGGCCAGGTGACAGGCGATGGCCTGGCCCAGGCGCAGAGCGCCCCCGGTCACCAGAACCACGTGATCATCCAATCTCATGGAAGGGATCTCCCCGCAGGCGAAAAACAGAAGGTTTGCCGATAGGCGGCGGCCTGGTGAGAGTAAGCACTCTTTTTGAAGATTCCCGCGAGCCTGTCCTATGAAATTTCACGACTTCCTTGAACGCGCCATCGAAACCACGATTTTTCAAAGCCGTTGGCTGCTCGCACCGCTCTATTTGGGCCTAACCATGGTGTTGGTGCTGCTCATTTTGAAGTTTTACCAGCGGTTTTTTGAGCTATTGCCGGGGTTTTTCGAGCGCTCTTACACCCAAATCATCGTGGATACCCTCACCCTCATCGACATCGTCCTCGTGGCCAACCTGGTGCTCATGCTGGTGTTCATCGGTTACGAGGGTTTTGTCTCCAAATTGGATCTGATCGACGGCAAAAAAGACCTGCCCCCCTGGATGGGCACCATCAGCTACAGCGACATGAAGGTGAAAGTGCTCGGATCCATCGTGGCGATTTCTAGCATCGAACTATTGAAGGTGTTCATCGCCATTCAGGACGGTAAGGAATCGACGGATTTTCTCCTCGTGCAGGAGATGATTTTGGTGCAGATCACCTTTGCCGTGTCCGGGGTGCTGTTTGCCCTCATGGAACGACTATTACCCCACCACGAGGCCAGTCGGGTCGAAGCGGTCGAGGCGGCGGCGGTTGAAGCCGGGTTACGCGAACAAATCCGCCGCGAAATCATCGCTGAAGCCGAGGCTGCCGCCGCTGAAGCGGCGTTACGCGAACAAATCCGCCGCGAAATCATCGCTGAAGCCAATGCGGCCACCCCGCCTAGCGACCGCCCCGCCGCGCCTTAACGCGGGGGCCGATAAAACCGCCAACAGCGGTGGATTTTGGGTTGTCGTTGAAAGTCGGCAGGGCGCGTGGCGTCGGTGAGATCGGTGATTTCGACGGTAGACGGCAAATCCGCCGTCAA
>DAIUCA010000083.1:0-8723 GCA_036846405.1 Candidatus Competibacteraceae bacterium
AAGGGATTCCGCGCCAACGTGTCTACCGGGGCGGCGAGGCGGTTGTCCCAACGGCTGCCACAGCCCCAACAGTTGGCTTGTCCCCGTTCGAGGGTCTCGCCCCACCAGTAAAATGTCGTGGTTTTGCCCCGTGCCGCGTATTCCCACTCGGCTTCCGTGGGCAGCCGGTAGCGATACCCAGTTTGCGCCGTGAGCCACGCCGCATAGGCCTGCGCGTCAAACCAATTCACATCGATCACCGGTTGGCTGTCCCGTCCCCACCCCCGATCGTCTGGCCGCCGCGCCTGGGTCGCCGCCACAAAGCGGTCGTAATCGTCGAACGTCGTTTCGTACCGCCCCACGGCGAGCTTGGGAATCCGCACGTTAAACAGCCGATCCTCGTCGCCACAGCCGCGCACACCCTCTCGCGGGGATCCCATATCGAACACGCCGGCGGGAATTACGATCATTTTCGGGCCGTAGGAGCCATCTTTTAAGGTGTCCCGAAAGACATGGCCGGGCTGCCCGGGCGGCGGGTTTTTCTCGATGCTGCGCCGCGGGCTTTGGGCAACGCTTTCCCCCAACCAAATTGCCAGTCCCACTGCCAGTCCCGCGGCCAGCCAGCGGTTTAGCCTCGGTATGCCTCCCATCTAGCGGGCCACCAAAAAGAACGGCGCCAGCTCGTGCCCCGCGTTTTGGATCGGCGCATACAACGGCGTTTGCGGCGCGTTGAGCCGCGCCGAGGCCACCTGCACCGGCTGGGTAATGCGGCGATACAAATCGGGAATCGGCAACACCGCCCCATTGTCCCGCAACGCCGCCAACAGCTCGCCCGCAAACACCGAATGGCCCCCGCGCCCCCCCGCGTCGAGCACCGGCGCCAGGGCCGTGGAGGTCAACACGGTCCGCGACCGCGCTTGCGTCATGGCTTCCAGCCACTTTTGTTGCAGCGCCGGGGTTTTGGTCCCCTCGATGAACGAGGTCGCCCCCGGTGCGAGGGTGCCGGAATAGCAGGAGTCGGCGATCACCAACACGTGTTTGGCATTCATCACGCTGATGACGTTGGTGACCTGCGCGTTGCTCAGCCAGGTGTCGGGCTGGTCGGGCACGGCGTCGGTGGCTTGCCAAAAGCCCTGTTCTCCCTGAATCGCCCCGTGGCCCGCGTAAAACAGCAGAAAATTGTCGGTTTCCTTGAGGGTTTGGCGGTACGCGTCGAGGGCCGCGAGGATGTCGCCCCGATTCACGTCCGTCAGCACCTGCACCTTGAAGCCGTAGCGACTACGCAACACCTCGCCCACCGCGTTGGCGTCCTTGGCGGGGGTTTCCAACGGCGCCAGCTGGCTGTACCGACTGTTGCCGATCACCAACGCAAAGTAATTCCCAAAGTCCACGGCGGTCGCCGTCTTGGGCGCAATGGGGGCAGGCATCACCACCGGCAGCAGTCCACCCGCGCTCGGTGCGGTTCCGGTGGGCGCGGGGGCTGTCCCACTGCCGCGCAGGGCCAACATCGGGCCGGTGGGCGCGGGCAGCGGGGCGGGCGCCTGGGCCATGGTGTCGATTTTTTCCTGGCGCAGCGCGACTTCGTTGGTCAACAACGCCACCTGTTGGCGCGTGCGCTCGAGTACCTGGTCTTTTTGCGCCAACTGCGCGCGCAACCGCACGGCCTCAGCACTGTCGGCGGGCTGTTGGGTGAGCACGGTTTTGATGAGCCCTTGGCTGCGTTCCTGTTCTTTGGCCGCCGTTTGGTACACGGCGAGCTGTTCCCGCGTGGCCTGTTGCAAATCGGCGAGCTGTTGGCGCAACAACGCCGCCTCCGACGCCGCCGACTCCAGCTGGCGACTGCGCTGTTGGGCGGCTTTGACCGCCGCCTGCTGCTTCGCTAAATCCGCTTCGAGTTCGAGAATCCGCATTTGCGTATCCGCCAGCTGCACGTTGCGCTCGCCGAGCTTCTGTTTGAGGGCGTCTGCGTCGCCTGAGGTCGCTGCTGTCGGCGCCGGCGCTTTCATCAACGCCTGTTCCGCCTCGCGCAACGCGGTTTCTTGGGCTTTTTGCCGTTCGCGCAGCTGCTGCAATTCCCGTTCGGAGGCGCTGCGCTGCTGTTGTAACGCCGCCAACTGCTGTTCCAACTGGGCCGCACGACGGGTTTGCTCGGTCACATTCACCTGCAAGCGATCCGCCCGCTGTACTGCGGCGGTCAACGCCGCTTGGCCGCGGTTCATTTCGGCTTCCAAGGCCGAGATTTGCCCTTGGGTCGCTGCCAATGTGCTGGTTTTTTGGGCCAATTCCGCCCGCAACGCCGCCAATTCCGCCGCGCTGCCACCGCGCAGCTGTTCTTGCGCGAGCTGCTGTTGCGTCGCCGTCGCCGCCTGGCGCTGCTCTTCTAACGCCGCCCGCCGCGCCGTTAATTGGGTTTCCGCCTGCTGCATTTGGCGCTGCAAATCCGTCAATTGGGTGGACAACGCCATCTTTTCCCGCGTCGCCGCGTCCCGCTCCTGGCGCAACTGGGTCTCTCGCCGCTGGGCGTCGCTCAACTGCTGTTGGCGGGCCGCCAATTCCGTCTCGAAGAAGCCCAATTGCTGGTTTTTCAACCGCAATTCCGCCTCCTGCGCGGCCAGCCGCGTGGCGAGTTCGTCGCTTTGCGGGTCAGTGGTCGGCTGAGTCGGGGGACGATTGGCTTGCTGTTGATCCCATGCCGCACGGGTGCGGGCGAGTTCGGCCTGATTCGCCGCGAGCTGTTGGCGCTGGGCGTCGAGTTCCCGCTGGGTGCGGGCGAGTTCGTCCCGCAGCGCCGCCGCTTCTTGGCGACTGGCGTCATCGGCCACAACGGTGCGCATGACCGCCGGCTGCACCGTCGCTGGCGCCATGAGCGAGCTAAACACCAAATCGTCGCCGCTCACCCCCGCCGCCGCGCGGTACAAATTGAGCGCCTTCACCGGATCGCGCTCCCCGTGGAGTCCCTTTTCGTAAAACCGCCCCATATGAATCTGGGCGCGGCTGAAGCCCTGGGTGGAGGCCTTCGCGAACCACTGGGACGCCGTCGCGTAATCCGGCTGGCCGTTGACCCCCTTCTCGAAGAGTTCCCCCACATAGGTTTGGGCTTGCGGATCGCCCGCTTCGGCGGCGGGCAACCACACGGCGAGGGCCGACGACGGCGAGGCTTGGGTGGCGACGATGAACTCGCCCCCCACGGCGGCACATTCCGCCGCGCTCGCTTTAATGGGGCGGCGGGCCGTCAAGTAGGTAGCGACCCGCCCCAACTGGCGCACTTGGGGCGGCAACAGACAGTCGACGATTAAAAAGCGGTTGGGATCCGCCGTAGCGGATGCGGTGGCCGGCGCGTTGGTGGCACAGCCCGCAATCGCTACGGTGAGGGCCGCGACGACCGCCGCGAAGCAGCTCGGATGGAACGGTTTCATAACGGGAATCTCACTCGGATAAACCTGGGCAGGGGGCGTGGGGCCGTTATTGTAGCGGTCGCTATTCCACAAATAAGGGTTCCCCGTTGACAACGCTGCTGCTGATTTGCCTGAGCATCGGCATCGCCTGTGTACTGCCCTTAGCTGAAGCGGCGCCGCGCCTGGTGACCGCTAATCTTTGTGCCGACAGCCTCGCCCTCATCCTTGCCCCCGAACACACCCGCGCCGTCACCCATTTGGCCCGCGATCCCCACTTATCCCCCGTCGCCGACCGCGCGGCGGGCTATCCCATCCACAACGGCACAGCGGAAGCCATGTTGCCGTTCGCGCCCACCCTCATCGTGGGCGGCGATTACACGACGACCGCCGCACTGGAGCTGTTGGAACGCCTGGATTACTCGGTGGCCCGCTTGCCCATGCCCCAATCCACCGCCGAGGTGATCGCGGTGATTCGCCAATTCGCCGCCCTCGTGGACGCGGTGGCCCAGGGCGAACAGCTCATCGCCGCGTTGGAACCCGCCCTAATCCCGACCCCTGCCAGGGCCACCGCCCTCGTCTATTTGCCCAACGGCTTCACCGTGGGGCGTCATACCCTGATGCACGACCTCCTGGCGGCGGCGGGCTACGACAACGCGGCGCCCTTTGACGGCTGGGGCTTTTTGTCCGTGGAACAGGTGCTGTGGCGCCAACCCCACACCCTGGTGTTTTCCGACGAAGACACGGCGTTTTCCCTAGCCCGCTTGCCGTTGCGCCATCCCGCGTTGACGCCCCCGCGCACCGTGTCGTTGGCGAGTCGCGCTTGGGGCTGTCCCGGCCCCTGGCTCATCGACGCCGTCGACGAGCTGCGCCGGTGAACCGCCCTCCCTGGTCTCCCCTGGGGGTGTTGGCGCTCACCACCGGGCTGGCGTTTACCGCGTCGCTGCTGGTGGGGCCGACAGCCGCGTTGGCGCTGTTCGCCGACGGCGACTTGGGCCGCTTGAGTCGGCTGATTTTTTGGGAAATTCGCGTGCCCCGCGCCCTGCTGGGCCTGTTGATCGGGGGGGGCTTGGGCCTGGCGGGGGCGGCGCTCCAAGGGTGGTTGCGCAATCCCCTGGCGGAACCCGGCCTCACCGGCAGCGGCAGTTGCGCGGCCTTGGGCGCGGTGCTCGTGCTCTACAGCGGGCTGGCCGCGTGGCATCCCCTGCTGCTGCCGGTGGCGGGCATCGCCGGCGCGTTGGTGGGCTCGGCGCTGATCGTCGCCTTGGCCAGCGGGCGGGTGGGCAGCGCGGGAGAAAGCGATGGTCTCACCGTGATTTTGGGCGGCATCGCCGTGAGCAGCTTGGCCACCGCGCTCACCGCCCTCGCCTTGAGCCTCGCGCCCAGTCCCTATGCGGCCCTGGAAATCGCGTTTTGGCTCCTCGGCTCCCTCGCCAATCGCCACCAAGACCATGTGTGGCTGCTCCTGCCGTTTGTGGCGGTGGGTTGCCTGCTGCTGTGGACGGGGCGGCGCTATCTCGACGCCCTCAGCTTGGGGGGCGATGTGGCCGTCAGCCTGGGATTTCGCCCCCAACGGGAACAGGGCCGCCTGCTGTTGGGCATCGGGTTGACCGTGGGGGCGAGCACGGCCCTCGCCGGCAGCATCGGCTTCGTGGGGCTGATTGCCCCCCACGTGCTGCGGCCCTTCTGCGGCCATCGGCCCAGCGCCCTGTTGCTGCCGAGCTTTCTCGGCGGCGCGACGCTGCTGCTGTTGGCCGACAGTCTGGTGCGCCTGGCGCCTCATCAGGAACTCAAACTCGGCGTGCTCACCGCGCTGTTGGGGGCGCCATTTTTTCTGTACCTGCTCTACCGCCAACGAGGCCCGTCATGGAATTAGTCGCCGACCGCGTGGGCTTTGCCCCGTCGCCCACCGCACCGCCGTTGCTGCACACCGTCTCGGCGACGGTACGTTCGGGGCAATTAACCGCGTTCATCGGCCCCAACGGCGCGGGCAAATCCACGCTGTTGAAGCTCTTGGCAGGGCTGTGGTCGCCCACCCACGGCACGGTGACCCTAAACGGCACGCCGTTAACCGTCCTTTCGCCCACGGTGCGCGCGCAACAGCTCGCCTATTTGCCCCAGCACGGCCACTGCGCCTGGTCGCTCACGGTGGAAGAGCTGGTGGCGCTGGGCCGTCTGCCCCATGCCGGCGCATCGGCGGCCACCCACCGGGCAGCGGTGACCGCCGCCCTCGCGGCCACGGAAACCGGCCATCTGGCCCATCGGTCGGTGCACCACCTGTCCGGCGGCGAGCGCCAGCGGGTGTTGTTGGCGCGGGCCTTGGCTGGTGACCCCCAGCTGCTCCTCGCCGACGAGCCGACCCAGCATCTGGATCCAGCCTGTGCGCTGTTTTTGATGGAGCTGTTGCGGAAACGGGCCACGGCGGGGACGGCGGTGGCGGTGGTGCTCCACGACCTCACCCTGGCGGCCCGTTGTGATGCGATCTATTTGCTCCATCGGGGTGCGGTCCTCGCGGCGGGCGACGCTGCCACGGTGCTGACGGACGAATGGTTGGCGTCGAGTTACGGCATTCGCGTGGCCCGCAGCGCCCAGGGGGGCATCGTGCCGGTCACGCGAATTGCGTCGCCGTCGTAGTTTGGCTTTAGTCGGTTTTGCCCTAAGCCGATAGCTCGGTCAGGCTTTGATTCCCACCAAAAAACGACTCAGGACAACTCCTTATGAAACGGTTCATCGATTTTTCTCTGACGGCACTGGTGATGACGCTGGGCACGGTCACCAGCCCCGCGCGGGCCGACATCGCGTTGGGCGTGAATGCCCCGCGGGGCCATGTAGTCGCCGCGCAACAGTGGCAGCCCCTGGGCCAGCACTGGAGCACCTTGCTCGGCGAAACCGTCACCATCGTGCCGCTGTCGCCGGCGCAATTCGCCGATGCCTTGGGGCAAAACCAGATTCAAGCGGCGATCATCAACCCCGTGGGGGCGGTACAGGCAGCGTTGAAAGGGGCGGTGCCGTTGGCCACCCAAAAGCGCCAAGGGCTTGACCGTTTTGGTGGCGTCATCGTGGCGAAGGCCACCAGCGGCATTGCCCAACTCGAGGATTTGAAAGGCAAAAAAGTGGGGGCCTACCAGTTCGGCGTGTCGGCGGGGGCCTATGTGTTCCAGGTGTACGAGCTGCACCAGCGGGGCATCGACCCGACCCGAGATTTCGCCCTGTTTCGCGAAGTGAAAAAACAAGACGACAGCGTGTTGGCCGTGAAGGCGGGGCTGCTGGACGTCGGCTTTGTGCGCACCGGCTTTCTCGAAGCCATGGCCGCGGAGGGGCGGGTGCAATTGACCGAGTTCACCATCGTCAATGCCCAAACCCCGGCGGGCTTTCCTCAAGCCCTGAGCACGGCCCTCTATCCGGAATGGGTGCTCATCGCCCAGCCCACCCTGAACGATGAACAGCGCCAAAAGCTCGCGGCGGCGGCCTTGTCGTTGGCGCCCGACCATCCTGCTGCCAAGCAGGCCGGCATCGACGGCTTTACCCCCGCGCCGGACTTGCAGCCCTTGCAGACCGCGTTGGTCGCCTTGGGCCTGGTGGTGCTTCCCGAAGCTGCCTTAGCGGAGCCCCAGCCATGACCATCGGCCAACGGTTTATCGCGGCCTCGGTGGCGATCTTGCTGGTCACCATGGGAGCGGCGCTGTTCGCCAGTCGCAGCTTGCAGATGAATGGCCTCACCGACCTGCGCAACTACGCGGCGGAGATTTTCGCCGCCGCCCGCGACACCCAGCGGGCCGATGAGGAAAAGCGCCTGATTCAACGGACCGTTTTTCAAGCCGCCATGTGGGCGCGGTTGGCTCAAGGGCCGTTGGTAGCGTTGGAGATGTCCCTGTTGGAGGACTACGTGCGCAGTGCCCGCACCGATCCGGACATGGCCTATGCGGCCATTTTAGGCCCCGAGGGCCAGGTGATTACCGAGTCGGGCGAGCTAGCCGAAGTCCCAGCAGCGCTCAAAATGACCATGCCGGTGGCCCTCGACGACGGCCAAATGCTCGGGTTTGTGGTGATCGGCTACACCATGAAGCAGCGGGACGCCTATCTCGCCCAAGCGGCGGCGGCAGTGGACAACAAAATTGCCGGCCTCGATGAAGTCGCGAAACACGAAATCGAGACGGCGCTGTTTTGGCTGGTGGTGCTGTTTGGCGCTCTGCTGGCGGCGAGTAGCCTGGCCATGGCGATCGTGAGCCGTTTTGCCACGGCGAAGCTGCGCCAGGCGGTGGCGGCTATGGAGGAACTCTCCGGCGGCGACGGCGACTTGGCCCAACGGCTCGACGACCGGGGCAACGACGAGGTGAGCCGTTATGCCGCCGCGTTTAACCGCTTTGCCGACAAGATTCAGCACATGATGGCGAACCTGCTGCAGGTGGGCGAAACCGTCACAGCCACCGCGCGGGAAATCGCGTCGGGCAACACGAGTTTGTCCCAGCGAACGGAAGATCAAGCCGCGAGCCTCGAACAGACCGCCGCCTCCATGGAACAGATGACCTCGAGCGTCCAGCAGACCGCCGAAAATGCCCGTCGGGCCGACGAACTGGCCCGCAACGCCAGCCGCCGGGCCACGGACGGCGGCCAGGTGTTACAGCGCACGGTGGCGGCGATGACGGAAATCAGCAAAGCCAGCGAAAAGATCAGCAACATCATCGGCGTCATCGACGAAATCGCGTTTCAAACCAATCTGTTGGCGCTAAACGCGGCGGTGGAAGCGGCCCGCGCCGGCGAACAGGGCCGGGGCTTTGCGGTGGTGGCGACGGAGGTGCGCACCCTGGCCCAGCGGTCGGCCTCGGCGGCGCGGGAAATTAAAGACCTCATCGACAACTCGGTGACCAAGGTGGCGGCGGGAGCCAAGTTGGTGACGGAGTCCGGCACGAGTCTGCAGGGGATTTTGAAGGACATTCAGACCGTTTCGACGGCGATTACGGCCATTGCCGAGGCGAGCACCGAGCAGTCCACGGGGATCGATCAGGTGAATCAGGCGGTGGTGCAGATGGAAACCGTCACCCAGCAGAACGCCGCGTTGGTGGAGGAGATCGCGGCGGCGAGTAAATCCATGGAGGAACAGGCCCTCAAGCTGAATCAGCTCATCAACCAGTTCGGCAACGGCCAGGGGGACGCTGCCGACGAGGCGGCGCCGCCGTCCCGTCGCCGTGCGGCGTGAAGACGGGCCCAGGCCCTCACAGGGTTTTGAGGTATTCCAACAGCGCCTGACGGTCGCCCGCGCCGAGCTGCTCGCCGTAGCCATGGCCGCCATTGCCGTAGCCCACGCGGGTCGTGTCGTACACCCGCGGGTTCGGCGATGAGGGCGGGGCGTCT
>DAIUCA010000083.1:8733-10139 GCA_036846405.1 Candidatus Competibacteraceae bacterium
GGTGACGCCAACCCACGGCGTCGCGATCGAGGGCGCTGGTGTCGGCAAAATCTCGCGTCCAGTAGCGAGGACGGCGGGACGGGTCGATAACCGCCGCTAGGGTCGGCACCGAGCCGTTGTGGAAGTAAGGCGCCGTGGCCCACAGCCCATCCAACGGCGGCGCGAGATAGCCCCGGGCGGGGGTCATTTGGCTGACTTCGCCGAAAAAAGAGCGTTGATGCCAGTCGATAAAGCGGTCGCTCTCCTCATAAGCCTCCAGGGCCAGGGCCGGGTCGGTGCCCACCTCATCCAAGCCAATCACCAAATTCGGAAACTCGGTGGGCGTGCCGTGACAGCCAGCACAGTGCGCGCCGTACAACGACTCGCCTCGGGGCAATAAGGCCGTGTCGATGGGAAACGGATAGGGCGGCGGGGTCAGGGTGCGCAGGTACGCCAGGATGTCCGGCGCGTCGGCGTCGGTTTCGCGGGCGTCGGCGACGGTATCCGTGCAAAACACCATGGCCGTCATCAGAAAGCGGCTGAAATCCCCCCGCACCTGGGCGCTGTAGAACATGGCGTGCTTCTTTTTCAGATGCCACCAGGGGGGCACGCTCACCGGCAGCGGCTCGTGGCGCGGGGGATCCCGCAAGGGCGTGTCCGACCAGGCGAGGGTTTCGGGATCGCGGTGGGCAAACAGCGCCAAAGTGAGGTTGTTGGCGGGGTTTACGCCCACGGTGGCGGTCTGCACATAGGGCGCGATGACGCCCAGGCGGTCGGCCCAATAGCTCCAGGCGGCCGCTTCGGGGCCATCGGCCACGAATTGGCCCACCGATTCGGCGAGTTCCGTGAGGGGTCGGGTCCAGTCCATGGCCTCGTTGCCCAAACCGACGACCAATTTGCCGTTCAACACCCCCGCGTGGCAGCTCAAACAGTTGCTCACGGCGAGTTCGACGCCGTCGGAATTGGTCCACGCGGTGAGGGAATAGGGCAGGCCCGCGTGTTTGTCGCTGCGGGCGAGTTGGAGCGCGGGCGGCGGCGGTTCGGCGACGGCGCGATAAGCCGTCATGGGAATGCCACAGCGCACGTAACCGCTTTCGGTGAGGGCCACATAACCGGCCTGGGGGTCGCCGACCCGCTGGATGCTGGGCGGTATCGGCCCCAGGGGCGCCCGGGTGATGACCACCGGGGGCGGGGCGTCGCAGGCGGTCAGGCCAAAAATTGCCAGTAAAATCAATGAATTAATCGGGAATCTCATCGGTATAGATCTGGGTTGAGGTCGCGATAGCGGACGAGGCGGGCGGGATTGCCGGCCACGATGGCGCAGGGCGGCACGGATTGGGTGACCACCGCGCCGGCGCCGACCACGGCCCCGCGTCCCAGGGTGACTCCGGGGAGAATCACGCTGTGGGCGCCGAGCCAGCAGCCGC
>DAIUCA010000084.1:0-6320 GCA_036846405.1 Candidatus Competibacteraceae bacterium
CCCGTTGATCCGCAACCGCCCGTTGACCCGCAACCGCCCGTTGACCCGCAACCGCCCGTTGATCCAGAACCCGTGTCATTACAAATACAAGTTGTAATTAACAACGATTGGAATAATGGGTACTGCGCGAATGTTCAAGTCATCAACCCGAGTTCGCAGCCGCAGGTGTGGTCGGTGACTTTTCCTGTCGAAGGAACGATTTTTCAACTATGGAATGCGAACTGGTCACAATCAGGCAATCAGGTGACAGCCAGTGGGGTCTCGTGGAATCAACAAGTTTCGGCCAACGGACAACGCGAGTTTGGATTCTGTGCCAATCGCCCCGCAGTCGTGTTACCGCCGCCGCCCCCGCCACCCTCGGCATCGAATATCACGGCTGAAGTCGTCATCAACAACGATTGGAGCATGGGTTACTGCGCAAATGTCATCGTTCGCAATACGGGCAATCAAGCCGTTGTATGGGAGGTCACGCTGCCGATAGCAGGGACGGTTTATCAACTTTGGAACGCGAATTGGACCCAAACGGGCAGCCAGTTAACTGCTTCGGGCGTGTCGTGGAATCGAGAAGTAGCGGCCAATGGGCAGCACGACTTCGGATTTTGTGCCAATCGTTAAGGCCTCTACGGATACGCTATCGGGCGGTGTGGCAAAACAGTTCTGCACCGCAGCCTTCTACAACAATTTGGTGTAACAGATTCAGATTCTGGGGTGGGATGGTGCTAAACGGTTCATGGTTTTCACCTTCTCTAGTTCAGTAAATTCAAGACATGGGCCTTGCCTGATTTAGCACCACCCGACAGACAGTTCCGACAAAGTCAGCGATTGTGACCGAAAACGGCTCTGACGGAATCGACGCCTGCGGCTAAACCAGCAGCGTTGCCGACTCCGCGCCTGTAACCAAATAGGCGGCACTGCCCGACTCAAATCAGCAAATTTGAGAATTATCCGTCGGCAGCCTTGCCGACGATTTCCCGCAAGCGCCGTAGTCCCGTCGCGGGCTACGGCAAATCCTCGTACATCGCCGGAAGGGCTAATCCCACGGCGGCGTCATCGCCCAGCTTCAGCAGCGCGTCGGCGGTGTAAATCATCGGTTGCCAATCAGCGGCGCGGCGGTAGTGCCAGACTTCAGATCGCTTCTGATGGCATACCACATAATCCGTCAGACTCGGCAATGTCTGATACGCCAGCCGCTTTTCCAGAAAATCTACCCGCGCCGTGCTCGGCGAAATCACTTCGACGATGAGCCAGGGCGCTTTAAGCGCGTTGCCCTTGGGCGACTCACAACTCACGGTCACATCGGGGTAGTAAAACCGTTCGGTCGTCGCCGTCTGGATGTGGACTTTCGCGTCGCCGTTGTAGACATGACAGGGCTTTTTGATCTGCTGAAAGAATTGGGCAAATACCCGACCGGAAATCAGGCTGTGTCGGAGCGAGCCGCCCGTCATGGCGAACAGGCTGCCATCGACAAACTCATGGCGGCGCGGTTGGCGGGACTCCCAGCGCAAGAACTGGGCGGCGGTCATGGCGGTGGCGGCGTGGGCGTTCATGGGGTTTTTCACTTGGAAAGAGGGGGGAGAAGCGAGGTGTTTAGGCAATTTTAAGTCGGCTGATGCGCCGCATCCCGCCTATCGATTGAGTCAGCGATGGTACCCCGCCAACTCCTTGACGCCTGTCTGGAACAGCCGTTGCTTGATTTTGCGTCATTCGGCGCGGGCTGACCTTCCCACAGGAGTTTTTCCCATGATTGTAAAGCGCATCACCGCTGCCACCATCCGCGATGCGATGCGCGAGGTGCGGGCAGCCCTTGGACCCCAAGCGGTCATCTTGTCCACCCGCCCCACCGAGGAGGGCATCGAAGTCATCGCCGCCCTTGAAGATGAGGGCGATACCCCGGAAACCGACCTCGAAACGCCACCGCCTCCCGAATCGGCCCGTTCGTTCGCCGATTTCGTGCAATCCGTCCAGGGCATTCGTCCATCGCCGCCGCCCGCTGCGACAAAACCGCGTGAACTCGCGCCGCCGCCGCCCGCCGCTCCCGAAATCGGGCGCACGAAGCTCACCAGCGGTCTGTCGCCCGATGCCGTGAAGGCACTCCTCGCCAAAGAAATGGCAGCCCGCCCGCTGCCCGCCGCCGCACCGTCAAAACCCAGTCGATCCGCCGACACTCTGCGCGATGCCCCCCGAGAAATGGGCCGCGAGACCGGGCGTGTTCCGCCAAAAACCCCCGCAGCGACTACCGCCACCGTCAACGATTCGACGCTCACCCACCTCCACGACGAGATGCGGGCGCTTCATCGCCTGGTAAAAGACCAGTTGCCCGGCTTTGCGTGGGGCGAATTGGCGCGGAAACAGCCCCATCGGGCCCAGTTGCTGACGCGATTGTTCGCCTTGGGGATGACGCCAGAACTGGCGCTGACCCTGGTGGATTGCGCCGATTCTCCCGATGGCGACACGGCCTATTACCAGGTGCTCGCCAAACTCGCCGAGGGATTGACCACCACTGAAGACGACATCCTCCAACAAGGGGGCGTGGTGGCGCTGATTGGCCCGACCGGCGTGGGCAAAACCACCACTGTGGCCAAGCTCGCCGCCCGCTACGCCCTGCGCCACGGCCCGGGCCAGGTGGCCCTCATCACCACCGATGGCTATCGCATCGGCGCGTTTGAACAGCTCAACACCTATGGCCTGATTTTGAAGATTCCCGTGCGTTTGGCAGCGGATGAAGCGGCACTGCGCAGCGCCCTCGACGAGTTTGAGCACCGTCCCCTGGTGCTCATCGACACCGCCGGCATGAGTCAACGGGACGTGCGGCTCGCGGCCCAACTCGCGCTCATCGAAAAACCCGCCGTGCGCCGTTATCTCGTGCTCGCGGCGAACGCCCAAACCCCTTGTTTAGAAGAGGCTATTAACGCGTTTAAGGCCCCGCTCCACGGCTGCGTGTTGACCAAACTCGACGAAGCGTCCCAGCTCGGCGGCGCGCTGTCCGTGTTGTATCGCCATCAACTGCCCGCGTCGTACCTCACCGACGGCCAGCGCGTGCCTGAGGAAATCCAACCCGCGCGGGTGGAAACCTTGTTGCAATGGGCCGAACGCCTGGTCGATCGCCAAGCGACCCCCTCGTCTGAACACCTCGCCCTGACCTTTGGAGCTGGAGTCCGCCATGTCGCCCTGTGAACCCCGTGATCCCACCCTGCCGGTGCGGGCGATTTGCGTCGCCAGCGGCAAAGGCGGGGTCGGCAAAAGCCACATCAGCGTGAACCTCGCCCTGGCCCTCGCCCGCAAGGGGCAGCAGGTCATGTTGTTCGACGCGGATTTGGGACTGGCCAACGTGGACGTGATTCTCGGCCTACAGGTGCATTACACCCTCGCCCACGTGTTGCAGGGGGAATGCACCCTTGAAGAAGCCATCATCCCCGGGCCGTTTGGGGTGCGCGTGGTGCCGGCAAGCTCTGGCGTGCGGCAAATGGCCAATCTCGGCATGGAGGAATGCGGTGGCTTAGTAAGTGCGTTTAGCGAACTGCGCGACCTGCCCGATGTGCTCATCGTGGATTTGGCCGCCGGGATTTCCGACGCGGTGGTGACCTTTTGCCGCGCCTCCCACGATGTGGTGGTGGTGGTGTGCGACGAGCCAACGGCCCTCGCCGATGCCTATGCGCTCATTAAAGTGTTGAGCCGCGATCATCAGGTGCAGCGGTTTCACATTTTGGCGAATCGCATCCAGTCCCATCAGGACGGCCGAGCGCTGTTTAGCAAACTCGTGAAGGTAACCGACCAATTTCTCGACGTGACCCTGGATTACATCGGAGAAGTCCCCGAAGACCCCCAGATTTCCAAGGCGCTAAAGGATCAGCGGGCCCTCATGGAGCTATATCCCAGCAGTCGCGCGGCCGAGGCATTTCGGCGGTTAGCGTCGCAAATCGACCGGTGGCCCCTGCGCTCGGCGCCCAGCGGACATGTGCAATTTTTCGTCGAACGGCTCGTACAACAATTCTCAGAAGAGGCGACCCAGCCATGACCGCCGCCAGCCTAAGCGCCTACACCGCCCATCCCGCTGCGCCCGACCAGCTCAACCACCTGGTGACCCGTTACGCCCCCTTGGTTAAACGCATTGCCCATCACTTGGCCGGTCGTTTGCCGGCGTCGGTGCAGCTCGATGACCTGATGCAGGCCGGCATGATGGGATTGCTCGAAGCGATTCGGCGGTTCGATCCCAGCCAAGGGGCGAGTTTTGAGACCTTCGCCGAGTGGCGCATTCGCGGCACCATGCTCGACGAACTGCGCCGAGGCGATTGGGCGCCCCGATCGGTGCATCGTCGGGCGCGAGAGGTGAGTGCGGCCATCGCCCAGGTGGAATCAAAGACCGGCCAAGAGGCGCGGGAAAGCGACATCGCCGAAGCGCTGGGCCTGTCCCTCGACGACTATCACGCCCTGTTGATGGATTTGCGCGGCCAAAAGGTGCTGTCCCTCGACCTGCCCAACGAGGACGGCGAGGACGCCCTGTCCCAATTGGCGAGTGCCGATTTGGATCCGCTGCAAATGACCCTGCGGGACAGTTTGTTGGGACAGTTGGTCGCAGCGATCGACCAATTACCCGAGCGCGAACGGCTCGTGCTCGCGCTGTACTACGACGAAAATCTGAACCTGAAGGAAATCGGCGCCGTGCTGCGGGTGAGCGAATCGCGCATCAGCCAGCTGCACAGCCAAGCCCTCGCCCGTCTGCGGGCACGCACCCGCGACCATTGGCATGATGGCGAGACTTAATCCGCCGCCAGCAGCGCCCTCGTCGGCGACCTCGCCCCAAGCGCGGCGACCCAAAAACGCGCCCCTAATCCCCGACCGTCTTCCCAGCACCCCGCCGCCCATGCCTGGACGGCGCCTCGACGCCCTCACATTCATCGGGTTAGCGGTGGCGTTCGGCGCGGTGGGGTGGGGACAGCAGCTCGACGGCGGCCAACTCGCCCAACTGTTTAACCTGCCGGCGCTGGTGGTGGTGCTCGGCGGCACCTTGGGCGCGGTGCTGTTGCAGGTGTCCTGGTCAACCCTGTGGTGGACGGTGAAACGGCTGTCGTGGCTGTGGCTACCGCCCACCTTTTCCCACGAAGCCACGTTGGAAAAGCTGCTCCACTGGAGCCAGGTGGCCCGCGCCGAGGGGCTGTTGGGTCTGGAAAATCTCATCGAAGAAGAGGCCGATCCCTTCGCCAAACGGGCGCTGCAACTGCTCGCCCAGGGCTGTGAACCCGACGATGTGCGCTACGCCCTGGAGATTTATTTGAATAATCGGGAAATGCAGGAAATGCGGGCAGTGCAGGTGCTAGAGAGCATGGGCGGTTACGCGCCGACGATTAGCCTGATTGGCGCCGTGTTGGGCCTGATTCAGGCGATGAACAAGATGAATAGTGGGCGGGAAGAGTTGGGCGCTGGCATCGCGGCGGCGTTTGTGGCGACGATTTACGGGGTGGGCCTGGCGAATCTGGTGTGCATTCCCATGGCGAATAAGCTCAAAACGCTGATTCAGCGCCAGTCTCAGCGGGACGAAATGGTCATCGAAGGCGCGTTAGCCATCGCGCAAAACGATCACCCCCGCCACGTCGCCATCAAATTGCAGGGGTTTTTGCCGTAAATCGCAATCTGGCGTTTCGTTTACGCAAAAAAGCCGACGATCGTCGGCTTTTGGCGTTTTAGAGGGGGCGTCGGTGCTTAGGCGTCGGCGTTTTGGGCCACGCTGAAACTTTCGCCACAGCCGCAGGTGTCGGCCACATTGGGATTGCGGAACTCAAACTTGTGGTTGAAGCCCTGTTTGGTGAAATCCACTTCCATGCCCTTCAGAAAGCTCAGGCTGTCTGGATGGATAATCACGCGGATGCCGTCTTGCTCGAACACCTGGTCGTCGGCATCGACGGTTTTCGCGAGGTCGATGATGTACGCCCAGCCCGAACAGCCGGTTTTGCGCACGCCCAAGCGCAGGCCAGGGCTGTCGGGTTGCTCGGCGAGATAGCTTTTGACCCGCTCGACGGCGGTGGCGGTGAGGGAAATCGGATTCATGGGGAAACTCCTGGAAAAGGGGCAGAGCGGTAGAGATTACGCCGATGCGGACAGCGCGGTGGCCAATTCGCGCCATGCCCGTTCTATGAGCACGGCGCTGTAGATTTTCAAGGGCGGCAGTGCTAGGGCGATCATCACCTGCGCTGCTGTGAATTCCTGGGCTTCTGCGAGGGTTTTACCGTTGAGCCAATCGCAGCTCCAGGCGGCGGCGGCCAGGGTCGCGATGCCGCCACGGGCCAAAAATGTCGCGGTTAACCGACTCTCGGCGTCGCGGCGGG
>DAIUCA010000084.1:6330-10117 GCA_036846405.1 Candidatus Competibacteraceae bacterium
GGCGAACAGTTGCACGGTTTCCGCCGTCGCCGCGTGGTGCACGGTGGCGCGGTAGGGATACGCCGCCGCCGCCAAGCACACATGGGGCAGGCGATCAAAGTAATCGTAGGTGGCCGCGGCGTAGTCCATGACGATCAGCGATACAGCGGCGGTCGCAGGTGTTTTTGCACGTGGGTAAGGATGCCGCGCAGGATTTGCACCTCGTGGTGCTCCAAATCCAGGCGGTTCAACAGCCGCCGTAATCGCCGTTCCAGCTGGCGCGGGTGATCGTCATCGAGAAATTCGATCTGTCGCAGCACCTGGGCCAGGTGATCGTGGAGCCGTTGGCGGTCGTCGTGGGTGGCGGGGGGCGAATCGCCCCAGGGCAACGGCTGATCCTCGACGAGTTCAGCGGCGAGGCGCAGTTCGTAGGCGATGAGCTGCACCGCCGACGCCAGGTTGAGGGAGCGATAGGCGGGATTGGCGGGGATGTGCAACAGCAGTTGGGCGCAATCCAGCTCTTCGTTGGTGAGGCCAATGCGTTCGCGGCCAAACACCACGGCCACGCGGGCGGTGTGCGCGGCGCGAATCAACGTGGGCGCGAGTTCGCGGGGGGTGCCGTGGGGACAGGCGAGCTGTCGCGACCGCGCCGACGACGCAGCCACCAGGTGACAGTCGGCAATCGCGGCGGCGAAATCGGGATACACCTGGGCCTGTTGGAGCACGTCGTCGGCGCCAGCTGCCAACGCCATCGCATCGGCGTGGGGGAACTGCTGGGGATTGACGAGCCGCAGGTGGTACAGCCCCATGGTTTTCATGGCGCGGGCCGTCGCGCCCAGGTTGCCGGGATGGCTGGTTTCGACGAGCACGATGGCGATGTGGTCGAGGGGCGAGGAAACAGGGGACAGAGTCACGAAAGGGGCGCATCTCAACAAAAGCGGAAAGGACAGCGGTCAACCGCCGCTACACTGGACGGCCATTTTCCTCAAAAGCGAGCCATTGCCATGCACCCCACGGTGAACATTGCGAAACAAGCGGCGATTGCTGCGTCCAAAATCATCATTAAAAACCTGGATCGGGTGGAGTTTTTGGACATCGAGGCGAAAGGCCCGCGAGATTTTGTGAGCCAAGTGGATCGCCAGGCGGAGCGGGAAATCATCGACGCCATCCGCCAGCGCTATCCCCACCACGGCATTTTGGCGGAGGAAAGCGGCGTCCAGGGCGAGGATGAATCCCAGTGGATCATCGATCCCTTAGATGGCACCACCAACTATCTTCGGGGGTTTCCGCATTTTTCCGTGTCGATTGCGTTTCGCCACAAGCAGCGGCTGGAAATGGGACTGGTGTACGACCCACTGCGCCAGGAGTTTTTCATCGCCAGTCGCGGCGAGGGCGCGACGCTCAACGGGCGACGGATGCGCGTGACGGAAACCCATAATTTGGAACATGCCCTATTGGGAACGGGCTTTCCCGCCCGCCAAATTCACCACTTACCGGCCTACCTGGGCATGTTTAACGACGCGCTGTTGCAGTGCGACGAAATTCGCCGCGCCGGGTCGGCGGCGCTGGATTTGGCCTATGTGGCGGCGGGGCGGCTGGATGGCTTTTGGGAAATCGGCCTGAGTCCGTGGGACATGGCCGCCGGGGCGCTGCTGGTGCAGGAATCGGGGGGGTTGGTGGGAGATTTCAGCGGCGGCCACGATTTTTTGGACACCGGCAACATCGTGGCGGGGGGCGTGAAGGCGTTTAAGGCCCTCTTGCAGACGATTCAGCCCCACCGCACGGCGAATTTGCAGCGTTAACGACTGGCTGTGAGCAGTTCGCCGGCGAGGGCCGCCGACAAATAGCCAGTGACGGTCTGTTGGCGGGTGGATTGGGCCTGGCGCAGGGCGCGACGGGTTTGGGCGCCAAACACGCCATCGGGATTGCCTACGGCGTACCCGAGGGCATTCAAACGGGCTTGAATGGCGCGGCGTTGGTCGCGGGATAAGTTGAGCGCGGTTTCCGTCGCGTTGCCAATGCGTTCGACCAAATTCCCGTATTCCGGCACGGTGGTCGGCAGTTGCGCGAGCAGGGTGTACGCCGCTTCGGGTTGGTTATTGGCGAGTTGGGCTTGCATTTGGGCGATCAACTCGCCCGGTGACACGGTGGGCGGTACAGCGGCGCGGGTGGGTGGCGCGGCAGGCGGCGGTGTTGAAACGGTCGTCGGCACCACCGGCTGGGGTACCACCACCCCCGCGCGACTGACGTTGGAGGAGAGATCGAGCACCGGCGGAATCAGGCTCAGATTGCTATCGACGGCGGGCGGGCTGGCGGGACGCGGGGGAGCAACGGCAATCGGCGGCGCAGGGGGGGTGTCGTCGGGCGTGGGCAGGATGGGCGTCGTGGGGACTGCGGGAATGGGCGTGGGCATCGCCACGGGCGGCAGATCGAACTGGCGCGTCACGGGTGGCGGCGGCGCGACGGGCGTTGTGGGCATGATGGGTCGCGGAACGGGATTGGCTGTGGTGGGCGCCGGCGGGGTTTGGACGAAGTACACGCCCAAGCCGCCGACGGCCACGCTCACCAGCATGATGAGCAACGTGCTGAGGAGCGAACGGGGTCGCGGGGGCGGGTCGGCGGGGGACAACGACCCGGTTTTCGGCGTTGTGGAGCGCAGGTTGCCGGTGCGATGGGTCGTGTTGCTCAACAGGCCCAGGCTGGAATCGGTGTTAGCAAGGTGCGGTAGCGACGGATTACTCACTCTCATGGCCGACAAATCGTTGTGGGTCATGGAAAAGCTCGACGAGACGTCAGGGCCAGTGGGCACGTAATAGGCAATTTCAGCGCGTTTGAGGGCTTGATAAAACGCGGCGACGTCGGGAAAACGGTCTTGTGGCCGCTTGGCCATGAGTTGGTTGATGATCGGCTGAAACTGCGCCAGCACCGGCGGCAACTCGGGAATCGGATCGGTCACGTGCTTGTAGGCGATAGAAAACGCGTCATCCCCGGTAAACGGCGGTTCGCCCATCAACATTTCGTAAAACAGCACGCCCAGCGCGTACAAATCGGAGCGGGCATCGAGGGTTTCGCCGCGCACCTGCTCGGGGCTCATGTAATTGGCGCTGCCCATGTACACGCCGGTGGCCGTGAGACCGGATTCGCCGCTCAATGCTTTGGCGATGCCAAAATCCGACAGCACCGGGCTACCGCTCTCGTAAAACAGCACGTTTTGGGGTTTTACATCGCGGTGTACGATTTTTTGCTGGTGGGCATAGCCCAGCGCGCTGCCCAGGGCCTTGATGACATCCAGGCTTTCTTCGATGGACATGCGATGGAGCCGCTGTTTCAGGGTGCCGCCGGGCAAATACTCCATCGACATGTAGTAACAGTCTTCATAAACCCCGGTATCGAACACTTTCACGATATTCGGATGGGTTAACCGCGCCACGGTGGGGCCTTCCCGCAGGAACCGTTGGGTAAACGTCTCGTCATTCGCCAGGTTGCGCAGCATCACTTTCAACGCCACATCTCGGTCGAGTGATTCTTGGGTCGCTAGGTAAACACTCGCCATGCCCCCGCGACCGATGATTTTCTTAATCTGATAGCCCGGAATTTTTAGCGTCTGGGCGCTAGTCGCAGAGAGATCACTCAAGACACGTTCCTGCCAGCAAAGGGAAATGGAAGGGCCGAATTATTGAAGCCCCGTCAAGGGTTTTCAACGAAAATGTCAGCCCGTGAGGGGAAATAACACTGGCAAGTTAGACGCGCCTTGTCATTGCAGTTCGCTGCCTTAAAAATCGCTTGCGCCCCGTTAAAAACTGTGTAG
>DAIUCA010000085.1:0-9762 GCA_036846405.1 Candidatus Competibacteraceae bacterium
AGTTTCCGCGAGCGGGAAGAGACGCCGGAGTGCAACTAATCGACTGGCGCTTGTCGTTCCAGGGGCTTTGTCTGAAGGGATAAGGACTCTGATCTGAACGGCGACCGCAAAACAGGGATTTCCTCCATAAAAAAGCGCCATGGAGCGTCATACATGGCGCTTCTCGCCTTGAGCTGAGTGGGTTGTGCCGCTGTTCAGATGCCGCTTAATCCAGAACACGGCTTCGAATTCGACACGGGCGGTGGCCTCAATCAATTCTCGGTGGAAGGCAGGCTAGAGGCATTCGCGTTCTGCACGGGCAGATTTTCCGGCTGGATGAATGCAATCCTCAACCACAAAGGCGCCAAGGAATACGAAGTCCGCTTCCGCGACCACTGCAAAATCGTCGTGTATTGTGCATGACAAGGCGGTTTGCTCTCTGGCTGGAAAAGCCTTCTTCGGCTGGCTCACCCGCGGTTCGGGTGCCCGCAGCTCGGCGACGGCGCACATGGCTCTCTGCGGGGCGCGAGGCAATGTCAACCAAGTAGCGTCGACGGTTCAGGCAGTGGGCGAATAGACGGCGCTAGGTTGATGGCTCTTGCAGACAGCAGAGGTAGTACAAGATGAAATGGTTAATGTTGATAGGCGTGATGGTCGTAAGCAGCTCGGGGGCTTGGGCGCTGGAAACGGCGGTGACCCCGCGAGTCAGTCAAGAACCGACCTTGTTGCAACTGGCCCAACGGGACGATGACGACGAACGGCGGCGCGACCGCGAGGGTCGGGGCAATCGGGATCGCGACGACCGGGAAGGCAGGGGCAACCGGGAAGGCAAGGGCAACCGAGAAGGCAAGGGCAATCGCGACGATCGGGAAGGCAAGGGCAATCGCGACGATCGGGAAGGCAAGGGCAACCGAGAAGGCAAGGGCAATCGCGACGACAGGGAAGGCAAGGGCAACCAAGACGCGCGGGATGACAATCAGGGCAGCGGCCGCACGCCGCATTACTCCAACAAGTGTACCTACATGAGTTTCCGCGAGCGGGAACGGACGCCGGAGTGCAATTAAACCGCTAGGGGCGTCACAACGCCTGCGCCAGTCGCCACAATGGGACTGGCGCATTTTTTATGGGTAACGCACATGCAACGACCAACTTCTCCCCAACTTCAAGAGCTCATGCAGCGACTTGCCCTGTACGGCGAATTGATGCGCTTGCATCGTCCGATTGGGGCTTTACTGCTGCTGTGGCCCACCTTGGGGGCCCTATGGCTGGCAGCCGATGGCCAACCGTCCCAATCGACGGTGCTGATCTTTGTGGCAGGGGTGTGGCTCATGCGGTCGGCGGGCTGTGTGGCGAATGATTGGGCGGACCAACGCTTTGACGCACGGGTCAAGCGCACTCAAGGCCGTCCCCTGGCGCGGCAAGCCCTGTCGTCGAAGGAGGCCTTGGGACTGTTACTGGGGTTGTTGTTGATCGCGGCGGGGCTGGTGTGGCAACTCAATGTCCTCACCCAACAGTTGGCGGTGATCGCGCTGTTGTTAGCGCTCACCTATCCCTTCGCCAAGCGCTTCCATTACCTGCCCCAGCTCCATTTGGGATTGGCCTTTGGCATGGCGATTCCCATGGCCTACGCGGCGGTGCAGCAGGCAGTGCCGCCGGTGGCCTGGGGACTGATGGGATTAGCAGTGCTGTGGTCGCTGGTATACGACACCTTTTACGCCCTGGCCGACCAGGCGGATGACCGAGAAATTGGCGTGAAATCCAGTGCCCTGTGGTTTGGGTCGGCGACACCACAAATCACGGGGCTGTTGCAGGGCGTGCTGGTGGTGGGATGGCTCGCCGTGGGCTATGGCTACCAATTGGGAACGGGCTATTTTCTCGGCGTCTTAGGGGCGGCATTGGCGTTTGCCTATCAACAATGGTTGATTTCCCAAGACCCCGCAGAAGGTGGTTTTCAGGCGTTTCTCAACAACCATTGGGTAGGCGCGCTCATTTTTGCGGGCGTGGTGTTGGGCGATTTACCGCCCTAACGGCGTCTAACGATGTGCAATGTCTGCACAGCAACCCACTGAATCCTCCATGAACCATCTCATCCTCATTGCCCACGGCAGCCGTGCGGCGGCGGCCAACGACGAAATCCGCCGACTTGCCGATGGACTGCGACCGCGGCTCGACGGCCACTATCAACAGATTCACAGCGCGTTTCTCGAACTGGCGACGCCGTCGATTCCCGAAGCCATCGATCAAGCCGTCGCCGCAGGGGCCACCACCGTCACGGTGCTGCCTTATTTTCTGGCGGTCGGTCGCCATGTGGCCGTAGATGTGCCCGAACTCGTTGCCGAGCGCCAAAAAAACTATCCCCAGGTGTGCTTTGTGTTTAAGC
This sequence comes from Candidatus Competibacteraceae bacterium, assembly GCA_036846405.1. Taxonomy (GTDB): domain Bacteria; phylum Pseudomonadota; class Gammaproteobacteria; order Competibacterales; family Competibacteraceae; genus DAIUCA01. The sequence goes on from DAIUCA010000085.1 coordinate 2,360, forward strand.
CTTACCTGGGGATGGCAACGGAGGCGGTAATGGATTTGGTCACCCGCATTGCGTTATCGCCCACCACGACCTAGCGCGATGCACGAGGCGGCGGGGGGTTAACCCTCGCCGAGCTCGCCCACCTGGGCCAACTGGTAATTCTCGACGCCAATGCGGCTGATGAGATCGAACTGAGTTTCCAAGAAATCCGTGTGTTCTTCTTCAGAGGCCAGAATGGTTTCGAAGAGCATGCGCGACACGTGGTCTTTGTGTTCCATGGCGCATTCGACGGCGGCCTTGTAAATCTTGTGGGCGTCGCGTTCCAAATCCAAATCGGCCTGCAGCAATTCGGTGATGTTCTCGCCGATGCGCAGCCTGTCCAAATCTTGCAGGTTCGGCAGCCCTTCCAACAGCAAGATTCGCTTGATCAACTCGTCCGCATGCTTCATTTCCCCAATGGATTCCTGGTACTCGTAGGCCCCCAGACGCTTTAAGCCCCAATCTTCCAACATGCGCGCGTGGAGAAAGAATTGGTTAACCGCCGTCAGTTCTGCCCGCAGCGCCTTGTTCAGGAATTCGATAACCTCTGGCTTGCCTTTCATGAAATCATGACCTCAAACAGTGTTTATTTCCCAAGCGGTTGCCTGGGTCGCAAGCTGTAGAGCACAGAAGTTATACAAGGTTGCACGCATTCCAAAAATTTTTGCGGTCGCGCAATCAGCACGACGATGTCAGGAAGGAATTGACAACCTAATGAGAATAATTATCGTTTGTTGGAACACACACAGGTTACCAGGAACTTATCCCGCCCATGAATTCGACTCCTCCTCTGACTACGGACGACATCGTTCACCGACTGCGCGACGCCGATATTGCCCCCACTAAGCAAAGGGTCGCCATTGCCCGCGTGCTGTTTGAAGTGCCAGACCGCCATTTATCGGCCCAAGATGTGCTGCTTGGGGTGAATCGCCGCCAGCGGCATGTGTGCCGTGCCACGGTCTACAACACGCTGCATCTCTTCGTGGGCCGCGGCCTAGTGCGCGAGATTCCCGTCGATGCCCAACTCACCTTCTACGACGCCAACACCGATCATCACCACCACATCTTCAACGTGGATACCGGCGAACTGTTCGATGTGCCCTCGGCGATGGTCGAGGTGAATTTGCCGCCGCTCCCCGAGCACACGCGCCACGACGAACTTTCCCTCATCATTCGCGTGCGCAATCGCCATGGCACCAGCAAGGTCGTTTAACCGTCCCGTCCCACAAAAAAAGGGCGTCTCGATAGACGCCCTTTTTTAATGCTTCAACATCATGCCGCTGACGGCACCAACTCGGAATCAGCCGCGCCCTGGTCGCGCTTAGCAGTCAGCAACTGGGCGAGATGCTGCGATGCACAGTCCAAGCAGCGCCCGCATTGAGTTCCCACCGCGAAATGCGTCACGAGATCGTCCATCGTCTCGCATTGGCCGCATTCCACAGCACATTTGAGGTGTTTATCCGAAATGGCCTTGCACAAGCAGATATACATCGGGGCGGTCTCCCATCGATTGGTGGTGTATAGCGTCTAAGCAGAAAAGTTCTCGCTAGTTACTCACCGATGAGAATGATTGTCAAATCACTACAGCATGTCGATTTGTTGAATGCCGATGCGCTCGCCCATGCGCCGCAGTTGAATGCCGTAGGGACGAAAGAGCGCGTCGAGTTGATTGACCGCCGTTTGCCGCAGGTCGTCGTCGTCGAGATAGTCGCTGAAGGTCAAAAAATCCCGTTCCACCCGACCACTCACCACCGCCCGCAGGGTCGTTTCAAAGCGCGGCAAAAATCGCGACAGCCCCTTGCGCGGCAGTCGCGACGCCAGTTCCGTCATCATCATGCCCAGTTGGGCCTCGTCGAGCTTTTTGGGCAGTCGACTGCGGTCTAAATGCTGCGCGCTGTGGAGGATGAACAGCGGTGCTGCCTTGCTGCGGGCGGTCACGCAGAAGTCATTCGCCGACAGCCGCTGGGCAATGTCGTTGAGTAGCCCCAAGAGGTCATCCACCGCCGGTCGGGCGCCCCAACGCCCCACATTGAATCCGCCTAGGTCCAGGCGATGTAGCCGCGAGGGCTGCTCCACCAGCTGCTGAAATCCCGCCCGCACCGCGCGACTGAAATACTGTTCAGCGTCGTTTTTAATCTCTTGGTTCACGGCGATGGCGTCGTGAACCACTTCGTAAATGCGGTCGCTCCACTGGCTTTTGGGCAGCGACAGCACCGATGACGGCGGCGGCGGTGGTAACGGCATGGACAGACTCGGGGGCGTGACCGCCGGTTTGTCGTGGTTGAAGTGGTACACGTGGAAACTCGTCTCGTCCCGCGTCCATTCAAACCCCCGCCCCAGGGCCTCGTGTAACTCCCGCAGCAGGCGCAACACCTGATGGGGCTTCGCGTCCTGGCCCGAGAGCTGGGATAGCTCGAATTGGCTCATGTCCACGGTCAGTCGTTCTCCCGCCACCGCCTGGCGCAGCGCCGTCACCAGCTGCCGTTGCCGCGCCACATCCGTAAATAGCTCCTGTTGGTCGAGACACCGCGCCACCATCGCCGCCACCGAGTCCCCAGCCTTGGTCGCTGACGGCGGCGGCGGCGGTCCCGCCGCGATGACCGACGGCGCCGGCGCCAGTGGTGCCGCCGCGACGCCCACCGCCACCGAGCGGCGGATCACGAGCACGTTGTCGTCCACATGCACCTCGCTAAAGCCATGGCGCAACAACGCCAAGCGCTCGCGGGGCCGCTGAAGCAGCTGCACAATGCGTTCGCGGTGGGCGGCGTCGTTGAAAAACACGAACAGTTCGTCCTCCTCGCAGGGGGCCCACGCGTCGATGAGGGGCTCGAGTTCCCGCAGGGTGGGCGTCGCTCCATGGCGCAGTTTCAGCCGATCCTCCGGGCGCGCGCGAAAATGCCAATCCCGCGACCGCTTCGGGCCGACGAGGGTCACAAAACTCACCTCTTGCGCCAAAAACGCCCGACGCAGCCCCGATTGCTCATGGGCCAACACGGTGTGCATCGCCTCAAAGGTGGCCGCTGACGCGCATTCGATCCGCAATGACCCCCGATGGAGAAAGCTCCCCCGCGTGTTGGGGTTGTCGCCTTCGACCTTTATCCGCAACTGGCGGGGCGTAAACCGCGCCACCGCCCCGTGTAAATCGATTTCCTCTCCCTCACCGTCGCCTAAAGCCAGTCGCTCGCTCGCAAACAGCGCCCGCACCAGGTCGTACAGCTCGGCGTCGAGGGGTTTGCCCGCAAAGGGCGATTCGATCAGTAACAAAGTCATGGAATTCACTTGACGCTCAGCGCGTGGGTTGCCGCTAAAACCAAGCATTTAGTCTCAAAAGCCTACGGTTTAGTTTGTGTTTATTTGCGCAACCCTATCCCCTTGATCGCCGTTCTCTTTTCACTTTTGAGGTTTCCATGACCCTCCCCGCCTGGTTGCCTACCCAACAGTTCATCGGCGGCCATTGGACCGCTGCCGTTGGCGGCGACACCTTTGCCGTGGTGAACCCCGCCACCGGCGAATCCCTCGCCGCCGTGCCCCAAGGCGACGAGCGGGACGCCGATCTGGCCATCGCCGCCGCCGCCGCCGCCCTGCCCGCCTGGCGCGCGGCTACCGCCGCCACCCGCGCCCAATGTCTGGACCGCTGGCAGCAGCTGATGCTCGATCACCTGGAACCCCTGGCCGTCCTCATGACCTGCGAACAGGGCAAGCCCCTGGCGGAGGCCCGCGCCGAAATTCGCTACGGCGCGGCGTTTATTCGCTGGTTTAGCGAAGAGGCCCGACGGGTGTACGGCACGGTGATTCCCAGCCCCTGGGCGGATAAACGGCTGCTCACCTTAAAAATGCCCCTGGGGGTCTGCGCGGCGATTACGCCGTGGAATTTTCCCAGCGCCATGCTGGCCCGCAAGGCCGGTGCGGCCCTCGCGGCGGGTTGCACCCTGGTGGCCAAGCCCGCCGAGCAAACGCCCCTCAGCGCCCTGGCCCTCGCGGTCCTGGCTCAGCAGGCAGGCATCCCGCCGGGGGTGCTCAACGTGGTGACGGGCGATCCCATTGCCATCGGTGGGGCGCTCACGAGCCACCCGCTGGTGCGCAAGGTGAGCTTCACCGGCTCCACCGCCGTGGGCCGCCTGCTCATGGCCCAATGCGCCCCCACCCTCAAAAAGCTCTCCCTGGAACTGGGTGGCAACGCGCCGTTCATCGTCCTCGACGACGCCGACCTGGACGCCGCCGTGGACGCGGCCCTATTCAGCAAATTTCGCAACAGCGGCCAAACCTGCATTTGCACCAATCGCGTCCTGGTCCACGACCGGCTGTACGACGCCTTCGCCGACCGCTTCGCCGCCAAGGCCGCGCAACTCGTGGTGGGCAACGGCCTCGACCCGCGGGTGGAACAGGGCCCGCTCATCGACCAGGACGCCGTGGAAAAGGTAACCGCGCTGGTACACAACGCCGTGGCCGGTGGCGCGACGGCCCTGGTGGGCGGCAATCGCCACGCCTTGGGCGGCCAATTTTTCTCGCCCACGGTGCTGGTGGATGTGACGGCCCACATGGCCATCGCCCGCACGGAAACCTTTGGTCCGGTGGCGCCGCTGCTGCGCTTCCACGACGACGCCGAGGCCCTCGCCCTCGCCAACGCCACGGAATACGGCCTGGCGGCCTATGTCTTCGGGCAATCGCTGTCGCGGCTGTGGCGGGTGGCGGAGGGCTTGGAATACGGCATGGTGGCCGTGAACAGCGGGGTGTTATCGACGGAAGTCGCGCCGTTCGGGGGCGTCAAACAGTCCGGCATGGGCCGCGAAGGCTCTTTTATGGGGATCGAGGATTATTTAGAAACCAAGTATCTCTGCTTGGGGCTGTGAGCCGTTAACGACCGAACTCAGCAGCAGGGAGAGCGTTTATTGGCCCCCCGCAGTTCACGCATTGCCGCTGTTAGGCAACTTGGGCGACGACGCCGTGCATGGCATCGGCGACGGCATCCAAATGACGGCGAATCACCGCAGGCAGCTGCCGCGCGAACAATACCCGCGGCAGATCCAATTCCACCATCGGGGCAGCGTCGGGATACAGGGCGGCGTACTCGGCGTAATTGTCGAAGCATTCCCGCGACACATTGTCGATGAAGGTTTCCGTGGGGGCGCCTTCCGCCAGGATGATTTCGTGGGCTTCGGTCTCGATGTGGAAATACTCCACAACATCTGTCCAGTCCGTCGCGCGGGTGATGGTGCGGCCGTTCACCAAAGCGGATGCGTGGATCAAACAACCCTCCACCAGCAGGGCGTGGTCGGGAGAGACGCACAAATCGCGGTGGGGCAGACCCTGGCCCAGGGCGCCGGCGGTAATCCGAATCGGCAATTTGTCGTGGAACATGGCGAAGGCGGGATGAATCGTTTGGCGACCGATCCACTTCACGGGAACGGGTTGCCCTTGGGCGTTGAGCACTAAGTTGCCGATGGCGAGGGTTTCCACAGCCCGCTCGCCATTGGGGGTGGCGATGGCTGTACCGCGGGTGAAGCACAGGAGAAAGTTGGCACTGGTGACTTCCACGGTCTGTCCCGTGGCCAAGTTGACAAAACGTGGGTTGGAAGTGGAAAAAATGAAGGCGCCACTGTCTTCTGTGACGATTCCTCCTCCAGAAGAACCGATATATTCCTCCGAAAAGGCATCACCGGGTGGAATTGAGACGCCAGCCTGCCAACCAGTACCAAATTGAGACGAAATAGTTTCGTTTGGCTCTGCCACATTATTCGCGTTTCCTCCAATCTGGTCGGTGTAGTAAACCACCTGACTGAAAGGGCCACTGGTTACGGTGAATGTCGTCCCAGATAGAGTGCCGAAGTAGTAAGTCGAAAAACCGACGGTATTAGCCACAAAACACTCCTTATTTAAAGTTAAGTTGAAATTTACTGGGGGGAAAATCTCGAGGGAAAGAGAACGGCAAAATGTATCTGCCACTCAATACGAGACTCTAATGTTCCTCACAAAGATTCAAGCCGAGCAAGCCATCGGTTCTGTCTCGGCTAACCGTTGCCCCCAAACGACGGCCCAATGCCTTCAGATCGCGATCACGGGCGAGATTTGGCCAGCACTTCATCGGCTCTATTAAATAAGGCGGCCTGGGGGTGATGGGCAAGAAAGTACCGATCCACCAAGTGATACAAGACCGCCTCGTGATCCCATTGCCGCCGTAACGCGACTTGCGCGGCAGGCGAACTGGCCTGCAACGGATGACGGCGCCCGCGCAGAGACTCTATTTGCTCCAACAGGGCCGTTAGACGCGTTTCCAACCTGTAGGGCGCCAGCAGTTCTTCCGATAGCTGCTGACTGAATGACCAAGCGGCGGCAAATCCCCTCACTAACTCTTGGGCCAAGTCCTCGGCACCGCGACGACGGGAATCGCTGCGGCCCGAGAAATTGGCCGCCGCCGCTGCCGCAAAGTTGTCTTCATTGAGCCAGCCCGGACCCCCAAACTGGTCGTAACAAAACACCGGTCGGCGACGGCACAGGGCGTATTGCACGCTCTTGCCGATGGTGACGATGGCGTCGTGGTCGGCCAGGTCAGTCGGCGTCAGACGCCGCGCGTGGTGGGGCAGCCCTAAGCGCGTCACAGCAATCCCCATCGTCGCCAATAGCCCAAAAGCCTGGGCGAGTTCGGCGGGCAGGTGGTTGGAAACCGCCAGCAATCGCCGTAGCGACGCCCGAAGAGCCGCCTCGGGATTGCCGATAAAAGCGGCCGGCGCCGGATTGGCGAACACCTCAACCGCCGCGAAACGCGGGCCAAAGGCCGTCAAACGCGCTGCCGTCTCGGGGCTATTGCTCAGAATCAGATCGGCAAGCTGGGCTTCCACAAAGGGACCGGGAAACTCAAGAGGCTCGTGGGGCGACAGGTGGTTGTAGATGACCACCGGCACGGGTCCCTCGAAGGGAAAAGTGGGGGGCTGGGCCGCCACCAGCGCCGACAGGGTTTGATGCTGGCTGTACACCGCGTCGTAGACCCGCAAGTCCACATGCTGGGGCTGCGTGTAGACGGCGGTGGAGGGGCCCAGGGCCTGGGCGACAAAATCGCGGTCCACAAAGGGCACATACAGCGCGATGTCCCACCCGCGACGGCGACATTCCTCGGCGAGTTCCAAGGCGACCAGCTCTGATCCCGCCCATTGGTACAGACGATGGGTCGCGACGAGCAGGCGACCACGCGAAGGTGTTTTGGCCGTCGCCGAGGGAATAAAACGCGGCGCCGAGGCGTTCGGACGCCGGGGTTGAATGTCCCCCGTCGCGATGATTGTGAGCAGGTGGTGAAGTCCCGCCCAGGAGGGCATGCCCAACGGCCCCAGTTCGACCAGCGGGTCGGTGAGGGACGGACAAAGACGGTAGATGGCCGGCGGCCTGTCGGGATT
>DAIUCA010000085.1:9772-10053 GCA_036846405.1 Candidatus Competibacteraceae bacterium
CGTGGGTAAAGCCCGGGGTTTCGCGGCGGGCGCGAATGTGGGGAGCCGCCCCCGTTTCCCAGTCCACATGGGGCAATTCCCGCCAGAAATGCGCGGGCAACTCGGTTTCTTGGGCGAGATCGCTTTCGAGGGTGGCCCCCTCGGCGGAGATCACCACCGTGGGACAGGTTTCAAAATCCATCCCTGTTGTCGCGAGTTGTTTCAAAAATGGCCGGCCCCGCAGACGGGCAAGCGGCGCAATCAGCAAGCCCGCTTGGGCGAGGCGCTGCGCGCCATCCTGC
>DAIUCA010000086.1:0-10009 GCA_036846405.1 Candidatus Competibacteraceae bacterium
GACCGAGGCTTTCCCTATGGCCCAAGCGCCTGTGTGTTGAAACGCCTCGCCGTCGGCAACGCGCCCGACGACCACACGCGTTTTTGGGCCACTGGCTTTGTGCAACGCCCGACGAAATCCGCCGCCGAAGACACGGTGGGGTTCCATGCCACCCTGCTGGAAGGCGCGGTGCAGGCGCTCATGGCCGCACTCCCGGCGGACCATCGCTATCAAGCGTCCCAAGTGACCCGTTGGCAGGTGATCCAATCCGGCAAATCCGCCGCCCAATTCGCGCTGCAATGGCGATTCAAAGGCAATTTCGTCTATTTGGACGGGGACTTTTTCGACGACGACCGCCGGCCCATCGCCCATTTGCGGGGCCTGCGACTGCAAGCCCTCGTGGAGACCCCCTTGCCGCTCTATCGCCCCTCGTGGCAGCCCCTGCCGCCGCCCTTATCGCCCCCCGCCGCCGCGACCGCCGTCGATGACGAGGACGCCCTGCCTTTACCTCGGCGGGTGGTGCTCATCGGCGAAGCGGCGGCATTGGCGCGGGCGACGCCGTCCCTGGTGGCAGCGGACATCACCGTGCTCGACCTGCCCTTGGAGCGCTTTGATGGGGCGGATGTGTTTGTCCCAAGCGCCGACGATTGCGTGTTCCTGGCAGCGGGCGACGATCCGTTCACGCTCACCACGCGGCTGTTGCACCTGATTCAGGCGCTTCATCGCCAGCCCAGCCGCCTGCTGGTGGTGACTCAACAGGCCCACGCGATAAGCCCGACGGATGAGGTGAATCCGGCCCACGCGGCCCTGTGGGGTATGACCCGAGTCCTCGCCGCCGAACAACCGGAGTTGCACCCCCGTTTGTGGGACGGCGACGCCCCCCTCGCCACCAATGCCGCCTGGCTGTTAGCCGCCCTCGATCGCCCCGATGGAGTGGATCAAATCGCCCATCGCGATGGCCAAGACCTTTGCCCGCGACTCGTGGCCTTGCCCTCGGTGGATTCGGCCCCCGACCCAGAGGCGGCCGCCGCTCTCTCGCCGATAAACCTGACCATTTCCCCCGAGCGCAGCTATCTGCTGCTGGGCGGTTTGAGCGATTTGGGGGCGCAGTGGCTGGAGTTTCTCGTCACTCAAGGCGCCGCGCGGGTGGTGGTGGCCAGTCTTCAGCCGCCGAGCGAGGCGCTCATGCCCCGTTTGACCGCCTGGCGCCGACAGGTCGAAGTGGAAATCGTGCTTGGCGACGCAACGCAACCCGCCGGCATGCAAGCGGCCCTGGCGCGGGCGGCGGCGGCACCGCATCAGCCGCTGGCCGGCATCGTTCACACGGCAGGCGGGGTGGAGGAAACCCTGTTCACGGATCAGACCCACCGGCGCCTCGCCCAGACCCTGCGATCTGCGGTGACGCTCACAAACACCCTCTGGCACGAACTCGATCGCGCTGACGCGGGGGCGACGCTGGACTTTTGGGTGATGTGCGGCACGGCAGCGGCCACCCTGGGTTTGGCGGGCGAAGGCGCTCAAGCAGCCGCCGACGGGGCATTGGCCGCCCTCGCGGCTCAAGGTCGGCGCCGCGGCTGGCCCATGCAGTTTCTCGCCCTCGGCCCGTGGCGCCTGAACGAATCGCCGACCCGCTACGACTTGGGCTGGTTGCCGTTTATCCCGGCCCAAAGCCAGCGACTGTTCACGGCGCTCGCCACCGACCACCACGGGCTGACTGCCGCGCCAACCCTGGCCGTGTTGCCTCTGAATTGGGTGCAATTCGCGGCGCAATTCCCCGCGACCTGGCCTCGGCGTCCCTTACCCATCCACTGGCGCGACCTGGCCCCTGTCTCGCCCGTGGTCTCGTGGCGGGATCGATTCATCGCGTTGCCCCTTGCCGCGCGACGCGATGCCCTGGTGCGGCATCTGCAACCGCGTCTCGCCCAGGTACTGGGCATCGCCGACAGCGGGGATCGCCACACCACTTTGAACATTCTCCCCCTGGCGGCCCTGCGCCTGCGCCAGCGTCTGGAACAGGATCTGGATCAGCCCCTATCGGCGGCGCTGTTTGCGGCGACTGGCGACATAGCCACCCTCGCGGACACCCTCGCCCACCAGCTGCCGCCGCCGCCCACCGGCGATGTGCCCGCCCACGAACTCACCGAGACAGAAATGGCGGCGATTTTGGCGGCCGACTTGGAATCCGCCGCCGCGACCGATCCGCCGCCCGCTCAACCGTTGCCGTCGTCGGACGATGCCCTGGAACCGCCACAGTGAATGCCGCGTTTGTGCCGCAGATGGCTTAACAACGCGGCCTGTTGGGCAGCGGCGTGGTGGGCCAGGAGATCCGTGAGTGGCGAGGCGTCGCCTTCGCGCTGGCGACGCGCCCGTTCGGCCAAGGCCCAATCCAGGTGCTCGTCCACCAAATCCCCATGACCGCCCCGACGGGCGGCGAGGGCGGCGGCCACCGTGCCATCGTCGGCGGGGGCGTTGCCCAGGGCCACGGCCAGGTTCCGCAGCCAGCGGTCGTAACCCAACCGATACATCGGCGAGCCGGCCAGGCGGGCGGCAAAGGTCGCCGCGTCCCACGCGAACAGCGTCAGCAGGGTGGCGCGGCGCTGGCGGTGGCAAAGCGGTTCCACGGGCAGATGAGTTGGCAGTCGTCGCAGCCGTAGACGCGATTGCCCAGGGCGCGGCGGAATTCCACGGGAATCGGCCCGAATAACTCGATGCTGTGGTAGGCCAAGCAGCGCCGCGCATCCAGTTGGTAGGGCGCGACGATGGCTTGGGTGGGACAGATGTCGATGCAGGCGCGACACCGACCACAGCGATTCACCGCCGGCGCATCCGTCGGCAACGGCACATCGACGAGGAGTTCCCCCAGAAAAAACCAGGAGCCGTCGTGGCTCGCGATGAGGTTGGTGTGTTTGCCGATCCAGCCCAGGCCCGCCTGTTCGGCCAGGGGTTTTTCCAGGAGCGGCCCGGTATCCACGAAGACGCGGTGGCCCAGGGGCCCAATCAGCGCGGCCAGGGCATCGGCGAATTGGGTCAAGCGCCGGCGCAAGACCTTGTGGTAGTCGCGGCCCAGGGCGTAGCGCGACACATAGGCCCGCTGGCCGTCGGCGAGCACGGTGGCGGGCGGCGCGGCGGCCTCGCTGAAGTAGTTCAAACGCACGGAAATCACCCGCAAATCCCCGGCGGCCACGGCTTCGGGGCGCAGACTGCCCGCGTGCGGGGCGTCAGAAGCGAGCGCCGTTGGCCGCGCCCGCAGCGGGCCATAACGGGCCATGTATTCCATCTCCCCGTGATAACCCTGGGCGATCCATTGACTAAACCGCTCTTCGTAACCCGCCAACTGGCCCGCGCTAATGCCCACATCTGCCAAGCCCAACGATTTGCCCAACGCTTTGATGGATAACGCTAATTCCGCCATCGGCATGTGGACGCCCCCCCCGACGCCGCTGTTTTCGGCGGCCCAAGTGTACGCGCTGGATCGGGCGGCCATCGCCGCCGGCACCCCGGGCTTTGCCTTGATGACGCGGGCCGGCCGCGCCGCCAGCGACCTGGCCCAACGGGATTATTTGGCCGGTCTGCCCGCCCATGGGCGCCGCGTGGCCGTGGTCTGCGGCGGCGGCAACAACGGCGGCGACGGTTATGTGGTGGCCCAACAGCTTCACGAAGCGGGGGTCGCGGTGCAGCTCTGGTGGCTCGTCGCCCCGGACGCGCTGCAAAACGACGCGGCCTTGGCGGCATCGGCGGCGATAGCGGCGGGGGTGGCCATCGCACCCTTCGCGGACACGACCGAGTTCACCGATGTCGCCCTCATCGTGGACGCGCTGTTTGGCATCGGCTTGGATCGGCCCCCAGCGGGCCTGGCCGCCGCCGCCATCGTCGCCATGAATCGCGTCACAGCCCCGGTGCTCGCCTTGGATATTCCCTCGGGACTCCACGCCGACTCGGGCCAGCCCCTGGGCGTGGCGGTTCATGCGGACGCCACCCTCTGTTTCATCGCCTACAAATGGGGACTGTTCACCGGCCAAGGGCCCGCTCATCGAGGACGCGTGACCCTCGCCACGTTGGGCGTAACCGCCGACCTGGCCGACGACGAGGCGCCCCACGGCTATCTGGTGGGCCGCGACCGTCCCCGACCGCCCCTTACCCCCCGCCGACCCACCGCCCACAAGGGCGATCACGGCCATGTGCTGGTCATCGGCGGCGACGCAGGCCTAGGCGGCGCCGCGCTCCTGTGTGGGATGGCGGCGGCGCGGGTGGGCGCGGGCCTCGTGACCCTTGCCACCCACCCGGAGCACGCGGCGGCCCTCATGGCGAGCTATCCCACCCTCATGGTGAAAGCGATTCACCATCCCGATGACCTGGCACCGCTGCTGGCCCGCGCCACGGCGGTGGCCCTCGGCCCGGGTCTGGGCCAGGGCGATTGGGGCCGATCCCTGTTTGCGGCGACGTTCCACGCCACGGCGGCCGGCGATGGCGCCTCAACCCACGGCCTGGTGATCGACGCGGACGGCTTGAATTGCCTCGCCATCGACGCGCACCACCGCACCGATTGGGTGTTGACGCCCCACCCAGGCGAGGCCGCGCGGCTGCTGTGCACCACGACGGTGCAAATCGAGCGGGATCGGCGGGCGGCGGTGACCGAAATCGCCCGCCAATTCGGCGGCACAGCCCTGTTAAAGGGCGCCGGCACCCTGGTAAAGCACGGCGACGCCCCGCCGTGGGTTCTCGACGTGGGCAATCCCGGCATGGCCACCGCCGGCATGGGGGACATGTTGACCGGCGTGATCGTCGGTTTGCTGGCCCAGGGGCTGCCGCCCGTCACCGCGACCCTCTGGGGGGCCTGGTTCCACGGCGCAGCCGGCGATGGGGCGGCGGAATCGGGACCGCGCGGCATGGTCGCCACGGACCTGTTGCCCCACCTGCGCATTTTGGTGAACCCGTGAACGGGCCGTCTCCCGCCGCCGCCGACCCCAGTGCGGCGTTTTGGCTCGCCGACGACGCGGCGACGCACCAAATGGGCGCGTGGCTCGCGGCGCATTGCACCCAAGCGGGCTGTGTTTGGCTGGTGGGCGACCTGGGCGCGGGCAAAACCGCCCTGGCGCGGGCGTGGCTTAGGGCGCTGGGCGTGACCGATGCGATCAAAAGCCCCACCTATCCTCTGGTGGAATGCTACGAGCCGCCCCACAGCCCGGTGCCGGTCTATCACCTGGATTTGTATCGCCTCCAACATCCGGACGAATTGGAGGATTTGGGGCTGCGAGACTGGTTAGCGGCGGGGGCGCTGCTGCTGGTGGAATGGCCCGAACGGGGCCAGGGCCTCTTGCCGACGGGCGATTTGGTGCTCGCATTGTCGTTCGCGCCCACCGAATCCCGTGAACCGCCGGGCCGACAGCTTTTCCTAAGTGGCCCGTGGGCGGCGGCGCTCCCCGCACTCACCGCCCCCGTTCCTTCACATCCACCAGAGGAGTTTCCAGATGGCTTGGGGCATTAGCACCGCGTTACATGGCTTTGCTGCGTTTATTTGGCTCGGCGTGCTGTTGGTTTCCCTGGCGATGCTGTCGCCCACCCTCGGCAACCTGCCCGCCGCCCAGCGTTTCCCAATTTGGCTCAATTTTTTCCGCCGCGCGTTCCCCTGGGTTTTGGGCGCCATCGTCGTGATTTTGTTGAGCGGTTATCACCTGATGTTTGCCTACTTTGGCGGCTTCAAGGCGCCGCTCTACATCGGCCTCATGCACGGCATCGGTTTGCTCACCATGGCGGCGTTTCTCCACATTTACTTTGCGTCCTTCAAACGCTTTGCCCGCGCAGTAGACCGCTTGGATTGGACCGTGGCCGCCCAACAGTTCGGCCAACTGCGGCTGCTCATGGCGATCAACCTCCTCTTGACCCTCGCCGTGAGCGCCCTTGGGCTGGGCGGGCCCCATTGGCCGCTGTTGGCGCCGCAATAAAGCGATTCGGGATTGAACGGGGCGGCTATCATCCGCCGCCCTTTTTGGCGGCCCGTTTTGAGGTGATCCATGCCCTATTTGCTCGGCACGGCGGCGTTATCCGCGTTTCGCACCCAGCAGCTCCACGACGCCCTGCGTCCCGCGATGCCCGCGCTCACGGCCCTTCGTAGCCAATGGATTTATCACGCGGTGCCTGCCCCCACCGCCGATCCCACCGCCACCCTCGCCGCCCTGCGCATCCTGTTGGGCGCGCTCCTCATCCCCGAAGCCGACGTGGCGACCCTGCCCACGGCCACGGTCATGCCGCGGGTGGGCACGGTGTCGCCCTGGTCCTCCAAGGCCCTAGACATTGCCCACCGCTGCGGCATCGCCCTGGAACAGTTCACCCGGGGGCGGCTGTATTTTCTCGAATCCGCCACCGAGGCCACGGCAACCGCCCCTGTGGCGGCGCTGCTCCACGATCCCATGACGGAAAGCCTGTTTTGGGGCCTGCCCCCCGAAGCGGCGCTCACCCCGGCGATCGCGCCCCGTCCCCTCGTATTCACCGAAACGGATGAAGCCACCCTAGCGGCGTGCAATCGGGACTGGGGCTTGGGGCTGTCGCCGGCGGAATTGGCGTATCTGGCGGCGGGGTACGCGCCATTGGGCCGCTTGGCCACGGATGCCGAACTCATGATGTTTGCCCAAGCCAATTCCGAGCACTGTCGCCACAAAATCTTCAACAGCACCTGGGAAATCGACGGGCTGCCCCAGGGCGACACCCTGTTCGGCATGATCAAACACACCTTTGCGCAACATCCCGCCGGGGTGCTGTCGGCCTACCGCGACAACGGCGCGGTGTTGGTGGGCCATGAGACAGTGCGCCTGTGGCCCCACGGGGACGACGGCCAGTATCGCTACCACCGGGAGGCCGCCCACCTGGTCATCAAAGTGGAGACCCACAACCACCCCACGGCGATTTCGCCATTTGCCGGCGCCGCCACCGGGGCGGGGGGCGAGATTCGCGACGGCGCGGCCACCGGTCTGGGCGCCAAACCCAAGGCGGGCGTCGTGGGTTTTTGCACCAGCCACCTGCGCTTGGGCGACGCGCTTCAACCTTGGGAAATCGACGGCGTCGGCCAGCCGCCCCACCTGGCGTCTCCCGCCCAGATCATGCGGGACGGGCCTTTGGGCGCGGCGGCGTTTAACAACGAGTTTGGGCGACCCACCCTGGCGGGATTTTTCCGCACCTTGGAGAGGGCGACCGACGGGCATCCTTCGGTGTATCGGGGGTTTCACAAGCCGGTGATGGTGGCCGGCGGCGTGAGCCAACTGCGGCCCGGTCACGACCAAAAACAGCCGATTCCGCCCCAATCGCCGATCCTCGTGCTGGGCGGCCCGGCGCTGCTCATCGGCCTGGGGGGCGGCGCGGCGTCCAGCCACAGCAGCGGCACCCAATCCCAAGCCCAGGATTTTGCGTCGGTCCAGCGGGATAACCCCGAAATGGAGCGCCGCGCCCAGGAGGTCATCGACGCCTGTTGGGCCCTGGGGGACGCCAACCCCATTTTGTCGATTCACGACGTGGGGGCCGGCGGCCTCGCCAACGCCATTCCCGAGCTGCTCCACGGGGGGGGCGCGGGCGGCCGCATCGACCTGCGGGCGATTCCCTGTGGCGACCCCCAGCTGTCGCCCATGGAGCTGTGGTGCAACGAGGCCCAAGAACGCTATGTCCTGGCGCTACACGCGGACGGCCTGGCGGGATTTCTCGACCGCTGTCGGCAAGAACGCTGTCCGGTGGCCGTCGTCGGTTGGAGCGACGCCTCGGGACAGTTGGTGGTGCACGACTCCCTGCACGACAACCGCCCGGTGGCGCTCCCCCTGGACTGGCTGTTGGGCAAGCTGCCCGCGCCCCATCGGGTGACCCAATCCCGCCCGGCAAAGACCCGACCCTTCGACGCCACGACCCTAGACCTGGCGGCCAGCCTGGAGCGGGTGCTGCAATTTCCCGCCGTGGCCGACAAACAATTTCTCATCACCATCGGCGACCGCACCGTGGGCGGCATGACCGCCCGCGATCCCCTGGTGGGCCCGCGCCAGGTGGCCGTGGCCGACTGTGGGGCGACCTTCAACAGCTTTTGTGGCTTCACCGGGGACGCCATGGCCCTGGGGGAACGCAGCCCGGTGGCCCTGCTGGACGCCGCCGCCTCGGCGCGGTTGGCGGTGGGCGAGGCGCTCACCAATCTTCTCGCCGCCCACGTGGCCGCCTTGGGGGACGTGAAGCTGTCGGCCAACTGGATGGCGGCGGCGAATTGGCCCGGCGAGGACGCGGCCTTGTTTGAGGCGGTGCGCGCCGTGGGTTTGGAATTGGCGCCGGCCCTGGGCATCGGCATTCCCGTGGGCAAAGACTCGCTTTCCATGCAAACCCGCTGGGCCACCGCCGCCGGCGACCGCCAGGTGGTGAGCCCGCTCACCCTGGTGGCCACGGCCTTTGTGCCCCTGGCGGACGCCCGCCGCGTGCTCACGCCCCTGCTGGTGGTGGACGCGGACGCGCCGCTGTTGCTCATCGACTTGGGTCGCGGCCAACACCGTTTGGGCGGCTCGGTGCTCGCCCAGGTGTACTGCCAGTTGGGCGACATGCCGCCGGATGTGGACGATCCTGCCCTGCTCATCGCGCTTCAACGGTTTCTCCACGGGGCCCGCGACCATCTCTTGGCCTACCACGACCGCAGCGACGGCGGCCTGCTGGTGGCGCTGCTGGAAATGGCGTTTGCCGCCCACTGCGGCCTCGATCTACAGGTGCGCGCCCTCACCGGCGGTCGCCGCGACGCCCTGATGCCCGCCCTGTTTGCGGAGGAATTGGGCGTGGTGGTGCAGGTGAGGCCGTCTTCTGTGGTCGCGGTACAACAGCTGTTGTCGCAACACCACCTGCAGGACTGCGCCCACTGGCTCGGCGCGCCCGCCGCCCACGATCGCGTAGAGATTCGCCATGGCGACCAGCGGGTGTACGGCGCCCCCCTGGGGATGCTGCGGCGGCTGTGGTCCACGGTGAGCCACCAAATGGCATCCCAGCGAGACAATCCGACCGAGGCGGCGGCGGAATTCGACGCCCTCGGGCGGGTAAAACTCACGGCGACCCTGGCGACGACAACGAAAACCGCCCTGGTGACGCCGATGATCGCGGTGGGGGCCCGCCCACGGGTGGGCGTGCTGCGGGAACAGGGCATCAACGGTCACCACGAAATGGCGGCGGCCTGGCTGGCGGCGGGCTTCGACGCGGTGGATTTGCCCATGACCGCCCTGTTGGACCATCGCCGTTCCTTGGACGATCTGGTGGGCCTGGCGGCGTGTGGCGGCTTTTCCTACGGCGATGTGTTGGGGGCCGGGCAGGGCTGGGCGAAAAGCATTCTGTTCGACCCCCGCCTGCGGGACTCGCTGTACCGCTTCTTCCACGATCCGCGCCGGTTCGCCTTAGGCATCTGCAACGGCTGCCAAATGCTCACGGCCTTGAGATCGCTGCTGCCGGGCACAGCCCATTGGCCCACCTTCGGGCGCAATCGCAGCGAACAGTTTGAAGCCCGCTGGGTCACCGTGGAGATCCTCGACTCGCCGTCGATTTTCTTCCGCGATTTGGTGGGGTCGCGCCTACCAATCGTGGTGTCCCACGGGGAAGGGCGGGCCATGTTTGCCACGGCAGACGATGCCCGCCAGGTCCTAGATCGGGGTCTGGTGCCGATGCGCTTTGTGGATGAACACGGCGCGCCGGCCCACGACTACCCGTTCAATCCCAACGGCTCGCCAGAGGGCATCACGGCGCTGACCAACGAAGACGGGCGAATCGCCGTGCTCATGCCCCATCCGGAACGGTGTTTTCGGCTGAATCAATTCTCGTGGATACCGTCGGCGCTGGAACGGCCCATAGCGGCGACGGCGGCCACCGAGGGCGGGTTGTCGGATCCCAGCCCCTGGCATTTGCTGTTTCGGGGTGCTCGGCGGTGGGTGGATTAAACCCGCCGCGCGGGGATTGGCGGTCGGTAGGGGCAGGCCTTGCGCCTGCCCGTAATCCCACCCCCACAGGCCAGGACGACCGCAAGGGTCGCCCCTACGCGGGG